>CAJACZ010000214.1 GCA_903938365.1 uncultured Pseudomonadota bacterium | reverse complement strand
GGTGTGGTTGCGGGACCGGGAATCGTGCCCGCCAACCTGCGCAATCCGGTGGCCGCTTTCGGGCTCGCGATCCCCACGGCAGCGTTCGCGGACCTGCCGCGTCCCCGCACGCTGGGGCTGCGGGTTAATTACAAGTTCTGAGCGTCACGCGGTGTACCGGGAGGGGGCTGTCCGGAGCGCGGACAGCCCCTTTTTTCATGCGCTTCCGAACCTCCGAAACAGGGGAGTCTTCCCGAATGAGCAAGCACATACCGTCCTCGCGTCGCGAGGTGTTGATGGGAGGGTTGGCGCTCGGTCTCGGGGGCGGCGGCCTCGCGCTGCCCGGCGGCGTCGTGCAGGCCGCGGGCGCGCGTGAACTGCCCGACTTCACTGAGCCCGGGGTAAACCTGCGCGAAGTGGTGCGGATGCAGGGCAGTCTCCGCGAGGAGGATGTTCCCTGGTGGTTTACCGGCGTGATCTTCGCGGTCACGGGGGATGGCGAGACACCCCGGCCGCTGGTCCGTTTCGAAGGCATGGAGATCTACTGGTTCCAGCATGTGCCTTCGGGCTACATCCTCGGGGGCAACACGGTCACGTTCTTCCGTGACTTCGAGACGAACGAGTACCTGCGCGAGTTCCGCAATCCCTGGACCGGGCGTGTGGACGCCGTGAAGCCCGCGGTGCAGGGCGGCAACCTTGGGTTCAGCTACTCGGTGGACGGTATCTGGCCCGTCCGCCTGAGCGGGCAGCCTCTGGTGGAACCGGCGCGGCGTCCCCTGCAGTTGCAGTGGCATGCGATGCGCGACCAGGTCTGGCTGCAGCACCAGACGGTCTATCCACCCGGAATGCCGCCGATGCACGGCCAGCGCCAGACCATGTTCGCGCCGCGGCGCGACGTGCTGGATCGCCGGATCGACGCGCTGCCCTCTGTGTTTTCATCGACGGTTTTCATGGGATGGCTCAAATGGATGGACATGAAGGATTATCCCGGTCACGTGATCTGGCACGCCTCCGGCGCGAAACTGCGCAGCATCGCGGAGCTGCCGCGCGAGTACCTCGACCGGGCGGAGCGCGAGTTCCCGGAGCGGCTGACGGCCCGTCCGAGGCCCGCGTGATGCGCGCTCCCGGCGCGGCGGTGGCCGCCCTGCTGCTGGTTTTGGCGATCCCGCAGCAGGCGGTTGCGCGGCCGCCGGCAGCCCCCATCCGCTTCACCGACGAGTCCGGGGTCCGCGGCGTCCAGGACCTCGAGGTGAATTCCACCGGCCCGGTTTTCGGCGACTATGACGGCGACGGAGACCTCGACATCTTCGTGCCCGTGGAGGATCTCGCCCCCGGACTCGCGGATCGTCTGTTCGAGAACGACGGGCGCGGTGTGTTCAGGGACGTCGCGGCCGAGCGGGGCGTGCAGAACCCGGGCAGCTTGAGTCGCGGCGCGGTGTTCTGCGACCTCGACAACGACGGCGATCTCGATCTGCTCTCCGCGACCATGCCCCCGGGCCAGGCGAAACAGCGCCATGTGCCCACGACCCTGTACCGCAACATGCTCAGGGAGTCCGGCACGGCCCGCTTCGAGGATGTGACGCGGGCAGCCGGGCTGATGCGCTCCGGCAATGCGAACGACCAGCAGATCGGCGGGATCGGCGATACGGGTGCGGGCGTGGGTTGTGCGGACTACGACCGGGATGGTGACCTGGATGTCTTCTGGAAGAACGCCGACGGTGACATCGAGAACGCGCTGTTCCGCAACGAGGGTGGCTGGCGCTTCATCGACGTGACCGCAACCGCGGGCGTCGCGGTGCAGGCGAAGCTCAAGGAGTCGAACGCCCAGGGTTCGCCGAACTGGATCGATTTCGATCAGGACGGCTGGGTCGACCTGCTCATCACCAACGAGCGCGACAGCAAGATCCTGCTGCGCAACAAGGGCGATGGAACGTTCGAGGACGTGACCCGTGCGCGCCGGCCGCCGAACGGTATCCCGTTCATCAACCCCGGCTACGCACAGGGGGCGTGCATAGCGGACTTCGACAACGACGGCGACATGGACGCTTTCCTGCCGCTCGCCGACCAGGCGGGCCGGATGATCATGAACCGGTTGAGGGAAAAGGGCGCCCTGGCCTTCGAGGACGTCACGCTGCGTTCCGGGGCGGGTGTGATCCGCGGTACCCGGGGCTGCACCGCGACGGACTTCGATAACGACGGGCACGTCGATCTCTACCTCAACAACGGCGGTCCGTCGAACATCCTGATCAACGACGTGATCAGCGACTTTCCGCCCTTCGTGCAGTTCTACATCGCCTGGGAAGAGGCCGAGAACACGCTGCTGCGCAACAACGGCGACGGAAGCTTCGCGGACGTCACGCGTGGCTCGGGTGCGGAGGGCCTGGGGATCGGAGCAGGAGTGGGCGCAGCGGACCTCAACGCGGATGGGTTCCCGGATCTCTTCGTCAGCAACCGGACCTACTACGCCGGTGGCAAGCGCGTCAGTCCCCGGCCCGGGCAGAACCGCTTGTTCATGAACCGCGGCAACGGCAATGCGTGGGTGCGCGTCCAGCTCGAGGGACGCCGCGGCAACCGCGACGGTTACGGCGCGCGGATCAAAGTGGTGTCGGGCGAGCTCGTGCAGTACCACGAGAAGCAGAGCGCGCATGGCTACAATTCGACCAATGACCCGGTGATCGGTTTCGGCCTCGGCCAGCGCAAGGCGGTCGACCGGATCGAGGTGACCTGGCCATCCGGCACGGTCCAGGTGGTCGAAGCGCCCGCGATCCGCAGCGTCGTGCGCATCGTGGAAGGTGAATGATGTCGGGTGCAGACGATCACCTGATGCTGATCGATGGCCGCATGACCCGCGGCTCCGGGGATGAATGGCTGACGTCCATCAACCCCGCCGACGAGCAGATCACGGGGCGTGTGCCCAACGCGACGGCCGAGGACGTGGACGCAGCGGTACAGGCTGCCGTGGCGGCGCAGCCTGCATGGGCGGCGCGTTCGGTCTGGGAGCGCGGCGCGATGCTGAGGCAGCTGGCCGCTGCCATCCGGGCGCGGGGTCCGGAGATCCTGCAGCTCGAGGCGCGCGACACCGGGAACACCATCGCCAAACTGGGCGCCGATATCCAGATTGCCGCCGGCTACCTCGAATACTTCGCCGGGCTGGGGTCCGAACTCAAGGGCGAGACGGTGCCGGCGACCGCCCACGGACTGCATTTCACGCTGCGCGAGCCGTACGGGGTGGTGGCGCGCATCGTGCCCTTCAACCACCCGTTCATGTTCGCGGCGGCGCATCTTGCCGCGCCGCTGATGGCCGGCAACGCCGTGGTGGTGAAGACCCCGGAATCAAGCCCCCTGACGGGATCGCTGCTGGGTGAACTCTGCAGGGACGCACTGCCGGCCGGCCTGGTCAACATCGTTCATGGCCTGGGCTTGCCCGCCGGTGACTGCCTGGTTCGGCATCCCGCGGTGCGGCGCATCGGGTTCACCGGCTCGGTGCCTACGGGTCTGGCGATCCAGCGCGCGGCCGCCGAATGCGGGGTGAAGCACGTCACGCTCGAACTGGGCGGCAAGAACCCTTTCATCGTGTTTCCGGACGCGGACCTGGACCGGGTCGTCGAGATGGCCGTGACCGGCATGAACTTCTCCTGGGCCGGCCAGTCCTGCGGTTCGACGAGTCGCCTGCTGCTGCACGAATCGGTGCATGACGAGGTCGTCGAGCGCGTCGCTGCACGGCTGCGCGGCATCCGGCTGGGCGATCCCGTGGATCCGCAGTCCGAGATGGGGCCGGTGAACTCCCGCCGGCAGCATGAACGGGTGATGGGCTTCATCGAGTCCGCGCAGGCCGAGGGCGCGCGGCTGGTCACGGGCGGGCGTCGTCCGCCGGGGGAGGCCTTCGCGCGCGGCTTCTGGGTGGAGCCCACGCTGTATGCCGACGTCACACCGTCGATGCGCGTGGCGCGGGAAGAGGTCTTCGGTCCGATCGTCTGCGCGATGCGCTGGCAAACCGAGCAGGAGGCGCTACGGCTCGCCAACGCCACCGACTTCGGGCTCACGGCCGCCGTCTGGACCCGTGACCTCAACACGGCGCTGCGGTGCATGCGCGGGATCCACGCGGGCACTGTCTGGGTCAACACGGCGGCCCAGCACTTCGTCGGGACGCCGTTCGGCGGCTGGAAGGACAGCGGGCTGGGCGGCGAAGAGTGCCTGGACGAAATGTTCAGCTATACGCAGGTCAAGGCCGTGCACGTGCTGCCCTGAGGGCGAACCAGAGCACGAGCGCCGCGATCGGGTTGGCGATCGCCGAGACCAGCGCCATCGAGTGTCCCAGCCGCTGTTCGTCGCGGAACACGAAGTCGGTGACGAAGCCGACCGCGAACGGGCCGACCGTGGCACCGACCAGGGTCAGCGAGAGCTGGTAGGCAGCGCCCATCTGCGCGCGCATCCGGTCCGGCGTGATCGACTGCACGTAGGCGCCGCCCGGACCCGTCGCCGCCGTGCCAAAGAAAAACGTGAAGAAGATGACGGCGGCATGCCCATGCATGGTCGGCATGAACGGTGCGATCACCGAGGGCAGCAGCAGTCCCAGCCCGCACCCGTACAGCACCCTGAGCTTGGCGTGCCGGTCACCCTGCGCCTCGAGCCGGTCGGCGAGCGCGCCGCCGGCGAAGGCGCCCAGCAGCCCCCCCACGAGCGCCACGGTCCCGATCACTGCGGCGGCTTCCGTGATGCTCGCGCCGTACTGGCGCTGGTAGAGCGCCGGTGTCCACGTCATGACGGAGAACGCCGTGATCGCCGTGGTGCCGTAGCCGAGGAATACCAGGCCGTAGGAACCCAGGCGGCCGCGGAAGTGCTGCCAGACCTCGACGGTCGAGGCGGGCGCGAAGCCCGGCTCGCGCGGCGGCTCGCGCACCAGCAGCATCAGCAGTGCGACCGGCAGTCCGAGCAGGCCCACGATCACGAGCACCAGCCGCCAGCCCGACAGTGCGCCGAGCAGGGGCAGGTCGATCGTGCCCTGGCCCATCACCCAGCCGATGGTCGCGCCGCCCAGCAGGAAAGCGAGGCCGGTGCCGCCGGTCACGCCCGCGCTGAAGATGCCGATGGCCAGCGCCAGGCGCTGCGGCGGGAAGTACCCGGCGAGCAGGGAGTACGCCGACGGGGACAAGGTGGCTTCGCCGACGCCCACGCCGATGCGGTACAGGAACAGCTGGCCGTAGGAGCGGGCCGTACCCGACAGTGCGGTCATGAGGCACCACAGGCTGACGCCGCAGGTGATGATCCACTTGCGGCTGTAGCGGTCGGCCCAGCGGGCGATGACCAGGCCCATGCCGCAATAGAAGATCGCGAACGCGGCGCCTGCGAGCAGGCTGAACTGCGTGTCCGAGATGCCGAGGTCCGCCTTGATGGGCTGCACCAGCAGCGACAGGATCAGGCGGTCGATGAAGGACACGCAGTTGGCGAGAGCCAGTACGGCGACGACGAACCAGGCATAGGCGGGGCTGAAGCCCGGCTGGGGTGCGTTCGGGGCAGAGACCGGAGTAATGGACACTGTGGTGCCTTCTTCATTGTTCCAGGGCGCGGGCCGAGTATATCTGTCCCGGGTGGGGCGGATGGCGGTCGGGGAGGTGGCGATGGTCACTAGGCTCATGAAGACGCTGGCGGCGCTCGTCGCGCTGGCATGCCTGCTGCTGCTCGCGGGGGTGCTGGCGTACCGCGATACGCCTGCGGCGCAGGTCGATGCCCGGTGGGGGACGGCACCGTCCCGCTTCCTGCAGGTCGATGGCGTGCGCGTGCATTACCGCGACGAGGGCGAAGGCCCGGTCATCGTGCTGCTGCATGCCAACTACGCCAGTCTCCTGATGTGGGAGCCTTGGGCAGCTGCGCTGAAGGACCGGTTCCGCGTGATCCGGCTCGACATGACCGCGCACGGGCTGACGGGCGTGGATCCGTCCGGGGATTACAGCCTGGAGCGCACCGTCGTGTTGTTCACCCGCTTCGTCGATGCGCTGGGGCTGCAGGGCTTCAGCCTCGGCGGAACCTCGCTGGGCGGCACCGTGGCGATGCATTACGCCGTGCGCCATCCCGGGCGGGTCCGGCAGTTGATCCTGGTCAGTCCCGGTTCGCTCGAAAAGGACGTGCGTGGCCGCAGGACGCCGCGCGAGGTGCCGCGCGCGGCGGACCTCTTCGCCCATGTCACGCCCAGGTTCTTCGCCTGGGGGCTGCTGCGGGCCGGCTACGGCGACCCCGGCCGGCTGACCGATGCGGTGGTCGACGAGTGGTACGCAATGTGGATGCGCGAGGGCAACCGGCCCGCGATGCTGGCACGCCTGCGGCAGTACGTATCGGGCGACGTTGAATCGACCATCGGTGCGGTGCAGGTGCCGGTGCTGCTGATCTGGGGCGAAAAGAACACGCGGGTGCCGGTGGAACTTGCCTATGAGTTCCGCGACCTGCTGGTCGCATCGCCTGCCGTGACCCTCGAGGTGCTGCCGGGCGTCGGCCACATGGCGGTCCAGGAGGCCCCGCAGCAGACCGCAAGGCTGGTGCGCGACTACCTCGTCGCTGCGCAGCCCGGGGGCTAGAACCGGGGGCGGCGCTTCTCGAGGAAGGCGCGTGCGCCTTCGAGGAATTCCGGCGAGGAGAAGCTCTCGTCGTAATACGCACGGGACTCTGCGGTCTCTGCCGAGACGCCCGAGCAGATCATGTTCACCACGGCCTTCGCCGCCCGCACTGAATTGCCCGCGTTGCCCGCGATCAGGGCGGCGAGCGCGCCGGCCCGCGCCTCCAGTTCGTCCGCTGCGACGATGTCGTTGATCAGGCCCAGCGAGAGCGCCTCGGACGCGTCGATGCGCCGACCGGTGTAGAGGATTTCCTTGGCGCGCGAGGGTCCGACCAGGTCGGAGAGCCGCTTGGTGTCCGCGAGGCTGTAGGCCAGGCCGAGTTTCGCCGGCGGCACCGAGAAAAACGCGTCCGGCGTGGCGAGGCGCAGGTCGCAGGCCAGGGTCAGGCCGCAGCCGCCGCCGGTGCAGGCGCCGCGGATCACCGCGATGGTGGGGATGGGGATGCGTGCCCAGGCCTCCTGGGCGTCCTGCACGGCCTGCTGCATCACGCGCATGCGCGCGGGCTCGGCGAGGCTCCGCTGCATCTCGATGATGTCGGCACCCGCGCTGAAGGCGACATCCCCCGCGCCCCCGATGAGCACGACCCGCAGCGCTGGGTCCGCAGCCACCCGGCGGGCCAATGCCTCGAGTTCCTGCCACATCGCGCTGGTGACTGCGTTGCGCTTGTCCGGCCGGTTCAGGGTGACCCGGGCGAGCGGAGGGGACCATTCGATCTGGATGTCGGGCATGCGCTGCGTTGACTCTTGTGGTGCGGGCTGATGTTATCAGCGGCCCCCACGAGGCAGACAGGGAGTTTTTCGATGGGAATGTATTCAGATCTCGCCGGCAAGGTGGCGATCGTGACCGGTTCGGGACGGGCTCAGGGACTGGGTGAAGCCATGGTCAGGCGCCTCGCGGCCGAGGGCTGCCGCGTGGTCGTGAGCGACATCGGCGCGGCCCGCGGCAGCGAGATACCGGTCGATGCGATCGGCACGGACGCCGGCATCGACCAGGTGGTCGCGGACATCCGTGCCGCCGGTGGCGAGGCGATCGGCCTCGCCTGCGACGTGCTCGAGGAAGCGCAGGTGGCCGCGCTGGTGGCGCGCACCGTCGCGCACTATGGCCGGCTGGACATCATGGTCAACAACGCCGGCATCGGCTACCTGATGAAGCCGCTGGTCGAGATGGACCAGGCCAGCTGGGACGCGGTACTCGGCGTGAACCTCCGGGGTCCGTTCTTCGGCATCAAGCACGCGGCAAAGCAGATGATCGCGCAGGGCGAGGGCGGCCGGATCATCAACATCGGCAGCCAGGCCTCGAAGTCCGGCTTCCCGTTTGCCGCCCCGTACGTGGCGTCGAAACACGGCCTGCTCGGGCTGACCCGCACCGCGGCGATCGAACTCGGTCCCCAGCGCATCACGGTCAACACCATCTGCCCGAACCACGTCACGACGGGCCTCGGTGCCTGGCAGAACCGCTTCTTCAGTGCCGCGACGGGCAAGAGCGAGGAGAAATACCTCGCGGACATGCGGGCCCGCATCCCGCTCGGGCGTCCCGGACTGCAGGAGGACATCGCCAAGGCCTGCGCGTTCCTCGCCTCGGGCGAGGCCGACTACATCACGGGCGAAGCCATGAACGTCTCGGGCGGCGAGGAGTACCACTGATGGCCTGGGGATGGCCGGGCGGCGCGCGCCTCGCGCTCTCGCTGGTGGTCAACGTCGAGGAAGGCGCCGAGTTCAACGTGCTGGACGGTGACCGGGGGCCGGACCCGGTGGACGAACTGGGCATCGTGCTCAAGAAGCCGGTGCGCAATTACGGCAACGAGACCAACTACGCCTACGGCATCAACGAAGGCGCGCCCCGCGTGCTTGCGCTGCTGGAGCGGTACGGCATGCAGGCGACGTTCACCGCAGCCGCCGTGGCGCTGGAGCGGGCGCCGCAGGTGGCGGAGGGCATCGTCGCCGGCCGTCACGAGGTGTGCGCGCACGGCTACCGCTGGGCGCACCAGCTCGGCATGCCCGAGGATCGCGAGCGCGAGTTCATCCGCAAGGCCGCGGAGAGCATCGAGCGCAGCACCGGGACACGTCCCGTGGGCTGGCTGTCGCGGTACCTGCATACGGGCGACACCCGTCGCATCCTGTGCGAGGAAGGGTACCGCTACCACATGGATGACTTCAGCCGGGACCAGCCGTTCATGGACCGGTCGCTCGCCAAGCCGATGGTGGTCATGCCCTACGCGCTCGACTCCAACGACATGAAGATGTGGAACGCCCCGGCGCTGACGCCGCGGGACTGGCTCGCTTACGCGCGCGACACTTTCGACTGGCTGTACGCCGAGGGCGCGCAGCGGCCGCGCATGATGTCGCTGGGGGTGCACCTGCGCATCATCGGCCGTCCGGGCCGCATCGGCGCGTTCAACGAGTTCCTGCGTTACGCGGCTTCGGTGCGCGGCGTGTGGATCGCGACGCGTCGCGACATCGCCGAATACTACGAGTCGGTCGCGGAGGACTGAGCATGCGCACGGCGGGCGGGCCCGGCGGCGGCCGCTGGGTCTAGCGGCGGCCGCCGAGTGCGGCCTCGAGCTCCACCGCCAGTGCCGCGAGGTCGAGTTCTCCTCCCCTGTGGCCGATGAGCTGCAGGCCGATGGGCAGCTCGCCGGCCGGCACGGGCAGCGGCAGACTCACGGCGGGCAGGGCCGCCCCGGTCGCCATGGCCGTCAGCTCGGCGGTGTTGTGGGGGTGCCTCTCGCCATGGGGGAACGCCGGGCAGGGCACGGTGGGCAGCACCACGGCATCGAGCGGCGCCATCTGTACCGACCATTCGGACTGGAACTGCGCAATGCGCTGTTCCGCCGCGGCAAGATCCTTGTCGGCGAGCCGGCCGCCGTAGCGGATGAACGCACGCAGGCCGTCCGAGAAATCCTCGGGACGGGCCGTGATCCGTTCGCCGTGTTCGCGCCACATTTCGCGCTCGCACAGCGCCAGGATTGCGCGTCGCAGGCGCGCGAGGTCCCAGCGGCGCATGTCCACCGGCACGAGTTGCGCCCCGAGCCCGCGCAGCGCCGCGAGGCCGCGGTTGTAGGCGTTGACCACTTCTTCCTTCACCGACAGGCCATCGAAGCCCACGCCGAAGCCGATGGTCCGGTGCGTGTCCGCCGGCCGTGGCGGCCGCAGCTCGAGCGGGAAGGACACGCGACTGGCGGGGTCGTAGCCGGCGAGTATCGGCAGCACCAGTGCCAGGTCCTCGGCGCTCTTGACCAGCGGTCCGACGTGGTCGAAGCGCAGGTGCACGGGAACCACGCCGCCGGTGCTGATGAGCCCGTGCGAGGGCTTCATGCCGATGACGCCGCAGAAGGACGCTGGAATCCGTATCGAACCGATCGTGTCGGTGCCGAGTGCGAAGCCGCAGTGATCGGCGGCGACCGCGGCGCCCGAGCCGCTGCTGGAGCCGCCGGAGGACCAGCCGGGACGCCGGGGGTTCTGCGTCGTGCCGTACCAGGGGTTGGCGCCTTCGGCGCCCAGGGCGCCTTCGTCCATGTTGGTGGAGCCGAGCAGCACCGCGCCGGCGGCGCGCAGGCGCTGGACCACGAAGGCGTCGGTCGATGCGCGCTCGTCGAG
>CAJACZ010000213.1 GCA_903938365.1 uncultured Pseudomonadota bacterium | reverse complement strand
GGAGGCGAGGTTCCTGATCCGCACGCGCTGCCCGGGTGCGGCGTCCGCAAGCGCTTCGCCCGGCGCGCGAACCTCCAGCCCCGCGGCATCGGTGATGAGCGTGACGGCCTGTCCGCGCCGGATCACCGGGGCGGGCTCCAGCGCGTCGAACTGCAGGGCAGTGCCGGCTTCGAGCGGGCGGCGCAGCTGCCGATTGCGCAACTCGCCGGGGTCCTGGACATAACTCAGCGGCAGGCCCGGGACGCGTCGTCGGGTCGAGCGTAGATCGGATCCGCCCGGGGTTGCCCCGCGGGGCAGTGCCCGCTCCAGCAACAGCACGTTGAACTCACTCTCTATAGTGACCGGGAGCTGGACGCCCCACGGTGCGGGGCCGCCGCAGCTGACGCGGACCACCGTCCGGTGGCGGAGGCCGCCGCCCGCCGCGACCGCGCCAGTCAACGGTCCGGCGCAGGCCGAGAGCCGCAGACGTCGGTCCAGCGATCCCGCAGCCACGTGGATGGTGGGTGCGGGCCGCGCACGATCGGGCGCGGGAAGGGACTCGCGTACCGTCTGCTCGGCGGCCCTCGTGATGGATTCAACCGACTGCAGCGCAGGATCCGCCGCCACGGCATCCGACGATCCGAGTGCCATCGCGGTGACGAGCGCGAGCCCCGCGGCCGTCCGGGCGATCCGCATCATCGGGGAATGCGACAGTTGCTTGGCGTCGTGAGGCATGCGGAGGGATAGAGCAAGCTGCGTGCCACCGCGCCACACTGGCGTGTCCTAAAGAAATCGCGGTGGCTGCCGACACAGTGTGTGACGACGCGGCAACCGCCGCGACCGATCCTTGCCGCAGCTGCGGCAGCGATCGGCCGGTGCCGCGTGAACTGCGTCACTGAATTCGCAGCCTCGGGTCGCGAAACAGCCGTGTTTCCGTTCTGGAAGCGCTCTGGCACGCAGCTTGCTATCTCCCCGGCAGAGCCAATTTTCCGGCGGAGGTACGTCACGTGTTCAATCTCGATGCCCACCTGGGAGTGCATGCCGATGCACTCAAGGTCCGCTCGCAGCGCGCCGAACTGATCGCGCGCAACCTCGCCAACGCGGACACCCCGAACTTCAAGGCCCGCGACCTCGACTTCCGCGCGGCGCTCGGCGCCGCTGGCGGCGCCGGCAGCGGCGTGCAGCTCGCCACCACGGCAGCCGGCCACATCGGTGCGCGCGGCGGCGCCGACGGGGTCAGCGATGCGGCACTGAAGTATCGCGCGCCGCTCGCGCCTTCACTCGACGGCAACACGGTCGACGTCCAGGTCGAGCAGGCCGCCTTCGCCGAGAACGCGGTGCGCTACCAGGCGACGCTGACTTTCCTGAATTCCCGGCTGCGCGGACTCATGACCGCGATCACGGGCCAGTAATCCGGAGACCCACTCATCATGTCCACCTTCAGTGTGTTCGATATCGCGGGATCGGGAATGGCTGCGCAGTCCGTGCGGCTCAACACCGTCGCCAGCAACCTGGCCAACGCGAACAGCGTCAGCAGCAGCGCCGAAACCGCCTACAAGGCCCGGCACCCTGTGTTCGAGGCCGTGCGCGCCGCTGCGGGTGGCCAGGACAGCAACGCGGCCGTACGCGTGCGGGGCATCGTCGAATCCGAGACGCCGGCGCTGGCGCGGTACGAGCCGGGTAACCCGCTCGCCGATCCGAACGGCTATGTCTACGCGCCGAACGTGAACGCCGTCGAGCAGATGGTCGACATGATCTCGGCGTCACGCTCCTACCAGAACAACGTGGAGGTGATGAACGCCTCCAAGGAAATGCTGCTCGCCACCCTGAGGCTCGGGCAGTGAACCCGAATCCTTTGTCTGACACCCCGGAGAACCGCCCATGATGCCCAGCAACACCATCGGAAGCCTGCAGGCGCCCGCAGCTGCTCGCAGCACCGGCGCCGCTGAGGGCGGGACGCAGTTGGGCCAGGATGAGTTCCTGACGCTGATGCTCGCGCAGTTGCGCAACCAGGATCCCATGAAGCCGCTGGAGCCGCAGGAATTCATCGGCCAGCTCGCCCAGTTCAGCACCGTCACCGGCATCCAGGGCATGCAGTCCTCCCTCGAGGACTTGTCCGGCTCGATGCGTTCGTCGCAGGTGCTCGAGGGCGCCTCGCTGGTCGGCCGCAGCGTGCTTTCAACGGGCGGTGACGCCCGCCTGGGCGCAGGCGGCACCGTGCCCGGTGCGGTCGAAGTGCCCGCCGGCGCGACCTCCGTCGAAGTGAACGTCCGCGACGCCTCGGGTGCGCTGGTTCGCCGCTTCCAGCTGCCGCCGGATGAAGGCCTCAGGGACTTCTCCTGGGATGGCCGCAGTGATGCGGGAGCCGCGGCGCCGGCCGGCAGCTACCGGCTCGAGGCGATCGCCCGCTTCGGCGGCCGCGCCGAGTCGGCACCGCTGCTGCTGCAGCGCCGCGTCGACAGCGTGAGCATCGACCCCGCAGGCGGCGCGCTGACGCTCAACACGAACGCCGGCAGCCTTGCGCTCGGCGACGTGCGCCGCGTGATGTAGCCCCAAGATTTCCGCAGACACTGAATCCAACAAGGAACCTCACATGAGCTTCAACGTCGCCATCTCCGGTCTCAACGCCGCCCAGGCCGACCTGTCGGTCACGGCCAACAACATCGCGAACAACTCGACCACCGGGTTCAAGGGTTCGCGCACCCAGTTCTCCGAGCTGTTCTCGGTGTCCGCAACCAATGTCGCCACGGTGGCCACGGGCAGTGGCGTCCGGATCGGTGACATCAAGCAGCAGTTCGGCCAGGGCAACATCGACTTCACCGAGAACAACCTGGACATGGCGCTCAGCGGTCCGGGGTTCTTCATCGTCAACGAAGGCGGTGCGCTCAGCTACACGCGTGCCGGGGCGTTCCAGATGGACGGCCAGGGCTACGTCGTGAACAGCAGCGCCCAGCGCCTGCAGATCTATCCGCCGCTGCCGCAGGGCGGCTTCAACACCGGCGCGCTGTCCGACCTCCGGCTCGTCAACAGCGAGAGCCCGCCCGCTGCCACCGGCAACGTGGAGCTGATCGCGAACCTGCCTGCCAGCGCAGCGGTTCCGCCGAACGCGCCATTCAGCGCCGCGGATCCGGACAGCTACAGCCACGCCAGCGCGATGACCGTCTATGACTCCCTGGGCGCGGCGCACACGGCGACGGTGTATTTCGTCAAGGATGCTGCCCCTAACCAGTGGCAGCAGCACCTCTTCATCGACGGCAACGCGGTGGGCACGCCCCAGCCGCTGCAGTTCACCAGCAGCGGCACCCTGGCTGCGCCCGCGGGGGGCGTCGTGAGCTTCCCGCCCTACACCCCGGCGACCGGCGCGGCGCCGATCACGCTCAACTATGACTTCGAGAAGGCGACGCAGTTCGGCAACTCGTTCAGCGTCAGTTCGATCACGCAGGACGGCTACACCACGGGCCGGCTGGTCGGCATCGACACTGGCTCGGACGGGATCATCCAGGCGCGGTTTACGAACGGGCGCTCGATCCAGCTCGGGCAGGTCGCGCTCGCGCAGTTCTCCAACCCCAACGGGCTGCAGCAGCTCGCCGACACATCCTGGGCGGAGACCGCCGATTCGGGGCAGGCACTGCGCGGACAGGCCGGCAACTCCGGGCTCGGGCTGGTGCAGGCCGGCGCGCTGGAGGCTTCCAACGTGGACATCACCGAACAGCTCGTGAGCATGATCACCGCGCAGCGCAACTTCCAGGCCAACGCGCAGATGATCTCCACGACCGACGCGATCACCCAGACCATCATCAACATCCGCTGATCTGGCTGACTGAGGAGCAACGACGGTGGACAAGTCAATCTATGTCGCGATGTCGGGCGCCAAGGAGACCCTGCGGGCGCAGGCGTCGAACAGCCATAACCTGGCGAATGCCTCGACGACCGGCTTCCGCGCGGACCTGAGCGCCTTCATGAGCCGCGCGATCGAGGGTCCAGGTTTCGACTCGCGGGCTTATGCGACCACATCTACCGTCGGCTGGGACCAGACGAACGGTGCAACGCTCCAGACCGGCCGCGACCTCGATGTCGCGGTCAAAGGCGAGGGCTGGATCGCCGTGCAGGCTCCGGATGGCACCGAGGCCTACACCCGCGCCGGCGACCTGCAGCTCGATGTCACGGGGCAACTGCGCAACGGGTCCGGGCATGCCGTGGTGGGCGACTCGGGGCCGATCGTCGTGCCCCCGAACGGCTCCATGCTGATCGGCAGCGACGGCACGATCTCGGTGGTCCCGCTCGGTCAGGGCCCGCAGACGATGGCCAACGTCGGGCGCATCAAGCTCGTCAATCCCGAGGCCGGCAACCTGGAGCGCGGCGCGGACGGACTGTTCCGGCTCCGCGACGGCACCGACGCCGCGCCCGACCCCACCGTCAGGCTCGCCACCGGCGCGATCGAGTCGAGCAACGTGAACACCGCGGACGCCATGGTGACGATGATCGAGCTGTCGCGGCGCTTTGACCTGCAGCTCAAGACCATCCGCACCGCCGAGGACAACGCCCGCAGCGCCAGCAGCCTGCTGCGCGTCGGCGGCTGATCCGCAACCCTTTTACTGAATTCATCGAGGTAGCACGCCATGGAACCCGCACTCTGGGCCGCAAAGACCGGTCTCGACGCACAGCAGACCCGCATGAGCGTCACGGCCAACAACCTGGCCAACGTCAGCACCACCGGCTTCAAGAAGGGCCGTGCGTCCTTCGAGGACCTGCTGTACCAGAACGTGCGCCAGGTCGGCGCCGCCGCCTCGCAGGACACGCAGTTGCCGTCCGGGCTCTCGCTCGGTACCGGCGCGCGGGTCGTCGCGACGGAGAAGATGTACACGCAGGGCAGCCTGCAGGTCACCGGCAATTCCTTTGACGTCGCGATCAACGGTCGCGGCTTCTTCCAGGTGCTGCTGCCGGACGGCACCAGCGCCTACTCCCGCGACGGCAGCTTCAACGTCAGCGCACAGGGCCAGCTGGTGACCTCCAGCGGGTATGTCGTGCAGCCGGGAATCTCGATTCCGGACGGCGCGCAGTCGGTGAGCATCGGGAACGACGGCGTTGTGTCGGTCCAGCTTGCCGGACAGGCGGCACCGAACCAGGTCGGTTCGCTGCAGCTGGTCGATTTCATCAACACCGGAGGTCTGCAGCCGCGCGGTGAAAACATGCTGGTCGAATCCGCCGCCAGCGGCCCGCCGCAGTCGGGTACGCCCGGGCAGAACGGGCTCGGCCTGCTGCAGCAGGGCTCGCTCGAGGCCTCCAACGTCAACGTGGTCGAGGAGCTGGTGAGCATGATCGAGACCCAGC
>CAJACZ010000212.1 GCA_903938365.1 uncultured Pseudomonadota bacterium | reverse complement strand
CCCTTGCGCTTCCGTGCTGCGGCGGGAAGCTCCAGGTCATCGCCAGCATCGAGGAGCCGCAGGTGATCGCGAAGATCCTCGCGCACCTGGAGCCGTCGCAGGCCCGCCTGCTTTGAGTTTGAAGAAGAGGGGCGCTTGGGGCCTGACCGGTGAACCGGCCGGGCAGAGGATTCAGGGGCACGATGGCCTTCGGCTGCCTGCCCGGCCGCCCAACTGGCGGGTTTCGGGTTGGCGGCGGCCGGCTCAGTCCCGACATCAGGCCCGTTCGGCGAAGTTGGCTGTGCGCAAGGGGCCCTTTGAATTTTCTATCCGCGATGCGAGCAGTCGCTCGCAGGGGGTTTGCGGCGGGTGAGAGCGCTCGGTCACCTTAGAACCGCCGCGGTGTTTGGTCGCAAGCTTGAACTAGGGCTCGAAGAAGTGACCGAACAACCGCGACGCTCCGTAGAGGCGCGTGATCGCCCGTCCTGCCGCAAGGCCCTCGAAGCGCCGGTACCCGGGGAGCTTTCGCACGACGGAGCCGTTCTTCTGCTCGATCCACGCCTGGTCGTTCTTGCGGTAGGGGCGGGAGCGGATCAGTTCGATACCGCGACTCAGGCAGTACTCGATCAGCCGCTCATTGACGAACTCGCCGCCGTTGTCCACGTCGAGAGCCTGGAGGGTAAACGGCAAGCCCGAACGGATGCGTCGAGGGTCTCGATGACGAGCGAGGCTTCGCGCACGACGATCGGAGCAGCTTCGGTCCAGCCACTCGCGATGTCGGTCAGCACCAGGCTGTGCACGAAGCTGCCGCGGTTGACCGGCCCGCAGTGCGCAACCAAGTCCATCTCGATGCTGCCGGGAGGCGGCTCATTCCAGTCCGAAAATGTGCGCATTTTGATCCGTCGGTGCGGCTCTGGTGTGACCCGTGGAGCCTTCTTTGTGTGCGTTACGCTCCTGGGTACTCGCAGCAGGCGATCGACTTTCGCCGCGCTCATCGCGAGGATCTTTGGCCGAATATCCCAATCGATCTTCAGGTGCCCGTTTCGCGCCAGAGCCGGCAGCAGGATCGGCAGCAGCGCCTTCAGGTGCTTGCCGCAAACCCGGTCAGGCGCCTTCAAAAACACGATCAGGGCGGCCCGAACCGCCCCGTCGTAGAGCGATGGCCGCGTGCGGGTTTTCCGGCGCTTCGGGCCGGCGCTGTTCAACACTCGAATCCCAGACTTCTCGTGATAGCCGATGGGGGCGATAAACTCTTCCAGTATCTGGCGCTTGTCCTTCCCTTGGGCGGCCGCATAGTGAACCCGCGTGACTTCAGCGAGCTCCGCCCGCGTCGCGTGCGTCATGCTTCTCATGATGCCGCCCTCGCGGTGATGGCATCATCGTGACACGCGCTTTCACCGGTGACATTTCAGGTGAGGCAACGGGCCCGTCCGGTAACAGCTGATGTGAGGCAACGCGCCACCGCAATCGCCGCAGCCCAGTTCCCGGGCCTCTACACGCCTTGCTGACGGCATTTGAAATTCCTATGCTCCGGGGCTACTCAAACTAACCAGGGCTGTATCTTTAGAGAGCGAAATAGTCGGAATAGGTCGGTTTTAGAGGTGCCGTGTACCAGTACCCCAGGGCGCCTCCGAGGTATGCCACCCATTCGATGATGGTGCGCAAGCCGCACACGCGCTACTTATCGGCCGTGGTCGCGGGTCTGATGGGATTCACCGCGATGCCCAACCTTGGGTCGGTCCAACTCGCGGATGCGACTGGACCGGGCTCGTCTGTTTTCATAGAACGCTTCATCTTCGGCAGGTTGAGTGGATAGTCGCCGCCCTGGCTCGGGACTTGAGATCGACATCGCCATAAGGAGTGCGATCGTATGCAACTCAAAAT
>CAJACZ010000211.1 GCA_903938365.1 uncultured Pseudomonadota bacterium | reverse complement strand
CGCCGTCCCGGTCCGCGTCCACCCGTGGACCTTCGAGGTGCTGGGTCTCGCCCTCGAGCTCTCGGCCGCCTCGCAGGGCAGCTTCGACATCAGCGTCGCCCCGGAACTGGTGCGGCGCGGACGGCTGCCGCGTCCCGTGGGTGCGCCCGAGGCCCAGGCGGGCGCATGCTGGCGCGACATCGAGCTCCTGGAGCCGGATGTCGTAGTGCTGCATGCCCCGCTGTGGATCGACCTCGGCGGCATCGCCAAGGGCTATGCGGTCGACGTGGCCCTCGGGCACATGGCACCCGACCCCTCATGGCAGTGCCGCATCAACGCCGGGGGCGACCTGCGGGTCTGCGGCCCGCAGCCCGACCGCGTGCTGCTGCGGGTGCCGGGCCACCCCGGCACGCCGCTGCCGATGGTGGAAATCGCCGACGGCAGCCTCGCCAGCAGCAGCGGGCCGCTGCCGGGTGCGGACCCTGCGGCGGAGGGCAGCGCGCACATCGACGGGCGCGACCGGCGGCCGGTCGACCCGCGCAGCTTCGCAAGCGTGGTGGCGCACCGCTGCGCGGTGGCCGACGCCCTCACCAAGGTCGTGCTGGCCGAAGGCGCCGGGGCCTCCGGCATACTGGCGCGCTACGGGGCCCGTGCTTACCTGCACCACCCCGACCGGGGTTGGCAGGACGTAGGTGGATCGACATGACGCAGGACACGAGGGAACCCAGGCTCGGGGCATTGTCACGCTCGCGCAGGCGCACGCTGTACGGCATCTCGGTGGGGGTCTGGATCACCGGCGCGGTGTGGCTGGTGTATCACTACTTCGTCCGCAGCATCGACCAGTTCGGCTTCGAGAACGCGCACCCCCACCAGCAATGGTGGCTGGTCGCCCACGCTGCCTTCGGCTGCTGGGCGCTGTGGATGTTCGGCGTGCTGTGGCCCGGCCACGTCAAGGCGGGCTGGCGGATGAAGTCGCGCCGGCTGTCGGGCGGGACGCTGTTCGGCGTGGTCGCGTGGCTGACGCTGACCGGACTCGCGCTCTATTACATCGGCAGCACCCAGTGGCGATCGTGGACTTCGATCGCGCACTGGGCCGTCGGACTGGCGGCAGCGGCAGCCTTCCTGCTGCACCTGCCGACCCGCAAAACAGCAGCACGGAGCGAGGCGGAGCGCGCCGACTAGCGCGCGCCGCCCCGTCCGCACGGGCTCAGAACGCGTAACGCAGCGTCACGCCCATGGTGCGGCCCTCGCCCAGGCCGGGACCGTACTGGTTGACCACCGACACGGCGAACGAGCTCGACACGTACTCTTCGTTGAGCGTGTTCTTCGCCCACACCGACGCACTCCAGTCGCCATCCGCGCCCGACAGCGTGGCGCTGAGGTTGAGCAGGCCACGTTCCGGGATGACGCCGAGGTTCAGGTTCTCGATGTAGTACTTGCTCTGGTAGTTGTAGTCACCGCGCAGCGACAGCTCCATCGAGCCCACCGGGGCAAAGTACTCGGCACCAAACGACAGCTTGGTACGCGGGGTGCGCGGCAGGTCGTTGCCGCCGATCGGCGAGCCGCCCAGCGGCAGCGTGGCCGAGCGCGGCAGGAACACGCAGGCAGCCGCGCCGTTGGTCTCGCAGAGCCGGCCGAAGGTGGTGTCGATGACGTCGTTGTCGAAGGTCGATTCCACGTACGAACCGGCGAAGTTCAGGCGCACGCGCTCGCTGGCCAGGAACACGGCCTCGAGCTCGAGACCCTGGGCCTGCGCACCCGAGACATTGCCGACGTAGTTCGCGTCCTGCACGCCGGGACGCGACGGGATGGTGTCCGGCACGCTCAGCTGCAGGTCCTTCCAGTCGATGAGGAAGACCGAGTAGTTAAGCTGCAGGCGATCCTCGAGCAGGGACTGCTTGGCGCCGAGTTCGAAGGTCGTGTTCTCTTCGGGTTCGAAGGTGAAGACGTCCGCCGTCACGCCGTTGAAGCCGCCGGCCTTGGTGCCCCGGGCGACGCTGCCGTAGAACATCCAGCCCGCCTGCGGCTGCCACTTGAGGTTCACGCGCGGCGTGAACTCGGTGAACTCCGTGGTGCGGTTGAGCGGGAGCTGCTTGCGCGTCTCCTTGGCCTGCCGACCCTCGGCCTCGAGCGTCCAGGCATCACCGATCGGGACGCTGACCGAACCGAAGAAGGCTTCCGTCTCGTCGGTGAAGGTGGAGATCGTGGCCGAAAACGGGAACTGGCCGAAATTGACCTGGCCGGTCGGATCCAGCGCGAGCGGCAGGCGCCGCTCGAGCAGGGCCGCGGCGCCGATGTCCGTGACGTCGCTGGTGTAGTAGCCCACGCGCCAGGAGACGCTGGAGATCTTGCCGTCGACGCGCAGTTCGTGCGATTCGGCTTGCTGGTCGGTGAACGGGCTGGCAGCGAACTGGATCGACGGACGGCCGGTGACCGGCTGCGGCGCGGTCGCATCGCCGAACTGCACGATGGCCGGCAGGTTCGGGGAAGGGCCGTAGTTCGCCGAATCGTAGGTGCCACGGCCGTACACGTAGGTCGCCGAGAAGTTGTCGTTGAACTTGTACTCGATGCGGCCGGTCGTCAGGTCGGAGTGCGTATAGGTGCCGGTCGCGCGCGGGTCGCCCTGCACGTCCTTGGCGGTCATGTTGAGTTCACCGCAGTACAGCTGGTTGCCGCCCGCGGCGATCGAAAAGGACGCCGTGATGCGGGGGCTGCAGTTCAGCGGGTTATTGGCACCGAGCGCAGGAACCTGCGCCGCGGCGCGCGGCTGGATCGACACGTTGTAGCCGAAGTCGTTCTCGGTGGTCGAACGGTAGTACATCGCATCGATGGTCAGCGCTTCGATCGGCTGGAAGCGCAGCGCGATCTGCCGCGCTTCGTTGTTGTAACCACCGAGGTTGCCGTCGGTGCCCTTGAAGGTGTAGCCGAAGGTGGTGGTCGGGATCGCGCGGTCGCCATAGGGAGAATTGTTCTTCCAGGTGCCGTCGAACTCGGTCTGCTTGCCGGCGATGCGGACCGCCAGCTTGTCGCCCCACAGCGGGATGCTGACGCTGCCGGAGACATCGAAGCGCTCGTCGGTGCCGACGGTCAGCGCGGCGGAGCCGTCCCATTCACCGAGCACGGGCTTCTTGGGAACCCAGTTGATCGCGCCGGCGAAGGAGCTGCGGCCGTACTGCGCGTTCTGCGGGCCCTTGACGATTTCGATCCGCTCGAGGTCCATCATCGAGAAGTCGATGTTGCCCTGCTGCTGCACGTGCACGCCGTCGACGAAGGTGCCGACGTTCTGGTTGCGGTCCGTCAGTGCGTTCTGCGTGAGGCCGCGGATCAGCGGCGCCGGGGTGGTGGCACCGGCGTAGGACTCGAACGAGAACCCTGCCGTGTACTGCGCGATGTCGGAGAGGCTGGTGACGTTGCGCTTGGCGAGGTCGGCGGACGAATAGGCGGCGATCGCCAGCGGCACTTCGGTCAGCTTTTCCTCGGCCTTGCGGGCCGTGACCACCACTTCCTCGAGGGCAGCAGCGGACGCCGCGCGATCCTGGGCCAGGGCGAAAGGCGCAGCGGCGAAGGCCGGCGCCAGCAACAGCGCGGCGCGCACGGCGCGACGCACTTGCGCGCGAGACTCGAAACCATGGGTCGACATTGCAGCTTCTCCCTTTCTATTTAATGGAATTCAAAAATGGAATCAGGTCACGACGATGCCGGGAGGCATCGGACGGTTGAACTCGTCCCAGCGGGCCTCGAGCAGCTTCGGGTGCTCGCGGCGCGCCCGGGCAGCGAACTCGGCGGGCAGCTCGGCAGGACCATTGAGCTTGCGACCGCTCCAGGCGCCGATCATGTGGCCCGGGGCATCGCCCATGCCCATCCACCTGGACCAGGGGAACAGATAGAAGCCCGAGGTCTGGTACTTCAGGGACGTCACGCGCGGATCGTCGAAGTCGGCGCGCGACACCGAGCAGGTCGAAGTTTCGATGAACTGGGTCGGCCAGCCCTCGGGGGTGGGCCGGATGTGCTCGACCTTCACCAGGTCGCCTTCGGTGCGGAACATCAGGTAGGTGTCGAGCCAGCGCACGCTGCGCGCATCCAGCGGCAGGTAGCCGCGCGGCGAGTGCAGGACGCCGGGGTCCTCGAGCAGCACGACCGGCTCGGGCTTCACCATCAGGCCGGTGACGGGATTCAGCACGCGGTCCGTGAACGCCCCGGTGGCCAGATCGCGCGGGAACGAGAGGTTATGGGCGTGGATGCGCCAGGTGAGATCACCGACCCGGCGGAAGTACGAGTACTCCATGCCCTCGAAACGCACCACGGGCTGGGGCCGCTGGCCCGGCGCCACCGCGAACATCGTGAAGTGGTACCAGGAGACCACCTCACCCTCGTCGCGCAGGTCGCGCTCGAAGCGGAAATGGGCGCGGAACCGCTCGCGCTCGTCCGGAAAGCCGATGAACGCAGAGTCGGTGGGGCCGCCCGCGGGCGATCCTGGTGGGGCGGAAGCTGCGACGGCGGGCGCCGCGGCGCTTGCCAGCGCGCCCCCCGACCCGGCCAGGAGCAGCGCGCCGGGCACGCACGACAGCCAGTCCCGCCGCGCCGGGTTCTCCGGCGTATCCGGGGACGCGGCGCAGTCGGTGGGCAAGTGTGGTATTGAAGACACGGCTGTCATTATGCGTCCGTCCAGCAGCACAAGAATGCGTTGTCGGGCCGTATCCATAAGGATGGCGCATGGCTCGATGTACCGGCAGGCGTTGCAGGAACGCCACACCCAGAGGCGGCAGGGTGCTTGATCCCGCGGATTTTGGCAATCTAGTCACATTGAAGTGGCGCTCCGCTGCGCCGATCGCGAATCAACCAGAGGGAAACATCATGGTGTCCAGGACCCGAACTGCCGTGCGCGGCAGCGCTTTGCTGACAGGCCTCGCCCTGACCACGCTGGGCGCGCCCGCCGCGAACGCCCAGCAGGACGTCCAGGGCGCGGTGCTCGAAGAGATCATCGTCACGGCACAGAAGCGCGAGGAATCGCTGCAGGACGT
>CAJACZ010000210.1 GCA_903938365.1 uncultured Pseudomonadota bacterium | reverse complement strand
GTGGGCCGGCAGATGGGCATCGACTTCCGTTTCGAGCGCATCCGGCGGGCGCCCAACACGCGCCGCGCGCACATGCTGCTTGCCTGGGCGCGCCGCCACGGCGTGCAGACGCCGGTCAAGAAAGCGGTGCTCGAGGCCTATTTCACCCACGGCCTGGACGTGGGTGATCCCGAGGTCCTCGCCGAACTGGCTGCCGATTGCGGGCTCGAGCGCGCCGCGGCGCTGGCGGCGCTCGGGGACTCCGCGCTGCGCAGCGAGGTGGACGCGCTCGAAGCGCTCGCCCGGCGCTGGAACGTGAGCGGCGTGCCCACCTTCGTGTTCGACCGTCGGCACGCATTCTCGGGTGCGCAGCCCCTCGATGTGTTCCTGCAGGTGTTCGACGCCCTGCGTCGGCCGGTCGGCGCGACCGCGCACTGAGGCCGCGCGGCATGCTCGACGCCCTGGAGCTCACCGGTCGCAGCCGCGGGCACGTGGTCGAGCTCGACCTGCCGCGCTGCACGCTGCACCGCGATGTCGTGCTGCCGTTCCTGGCGCTGCGGGGCGCCGCGCTGGCGGACGGGATCGACCTGGTGCCGGCGTCCTCGTTCCGCGATTTCGAACGACAACGCAGCATCTGGAACGCCAAGTTCCGCGGCGAGCGGCCGATGCTCGACCGGGCCGGCTGCGCGCTGGATGGCCAGGGCCTGTCCGCCGACGCGCGGATCGAGGCGATTCTCTGGTGGTCGGCGCTGCCGGGTGCGAGCCGCCACCACTGGGGCACCGACCTCGATGTCTACGACCGTGCCGCACTGCCGGCAGGCACGACGCTGCAGCTGGTGCCGGCTGAATATGCGGCGGGGGGTCCGTTCGAGCGGCTCTCCGGCTGGTTGCGCGACAACATGCAGCGTTACGGCTTCTTTCAGCCCTACGCGCGCGATCGCGGCGGTGTGTCACCCGAACCCTGGCATCTGAGCTTCGCGCCGCTGGCGCTGGAATTTGCCGCGGCGCTCACGCCCGCCTTGCTGGCCGAGGCGCTGGTCGCTGGCGGCGTGGAGGGCGAGGCCGAGATTCTGGCCGCTATCCCGGGCATCCACGCGCGCTACGTGCGCGACGTCGATTCCCCTGGCCAGCCGGCCGCCTGGGCCTGACGGGGGCGGACTGCCGGGCTAGGTCCAGGCCATGCGGATGTAACCCGCCATCAGGCCGCGCATGTTGCCCACCGCGTCGGGCACGGCCGCGAATACCGGCGGATTGCGGCGCAGCATCTTCCAGCTTTCGCTGCGCAGCACCTCGCGCAGGTAGGCGAGGTTCCGGTCGATCGCCTCGATGTAGGGGTTCCTCCCGCCGAACAGTGCGGCGTAATGCCGGTAGGCACTGCGGAATTCTCCGTCGAGGCGCTTGGTCCGGACCTGGCGCATGAAATCCGGTGTCTGGCGCAGCAGGTCGAGGCCCGAGGCGTAGATCACGCGCCGGTAACCCTCGGTGCTGGTGGGCAGGGCCACGCCGCCGAGCACGAATTCGGGATACAGGCGGTCCCGGCATTTCTCGAGGTAGCAGCGATCGGCCATCTGCGCCGTCATGTCGGCGGTGCCGAGCAGGCGGCCGAGGCAGTGGTCGCGCGGGTCGTCGAGGCGGATCCGGTCGATCGGCTTCTCGTAGCCGGTGTAGTGGATCAGTTCCACGGCCACGGGCCCCCAGGCCGAAAGGCCGAGTGCCGGCAGCCATTGCACCAGGAACCGCGCACCCCGCGAGACGTGCACGCGCGTGAACTCGGCGCCATTGACCACGCCGGACTCGTCCCGCCCCCGCAGGTAGCCGACATCGTGGAACAGCGCGGTGATGACCCCGATCACGGCGCGTTCGCCGCCCAGGCGATCCTCGGGCGCCGCCTCGCGCTCGTAGCCGACCATGAGCCGCGCCATCGCGAGCGTCATGTCGAGCGTGTGCTGTGTATCGTGGTAAAGCGTATCGACGCCCTCGAATCCAGCGTCGCGGCCGCTGAAGAGTTCCTCGAGGCGGGCGAAGGAGCGCTCCACCGCATCGAACGGCGTGCGTGGCCAGGTCTCCGCGAACAATTGCGCGATGGCGAGGCGCACCGCGTCCGGCGAGCTCACCTGTACGGTGTTGGTGACGTCGTAATCGCTGCGGCGAGGATTGAGCACCGGACCCCTGCTTGTTGTTGTTGTCGTGGGCCCGAGCGCGCCTTGCAGCGCAGGGCCTGCCGGTGTGCTGGGTTCGACTGCGACTCTAAGGGGCATAGTGGGACGTGGCGAGCTTCGGTTGCGCCAAATGTGGATCCGTCGATCCTATATGTCAAAGCATGCGATCACAGGGGTATGGTCCGAGGGCCGCTCGGCCCGCCGCGGCTCGCGATCGATGCCGCAGGAGGAGCATCGTGCCGCCAGTGCGGCGCCCGCGAGGATCAGGTCGATGCGCAGTCCGTGGTTGCGGCGGAACCCACCGGCGCGATAGTCCCACCAGCTGTAGCTGGCTTCTGGCTGCTCGAACTGGCGGAACACGTCGACCAGTCCGGTGGCGATCAGGCCGCGCAGCGCCTCACGCTCCGGTGCACTGACGTGCACGCTGCCCTCCCAGGCCACCGGATCGTGGACGTCGCGATCTTCCGGGGCGATGTTGAAGTCACCCAGCACGACCAGGCGGGGATGCTCGCGCGCCTGCGCCTCGAGCCAGTCCCGGAGTGCAGCGAGCCAGCGCAGCTTGTAGTCGAACTTGTCGGAGCCCACCGCCTGGCCGTTGGGCACGTACAGGTTGATGACCCGCAGGCCTGCGGTGTCCACCGCGAGCACGCGTCGCTGCTCGTCGGGGAATCCCGGGATCTCGGTGGCCAGCACGGTCACCGGCTGCCGCGACAGCACCGCGACGCCGTTGTAGGTGCGCTGGCCGCTGAAGGCGACCTGGTAGCCCAGGGCGGCGATTTCCGTAGTCGGGAAGTCGGGGTCGGGCAGCTTGGTCTCCTGCAGCGCGACGATGTCGGGCTGCGCGCTCGCCAGCCATTCGCCGAGCTGGGGCAGGCGCACCCGCAGCGAGTTCACGTTCCAGGTGGCTATGGAGGTCAGGGCCATGGTGCGTGCTTCCGTTACGCGAGGTTCAGGGGGCGATGCCGTGCTGCCGCAGCAGCGGGCCGATCTCGGGCCTGCGGCCGCGGAACTCGATGAACCCGTCCAGCGCGTCGCGGCTGCCGCCGCGCGACAGGATGGCGTCCAGGAATCGCTGCGCGGTCGCCGGGTCGAAGACGCCGTGCTCCTCGAATGCGCCGAAGGCGTCCGCGGCGAGCACCTCGGCCCATTTGTAGCTGTAGTACCCCGCCGCATACCCGCCGGCGAATACATGGCCGAAGCTGTGCGGAAACCGGTTCCAGGCGGGCGTCTGGATGATCGCTACCTCCCGGCGCGCGTCCGCGAGGACCTCGGCGATGCGGCCGCCGCGCTGCGGGTCGAATTCCGCATGCAGGCGGAAATCGAACAGCGCAAATTCGAGCTGGCGCAGCGTGGCCAGCCCGGCATGGAAGTGGCGCGTGGCGATCAGGCGAGACTGCTGCTCGGCGGGGAGCGGCGCGCCGGTCTGCCAGTGGCCCGAGAGCCTCTGCAGCACTTCAGAGTGCCAGGCATAGTTTTCCATGAACTGGCTGGGCAGTTCGACGGCGTCCCAGGAGACGCCGTTGATGCCGGCGATGGAGGGGTAGCCGACCCGCGTGAGCAGGTGGTGCAGGCCGTGCCCGAACTCATGGAACAGGGTCACCACGTCGTCATGGGTGAGCAGGGCCGGTCGCTCGCCTGCGGGCGGCAGGAAGTTGCAGACCAGATAGGCCACCGGCCGTGCGGAGTCCGCCGCGAGGTCCTTGCGGCCGATGCATTCATCCATCCACGCGCCGCTGCGCTTGTGGGGCCGTGCATAGGGATCGAGGTAGAAGCCGCCAACCGGCCGGCCCGCGGCGTCCTCGATCCCGAAGAAGCGCGCATCGGCGTGCCACGAGGGCGCATCGGCGCGTTCGTGGATGCGGATGCCGAACAGCTGGCGCGCCACCTCGAACACCCCGTCGAGCACCCGGGGCAGGGGGAAGAAGGGCCGCAGTTCCTCCTGCGAGACCGAGTACTTCGCGCGCTGCAGGCGCTCGGCGTGGAAGCCGACATCCCAGGCCTCGAGCGGCCCTGACGCTGCGAAGGCTTCCAGTTCGGCATATTCGCGCTCGGCAGCGGGTCTTGCCGCGCGCGCCAGTTCGCCGAGGAATTCGAGCACCTCGCCGGTGCTGCGCGCCATGCGGGTGGCCAGGGCGTAGTCGGCGAAGCTCGGGAACCCCAGCAGCTGCGCGGCCTCGTGCCGGCGCTTCAGGATGTCCTCCATCACCGGGCCGTTGTCCCAGCGGCCGGCCTGCGGACCGGCGTCCGAGGCGCGCGTGGTCCAGGCCTCGTAGAAGTCGCGCCGCAGGGCGCGTGACTCGGCATCGGTCATCACCGACACATAGGTGGGCTGGTCGAGCCCGAGCAGCCAGCCCTCGCGGCCCGCCTCCCGGGCGCGGCGCGCCGCCTGCTCGACGATCGCTTCGTTGAGGCCGCGCAGTTCGGCAGGGTCTGCGACGTGGCGCGACCAGGCGTTGGTGGCGTCGAGCACGTTCTGCTCAAAGGTAGCCGCAAGCTGCGACAGCTCGCTCATCAGTGCCTTGAACCGCGCCTTGCGCCCGGCGTCGAGCGCGACCCCTGCAAGTCTGAAGTCGCGCAGCGCATTGCGCACCACCCGGGCCTGCTCGGGAGTGAGCCCTGCCCCCTCGCGCTCCTCGACCATCGAGTAAGCGCGGTACAACGCCTCGCTCTGCGACAGGTCGGTCTGGTATTCGGACAGCAGGGGCAGGCAGGCGTTGTAGGCGGCGCGCAGCGCCTCGGAATCCAGCACCGAATTGAGGTGGCTGACCGGCGACCAGGCGCGGCTGAGACGGTGCTGCGCGTCCTCGAGGGGCTCCACGGTGCTGGCAAAGCCCGGTTCCGCAGCAGCCGCGATCGCGGCCAGACGCTGGCGCCCGAGGGCCAGCAGTTCGCGCAGGGCGGGTTCGACGTGCTCGGGCCGGATGGCGCTGAAGGGCGGCAGCGCGTGGCCGGCGAGAAGGGGATTGTCCATGCGACGCATTCTACCCGGGCGGCGTGTAACATCGCGGGCCTTCGGAAGCAGGAGCCGGACATGTCAGTGCAGCGATACGACCTGATCGTCATGGGCGGCGGCAGCGGCGGGCTCGCCTGCGCCCAGCGTGCCGCGCAGTACGGCGCGCGCGCCCTGGTCGTCGAGTCCGCGCGCCTCGGCGGCACCTGCGTCAACGTGGGCTGCGTGCCCAAGAAAGTCATGTGGAATGCGGCGCAGATCGCCCACGCTGCGCACGATGCTGCCGAATACGGCTTCGATCTCAGCCTGGCGGGCCATGACTGGGCCGCGTTGAAGCAGCGCCGCGATGCCTACGTGCTGCGCCTCAATGGCATCTATGAACGCAACCTCGCCAGCCGCAAAGTCGATCTGGTGCGCGGCCGCGGCACGCTGGCAGGCGCGGGCCGGGTGATGGTCGACGGCGTCGAGTACAGCGCGCCGCATGTGGTGGTGGCCACCGGTGGGCGACCCTCCGTTCCGGCGATCCCCGGTGCCGGACTCGGCATCACGTCCGACGGCTTCTTCGAACTCGAGGAGCGGCCACGTCGCGTCGCCATCGTGGGCAGCGGCTATATCGCGGTCGAGCTGGCAGGCGTGTTCTCCGCGCTCGGCAGCGAGGTGAGCTTCGTGATCCGCCAGGACCGCGTGCTGCGCAGCTTCGACACCATGCTGTCCGATGGCCTGATGCGCATCATGCGCGACGAAGGCGTCGCCTTCGCGACACAGGCCGTGCCCGCCGCGCTGCGCCGTAATCCGGCTGGCGCCCTGCGGCTCGGTACCGAGGATGGCCGGGAACTCGGCCCCTTCGATGCGGTGATCTGGGCGATCGGCCGCGATCCGGCGACCGACGGCATCGGCCTGGAGCAGGCGGGAGTCGAGCTGGATGCGCGCGGTCAGGTGGTCGTGGACCGCTACCAGACGACCCGCGTGGCAGGGCTCCATGCGATCGGCGACATCACCGGCCACGCCTTGCTGACCCCGGTGGCGATCGCGGCCGGGCGGCGCCTTTCGGACCGCCTGTTTGGCGGCATGGTCGATCGATACCTTGACTATTCCAATATCGCGACCGTGGTGTTCAGCCACCCGCCCATCGGCACGGTCGGCCTAACCGAAGCCGAGGCGATCGAGCGCCACGGCGCTGCAGCAGTCAAAGTCTATACCTCGGGCTTCGTGCCCATGTATCACGCCCTGACCGCCCGCAAGCCGCGGGCAGAGATGAAACTCGTTACGTTGGGCCCGGACGAGAAGATCATCGGTTGCCACGTGATCGGCGCCGGAGCCGACGAGATGCTGCAGGGTTTCGCGGTGGCCGTGAAGATGGGGGCGACCAAGCGCGATTTCGACGACACGGTCGCCATCCACCCCACGAGCGCCGAGGAATTCGTGACGATGCGCTAGGGTCGGCCCGCGCCCGCAGCGCCGCCGCGGACTATCGGTCGGGCAGGGCGGCCACCGCCACTTCGCCCGTGAGTATCCGCTTGAGGTGCTCGGGTGCGACCAGGTGACAGTACCGCGTCCCCTTGAACTGCGGCGGGGAACCCGCGTAGCGCGGATCCAGCCAGTCGTTGCGCATCGCCCTCGACACCAGGTGCAGCCGGCCCGTGGCGTCCGTATAGGCGAAGTCGTGCGGCTCCAGCCACTTCGGTCCCTGCGTCGTGAACTCGTCGGGATCAAAGACGATACGGTCCGCCTGCCTGAAGCGCAGCCGGCGCCGTTCGGGCCGCGTGAGCGAGGCCAGCACCCGTTCCAGGGTGTCGCGGTTGACGCCGGAACAGCCGATGTCCTCGGCTGCGGCGTCTGCGCCGTATTCGGCGCGCAGGTGATCCAGGGTCTTCATCTTGCAGGACACCCTGCGCGGCTGCGACGTGGGGCCTTCCTCGAACATGACGTACTGCTGTGTCTGCAGCGGCCGTGCGACGGGCTTCGACTTGACGAAGGCGTCGTAGTCGTCGTGGACGATGTTCTGTGCCGGAATCCTTGAGCCGACGATCAGCGCCTGTGCATCGCGGCAGAACTCCGCGGTCGTCGCAGCGGCTGGGGCCCCGGATCTGCGGCTCGCATCCGGCGCCGAGACGCAGGCCGGCAGCCAGGCCAGCGCAAGCAGTACCGCAATCGCCCAGGGGCTCCGCGTTTTTCCCGATCTGTTCATGAGCCGACTTTAACCCGGGATCGGCCTCGGGCGACGCGCCAGCCTGTTTCTCTGTCCGCAAGGCACACGCGTGTGCCGGTCGCATTTGACTTGCCGCAGGCCACAGCCCGCAATGCCCGGGCACCGGCAACCGGGCACAGTCAACCGGACACAGGAGGGGTCGACGATGGCTGATACACATCCAGGGCAGCGGCTCGGACCGGTCCGGCTCATGCCCGGCGTCACGCGCACGCACACGCTGGCGTATCTCTGGGCGGCCTTCGTCAGCATCGGCGTCTTCACCTATGCCACCGCGCTGCAGCCCTACCTGCTCGAGGTGAACATCGGCGTGCCGGTCGCGCAGCGCGGCGGCATCTCTGGCGACCTGCAGTTCTGGGCGGAAATCGTGACTCTGCTGCTGGTCGGAGTATTCGGGGCGTGGTCCGATCGCGCCGGGCGCCGCGTGGTCTATGTCTTTGGCTTCCTGGTCACCGGGCTCGCCTATGCGGCCTTTCCCTTTGCAGACGACACCGGCCAGCTGCTCATCTACCGCCTGATCTTTGCCGTCGGGGTCGCTGCGCTCAGCGGCATGCTGGCAACGGTGCTCGCGGACTACCCGGTCGATGCCGATCGCGGCAAGCTCACCGGCATTTCGTTCGTGCTCAATGCACTGGGCGCCTTGCTGTTCTTCGCGGTCCTGTCGCGGTTGCCTCAGGTCTACCAGGCGGCCGGTTTCTCCGAGTCCGGCGCAGGTGCGGCGGCCTACCTGAGCATCGCGGCGGTGTGCCTCGTGAGCGCGCTGGTCATGCTCGCACTGAAGCCGGGTCGGCCCGACCAGGTGACGAAGCGCGAGCCCGTGCTGCAACTGCTCCGCAAGGGGCTCGCGGCCGGGCGCCGCCCCCGTATCGCGCTCGCCTATGCGGCTTCTTTCGCCGCGCGTGCCGACCTCGTGATCGTGGCGCTGTTCCTGTCACTGTGGGTGCAGGCTTCGGCCATTGCCGACGGCGCCACGGCGGCCGAAGCGCTGGCGAAGCAGGGCGCCCTGTTCGGCATCGTGCAGGGCTCGGCGATGCTCTGGGCGCCGTTCTTCGGCTGGCTCGCAGACCGCATCGACCGTGTGACCCTGATGGTGCTGGCCACCGTGCTCTCGGTGATCGGCTATGGCTGGATGGGCTTCACGCCGGACCCGGCGGCCAGTGCTGCCGCGTTCGGCGCTGCCGTGATGCTCGGCATCGGCCAGACCAGCGGCATCCTGGCCTCGCAGGTGCTGATTGCGCAGGAAGCCCCGGGGCCGATCCGCGGCGCCGTGATCGGCATGGTCGGCTTCTTCGGCGCCCTCGGCATCCTCGCCATCTCGAAGATCGGGGGTATCGCCTACGACGCCTGGCGACCGGGGGCGCCGTTCATCATCATGTCCGTGGCGAACGTCGCGCTGCTCGTCTTTGCGCTCTACGTGCGATTCACCGCCCGTCCGCCGGAGCCCTCTGCAGTGGCCTGAAGGGCGCGAGCCCCGCAGCCCTCAGTTCCCGGAGCGGTGCCCCGCGAAGGACATGCGGTCGAGCGCGCCCAGCATCAGCGCCGAGACCACGAAGGTCAGGTGCAGGATCACGTACCACATGATCTTGTCGTTCTCGATCTTTTCCGCGTTCATGAAGATGCGCAGCAGGTGGATCGACGAGATGGCGACGATCGAGGCGGCGACCTTGAGCTTCAGGGTGCCGGCGTCCAGCTTCCCGAGCCAGCCGAGGGTGTCTCCGCCGGGGCCGACGTCGATGCGGGAGACGAAGTTCTCGTAGCCGGAGAACATCACCATCACGATCAGGCTGCCGACCAGCACGATGTCGATCATCGCCAGGACGGTCAGCACCATGTCCGCCTCGGACAGCGTGAACGCGTGCGTGATGACGTGGAAAGCCTCCTGGAAGAACTTCACCCCGAGGGCGATCAGCGCCAGTGACAGGCCCAGGTACAGGGGCGCGAGCAGCCAGCGGCACGCGAACAGCAGTCTCTCGAGGGGCTTTTCGATCATGGTCTGGTTCCAGCATCCGGCGGGCGATGCAGCATACCCCAGCCGTCAGCGTTCCTCCCACCAGGCGAGGAACTCCGCGAAGTCGATCCGGTTGTCGTGGTCGGTGTCTATTTCGTGGAAGCCGACGTCCAGCGCATCCGGTTTCAGGTCGGGTTCGTGAGCGAGCTGTGGTACAGGCTCAGCGGCGTGGCGCCGGGAGTGAGTACCACCTCGCGGTCGTAGGTCAGCCCCAGTCGCTCCAGCACCCGTATGGATCGTGCGTTGTCGGGTGCCACGATGGCGAGGATCTCGTCGAGTCCCAGGTCCGTGCGGCCGTGCCGGATGGCGGCCTCGGCGGACTCGACCGCGTAGCCGCGGGAGCAGTGCTCGGGCAGGAAGGCAAAGCCGATATCCGCATGCGGCAGCGTGTCGCGCCGCACCAGGCCGCAGATTCCCACGGGTTCGTCGGTCGCCTTCAGCGCGACCCGCAGCAGCCCATGTCCGTGGCGTTCGTAGCTCGCCATGGGCCCGTCCCGCAGGTACCTGAGCGCCTGGGATTCGTTGCGCACTCCGCGATCGCCGATGTAGCGGAGGAAAGCAGGTTCGTTGAGCAGCCGCAGGATGAAGCCTGCATCCACTGGCGCCAGTTCCCGCAGCGTCAGTCGCGGTGTCTCGATGGGCTGGGGCATGATCAGGTGCCGGGCGGCCGGTACTTGCCGACCAGCTTCGCCCAGCGGGCCTCGACCCGTTTGAACGACTCGGGTGCCATGCGTTCGAGTTCCGCGCGGTTGAGCGCCTGGTAGGCCTGGGGTCCGCCCTCCTCGGGCCATTGCCGCGTCGCGTCGATCACGATCTTGGAGGTCATGGGTCGACGGGTGAGAGAGGGATCCAGCGGCATGCCGCGTGATTCCGGAATGATGGCCGTCGCCGGCTGCGGCTGCCAGCGCGACCCTATGGCGTGCATCATCTGCACCCGGTCCAGCACGTCCAGGTCGTCGTCGACGATGACCACGATCTTGGCGATGCCGACGATCTGCGCGATCCGCTTGCCGATCTCCAGCGCTTCGCCCGGTTTTTTCTTGGTGATGCTGACGAAGCACAGGCCCGTCGCCTCGACCGGGGTGTGCAGAGCGGTGACGTTCGGGATGAACCGCTGCACGGAGGCGATCGCGATCTGCTCGAGCGGAGCGGTGGGGAAACCACGCGTCATGCCCGTGAACTGGTTGACGATCCAGGGGTTGCGCCGGTGCGTCACGGTGGTCACGTTCATCCAGAAATTCTCTGCCTTGCGCGGGCCCATGTAGCCGTACATCTCGCCGAACGGGCCTTCGGGCAGCATGCCCTGGTCGAGCGGTACCTCGCCTTCGATGATCATTTCGGCGCTCGCGGGCACCCGGTGCTCGTTGGTCTCGCACTTCACCACGCGCAGCGGCCTGCCGCGGATGGCCGAGACGACTTCGAGTTCGTCGGCGCGCGCACGATTGAGCTTCGAGCTGGAGACGACCCAGGTGACGGGGTCCTGCCCCAGCGCGATCGATACCTTGACTGACTTCTCGCCGCGCTCGCGCGCCTTCATGAACGCCTGCCATGCGCCCTGGCCTTCCTCGGGGTTCACGCCGAGCAGGCGGGGTCCCTTGATCTCGCAGCGATAGGTGCCGAAGTTCTTGCCCAGTTCAGGGTCGTGGGTG
>CAJACZ010000209.1 GCA_903938365.1 uncultured Pseudomonadota bacterium | reverse complement strand
TTTTCGGTGGTCCGAGAAATCGAGGTTCCGGCGATGACTCGAGCCGAAGAGTCCTGCAGAGGGGCGGTAATCCCCCCACTTTCCACGGCTCTGGGAAGTAGAGCTATGCGGCCACGCTCAATTCGCGACATTGCCTTACCGACCTTCGATAGGGTCGCGTTTGTCACACGTTGTCCAAGTCCGACCTACCGCCGACTAACTCCACGGCCGAGCGTGCCGTCACGGACGACGGCGCTCCGGGTGACGATCGCCCGGAGCGAATCGGCACCGAGCAAACCTCCGGCCCCAGGCTCTCACTGAGCCTTGACCACGCACAACCTCCTCGCCGCCCTCGCGAGTTTCCGCCGCGCCACGTTCAGTACCTCCTCCTGTCGATACCGCGCGTCACTGTCCGACGCTTCCTTGTCGAGATCACGTCCAATACCACCCAACAATAGATCGAATTGATCCAATCGACTGCGCATGATCTCCACGAGACGCTCATCACGAGTACCGAGGAACGCGGGATATGAGATCACCACCGGCTTGCCGGAGCGCGCCGCCCAACAGTCCACGCGGCGTAGCCGCCCGTTCCGCTGGATGGTCCGCATCGGGCTCGGATCGAGCTCATAGTGGATGATGTGCCGGCAGTACCGGTGCAGGTCGAACCCCTCACTGAACGCATCGGTCACCACCAGCACATCGGGCCCGAACGGGCTGTTGAACAGTGCGAGCACGGTGTCGGGCGACCCCGGGTGGAAGATCGACCTCTCCCATCCCCGCAAGTCCGGTGGGGGATCTGTCACCGCCACAATGCGCTGCGCGTCGAGATTGGCGCCGCAGACCGCCTGACCGCCCTGTGCGAAAAGCGCCCGACTGGACGATGACTGCCTCACCTTGGTCCACAGGTACCGAAGCTCCTCCGCGATCTCGGCGGTAGTGTTCGCTGGCCAGGCCCGCGGACGGGCACGAACGGTCCTCAGCGCCGACGTAAGGCTATTCGCGGTCCCGAGCCTCTCAGGGAGCCACGACGAGACCTGCGCCGCGATGCCCGCCGATGCGAGCCAATCCAGGAACCCATCCAGCGCACGGCGCTCCCCTCGCTTGTCGGCTTCAAACCGACAAGCGTTGCGGTACGCGGCGACCCACGGCCGCGACGGCGACGCCTCGATCGGGAGTTCCGCGCGGAGTCGCCGGCCCAGATACAGCGCCAGCTCCCTTGCAGTCTCATGATGGTCGCAGAACAGCACGACCCGCTCGTCCCCGCGAACAATCCGCAGCACCGCGTCCCCCGTCGCAACCATCTTTGGATGATCGCCCTCCAGCTTCAGCTGCGCGCTGATGGCTCGCGCGTGGCGCTGCAGGACTGGATCGCCCTTGCCGCGACGCCCGCCGTCACGGGTCGATTGAAGCGCCTTGCGGAGCTGGTTCCACCCGACGTGAAATCTGGGATCGTTGGTTCGCAGCATCCGCCACGCCCCGACACGCTTGCCAAGGGTCAGAGCACGATCCGCCCGAATCAGGATTTCGAGCTGCTCGTTCGTCGCAGTCTGGCTGTCGAGTTTTCCTTCCTCGACGGTTCCGAAGCGCCGCTGCTCCGTACTGGGCAGCGTCGAAACCCCGTGCCGGATCACATACGGCGCAATGCTCCGAATCGCATCGGAGCACACTTGCACGAGCTGATCGGCGAAGCCGGGGCCGGAGAAGCTTCCATTCCAAAGGGTCTGAAGTGCATCCGCCGCGTGATCAATGGACTCCCGGACACTCTCGTCCGCTCCGACGAGATCCAGCATTCGCCCGAGTTCGGCAGGGGAAATGCTGAACGGTGTCGCCGTGAGGATCAGTACGTGACCAATCGCGTGCTGAGGGCTCTTCAGCGCCTTAGCGAACTTGCTCCCATCATTCTTCGCCCGATGCGCCTCGTCAACGATCAGTAGGTCGCAGGAGAGGTGCCCGGAATTCGCGCCTCGCGCGTGGGTTGAGATGGCGATCCGGTGGTCGCGGAGCTTGCGGATGCCTGTCGACGCCTGGTAGCGATAGCCGTAGTTGCGGAGTACTTCCTGATGTCCCTGAAGTTCGGCGAGCCAACGACGCGCCATCGGTGCATTGGGCGCGAGAACGCGTACACGGAATCCCCGGCCCGCGAAGATGCCCGCAACCAGGGCGCCGACGGTCGTCTTGCCGAGCCCGACGTCATCGGCAAGTAAGACGCCACGCCGACGTGGCGACGCGCTCGCACCGCCCACGGTCGGTCGCTTGAGACGCCGGATGATCTCGAGCGCCGTCCGCATTTGCCGCCGCGTGGGCTCAATGAGGAGGGCCTTTCCAGTTTCGTCCGCTACGGTGTTGTAGCGCTGTACGTAGAGGGCCGCATCCCGAAGCCACGCAAGGTCCTTCAGTGCCGGGAGACGCGGATTCGTCATAAGGGACGCTTGAGGCGCATGCCAAGCTCATCGCAGGCAACTACCAGTGCGACACGATGCGGACAGTGGTCTTGCTCGCATTGATGCCGCCATAGCCGCAGCTGCTCTTGCCCGTCCCGATTTATAGCCGCTCGAAGCGAGTCCGACGCGGCTTCGGCGCGGGCGGCACTCCAATAATCGACGACCGCCAGGACACGGCGCGCCTGCTCCATGACCCATACGCCGTAGTCGCCGGAGGTTTTCGGTCCTTTTAAATCAGGGCCTGCCTCCCCCGCACTTCCTGATGGCAGAGCATCGTCGGCAATCCGTCCGCCATAGCGCTCTTCGAGCAGCGCGGCGCGCAGCGCCTTCAGTTCCTCCGCGCTGATGCCAGGCGGCCGACCTAGCGGTTCCTGCCGTGCAACCTTATCGTCGCGCAGATCCTGGACAGGGATCCAGTGCGAGATTCCCTTCACTTCGACGATGATGACCGCGGGCCCGGCCCTCCACCGATGCCGGCTGATAGCTTCGCGCAGTTCCCCTACCCGCTTCCACTGCACCGAAATCTGTGTCCTATGCTCGTCTGCGTCAATCGCGACGACCGTTCGCGGCAGGGAACCGGCGATACGGACCAGGGTCCGGAGCAGGCGCCCGTCAAACGTGGCGTGCGCCCACAACGCCGTCTCCTCGAATTCGCGCTCGGCAGTCGCCGTCGCGGGCGGCCGGCTCATCTCCTTAAGTGTTCGTAGCGGCCGAGTCTTGGTCGACAGCAGGACGCCCAGTTCGAAGTTTCCAATGCGAAGACGCCCGTTCGCCATGACGGCGCCCCACGCGGACGTACTCCAGTTGGCAGAGGTGACCAGGACCCGATCGGTGCTGCCGCGTTCGAACCAGTAAACCTTCGCATGCGGCCAGCGCTCGTCGGACCGGTGGAAGTTCTTGCTAATTCGCTGCCGCTGATCTCGTTTGGCATCTCCGAGATCCAGCAGGGCCGGGCCCGCTTCGCGCAGGTTCGTCACACTCGACTCGGACATCGACCAGTTCCGCTCCCATGGATGTTCCTTGGCGACCCAGGCAAGCCGGATACGCTCGGGACGTGTGCCGACCGCCTTGGCCCAGGCCTCGATCTGGGGCCCCGTCCACTCCCCAACCGTCGGCACAAGGATGTCCACCTCCCCATGGTTTGGGAGACTCAGCGCCGCCCCCAGTGCCCGCACGCCCCAGTCCGCTCCGGCATGCACCCCTGGCACGGACGCGACGAACGTAACCCCCTTGGGCGCCCGGCATCGTCCCAGCAGATCGCGCCACGGCGCCACGGCCGCCTCTCCACTCGATCCCGCGTGCGCCCCAAGTTCGCCGAGAAAGGGGACAAGCGCTCCCCAACTCCGCAGCGCAACCTGAGTGACTCGCCCTTCCAGCGGAGCCCGATATCGAAATCCCGCCTGCACCTGATCACGACTGGCCGATCGCGTGAGATTCGTGGACGACACGTGAATATCCAGACATTCGTCCCCGTTGTCGTTCACACGGTGCAAAAGCCAAAGCTTCGCATGCTGCACGGTCGCGCCGCGGGCACCCACCCGATGGGGGACGACGTACGACCAGACCCAGTGACGGCTGGCGGCATCGACCACCGCATTCGACGAGAACACAGAGAGCTTGCCTCGCCGCTGCTGCAGCGCCTCCTCGAGCTCCACCAGAAAGAACCTGTTCTCCCGACCTTCAGACGATGCTTCCCGGTCAAGCTGGAACCAGCGCGGCAGCAGATCCTCGACCAGCAGCGTTGCATCGGGGGGCTCGTAGGTCGTGAGCAGAGCTGCCTGCACTCGCCCGGCGTCGCGGTCGCGGACCTCGTCACCGACCGGATCCAGCCACTCCGGGCCTGTCGTCATTCCTGGCCCTCCTCGTCATCCTCGGGCTCCAGCGCCTTCGGAAGTCGGTCGATCACCTTGCACTGCATCGCCAGACGCGCGACCGAGAAGAGGCGGTATCGATACGGCGAACCTTCCTGATCTCTCAGGATGGACGCCGGGCGGACCAGACCCTCCTCATCCACGCGGAACCAACGTCGTCCACCTCCGTTCTTCTCGTGAAACTCGACGAGTGCGCCAATCAGTCGGCCGGGGCCCCGTTGATGCTCTACCGCGAGCGCAGCAAGTTCGTGCGCGAAGGCCCACTCCGGCCGAAAGGCGGACTTCTCCCGCTGCCAG
>CAJACZ010000208.1 GCA_903938365.1 uncultured Pseudomonadota bacterium | reverse complement strand
GGTAGCCGAAGCCGAGGCGGGGCAGGGTGACGCGGCCGATGCGCAGGGGCTCGGTGGTGCCGAGGGTGAAGCCGAATTCCCCCTGCAGCCGCTCGACGGCGCGTGCGCTGCCCGCGGTGCTGAGCACCGGAACTGCAGGCGGGTTCGCATACCAGCGCAGCGCGGCATAGGGCGCGATGTCGAGCCGCCGGTTGCCGACCCGCTGGTCCAGGACATGGGTGAACTCGACGCCGTTCACCAGCAGGGCGTAATCATCCACCGCGCGGTTCTGGATGCTGGCGCGCGAATAGACCAGCGAGCCGAAATAGCGGCCCTCGACGCCCCCCACCGGGCCGCGCCATTCGGCGTCGGTGCCCACCGAGAACACGGTGGAGCGCAGTTCCGCCGAACGGTCGCTGGCGACGCCGGCCTCGGCAAACGGGCGGAAGCGCCAGTGTTCGCCGCGCCGCAGGTCCAGCCGCAGCCCGGGGACGAAGGACAGCGTGGAGATGTCCTCGGGCAGCCCGGTCTCGATGACGTCCTGGACCTTGAAGCCGAAGAAGCCCACCGTCACGGGCAGCGTGACGGCGATCCCCGGACTCTCGCCCTCGGCCTTGCGCCACTCCCAGGCGAGCGGCAGCCGGTAGATCTGCACGGTGCGCCCCGAGATCTCGTAGACGCCACTGCCGAGCCGGTGCGCGAAGGCGAAATTCGATTCGGCCTGCTCGGTCTCGCGCAGCGGTTCGCCCGCCAGGGCGCCGGGGCTGCCTGCCCCCAGCAGGGCGAGGCCCAGCAGCGCGAGGCCCAGCAGGCCGGCGGTCAGCGCGGTAGCCTTGCGGCTGTCCTGCGTGACTGTCGTGGAGGTTCCCGAATGCATCCTTTCCCTCATGTCTATCAGGTGCGGGTCGCGGCCGTTCCCGCCGGTCCGGTCGCGCTCGATTCGCCGGGCCTCTCGTCGCTCGCCAGCGACGGGCCCCGCGAGTTCGATGGCCCCGGTGACCTGTGGTCCCCCGAGACGCTGCTGACCGGCGCCGTCGCCGACTGTTTCGTGCTGTCGTTCCGCGCGGTCGCCACGGCGTCCCGGTTCGCGTGGACTTCCCTGCAGTGCGAGGCCGAGGGCACCCTGGACCGCGTCGAGCGCGTGACGCAGTTTACGGGTTTCGTGCTGCGGGCACGCCTGGTGCTGCCGCCGGGCGCCGATGCCGAGCGTGCCCGCAAGCTGCTCGAGAAGGCCGAACAGGTCTGCCTGATCTCCCGGTCGCTGAAGGGGCCCTGCCACCTCGAGGCCGAGATCCAGGTCGGCTGAGGCTCAGTCGGCGGCCCGGCGCGGTGCCGCGGATTCGCCGAGCATCAGGCTGCGGGCGTGCTCCGGTGCGATGAGGTGGCAGTAATGGGTGCCGCGGAAGGCCTCGGGCAGGAGTTTCCAGCGCCAGTCCTGCCACTCCGCGCGCAGCGCACGGGCCTTCACGTGGATCCGGCCCGCGGCATCGGCGTAGACCATCGTGTAGGGCTCGAGCCAGCCGGAACCCGTCAGGCGCATGTCGTCGGCGTCGAGCAGGATGTCCCGGGGCGGGTGCGGGGCGCGGGCGCGCTGCCCCGGTTCGAGGCTCCGCCAGGCCTCGAGGATGATTTCGCGGTTGAGCTGTCTACAGCTCTGCGCCGCGCCGGAGCCGCCGCCCGGCAGGGCCGCCGGCCCGTGGACGGCGAGCAGGTGATCCGCGGTCTTGGTCTTGCAGGACACCCGCAGCGGCCGGCCGATGACGTCGCGCTTGTCGTACTGGTGTGTGCCGACCGGCTCCGCGGTGGCTTTCGAGTCGACGAAGGCCTGATAGTCCACATGCACGGTATTGACGATCGGCAGCGGGGTGCCGGTCAGGCGGCGCTGCACCACGGCACAGAAATCCGCGTGGGTGCGGCCCAGCCCGCCCGCCGTGGCGGCCTGGCCCGACCGTGGCAGCGCTGCCAGCACGGCCAGCACGGTCAGCAGGAGCGCCGCTCCGGCGCGCGTGCCCCGCAGGCGGGCGGACATCTCAACGGGTTCCGGCTGCTGCATCAGCGACCTCCTCAAGCGACGGCTGTGCCGTCTATGATCCCTCTACCCATGGCATCCCAACCCCTCGAACGGCTGAAGTCAGGCATCGCATCCCTGGACGCGCGCTCCATCGACGAGCTCTACGGGCTCGAGCCGGTGTTCGAACCGGGCGCGGGTGCCGGCGCGGGCGATGCAGCCCTCGGCGAATTCATTGAGCTGCAGTGTCCGTGGTGCGCCGAGGTCTACGGAACACACGTCGATCTGATTGACCATTCCCGTTTCTACATCGAGGACTGCCAAGTGTGCTGTCAGCCGATCGAAGTCTCTCTGGACGTCAGTGAGCAAGGCGAACTGCTCGGCGCCACCGCAGGGCGGTCCGAATGAGCCCGCGCCAGCGCCCTGCGCGCGTGGCTGCGGGGCTGTCGGCCGCGCTGCTGCTGGCGGCCTGCGCCACGCCCCCGGCCCCGCGCGAAGGCGAGGTCGACCGCCTTGCAGCCGAGCGCTTCCGCACCCAGCCCGCGCAGGACGACGTGGTGGCCTCGCCGGACTGGTACCAGCCGCTGGCCGAAGTGCGCGGGGCGCCGCGGCCCTGGCCGACGCCCACCGCACCCGCCGACGAGCGCGCCGCGCGGTTCGCGTCCGCGGTCGAGGTCGCGCGGGGTTACGACACGCTGGCGCTGGTCGTCGTGCAGGACGGCAGGCTGGTGGTCGAGGATTACGGGCCCGGGGTGGGGCCGGATTTCGCCTTCGACACGCAGTCCATGCACCGCGGACTGCTGGCGCTCGCGGTGCTTGCCGCGGTGGAGCAGGGGGCGATCCCCGCGCTGGACACCCCGGCCTCGCGTTATCTGCCCGAGTGGGCGGGCGCGGAAGATCCGCGCGCCCGCATCACCGTCGGCGACCTGCTGCGCGGCCAGTCGGGTCTGGCCGATCCGCCCTTCGCGAACCGCGTCGATTCGCCCTCGATGCTGCTGTTCATCGGCTCCGACCTGCGGCGTGTCGTGCTGTCGCAGCCGCTGAAGTCGGCGCCCGGCACGGTGCATCGCGGCGTCGCGCTCGATGCGCAGGCGCTGGGCCTGGTGCTCGAGCGGGCGACGGGGCGTCCCTATGCCCGGCATCTTTCGGATCGCATCTGGAAGCCCATCGGCGCGGGCACCGCGCAG
>CAJACZ010000207.1 GCA_903938365.1 uncultured Pseudomonadota bacterium | reverse complement strand
CCCAGCGCGCAGCCTTGCCGGTCCAGAAGCCGGCGGGGCCGGAAAGCGCTGACTGCGCGGCTGCGCAGGCGTTGCTGGAGGCTTCGATGGCGCGCGAGGACCCCTCGCACGCGGGCGGCGTCGCGCCGCCGCTGGCACGCGCGAAATAGATGCTGGAGGCGCTGCAGCTTCCCGGGTAGGTCGTGCCGGCGTCGTAAGGCCGCTTTGCGACGCGGACCAGCGCATCCATGCTGCCGGAGGTGTCGACGATGAACAGGACGTTGGGCTTCACGCCGCGTGCGGCGGCCTGGTTGAGGAAGACTTCGGTGTCGTCCGGCCACGCGGGTGCCGCGCAGGTCAGGGTGAGCAGCAGGCCGGCGCACAGGGCTGCGGAGCTTGGCATGGCGGGGTGGCGCATCGTTCCGGCCTCAACTCTTCTGCACGTGGACGACGACACGGGTGATCTCTGTGCCTGCGTGGCGGTAGAGCACCAGCACCGGCGAACGGGGACTGGAGGCCAGCGCCTCGCGCCATTCGGCGAAACCGACGCTGCGAGAGCCGATGGCCCACCGGGTCGCTGCGCCGGCGAGCAGCGCAAGCGGCTTGCAGGTGCCGCAGGGAGTCACGGCCAGCGTCCCGACGCCGCCGGACGGCAGGCTGAGGCGGTCGCCCGATGTCTCGATCGCCTGTTCGACCGCGGCGATCGGCGGTGCTGCAGCCACGGCCGGCGTGCCGGCCATCCCGAGCATCGCGGCGACCAGCGTGAGGAGTAAACCGTGTCGCTGCGGTTTCATTCGAGTCCCGTGCCGAGGCGCGAGAAGCTGCTGTCACCGGGGCTGCCGGTGGCCGTGATGACCATCACGCCCTGCACCTGGGTGTCGCGGGCGTCACGCGCCGAGGTCCCGGTGCTTTCGATCATGTAGTGCAGCCCCACGAATTTGTCGGCACTGGACTGCGGCAGCCCGGTCTCGTCGCCCATGAAGCGGGTGGACGTGGTGTAGAAGTCGGACTCGGCGCCGGGCAGCAGCGTCGGCGGGGTCACGGTGGGCGCGGCGGTGCGCGAAGTGGCGGTGTCGGCAATGCGCGAGATCGCCTGTTCGATTCCTGCGGTGGCGGTCTGTGCAGCGTTGCGGCGGTACTGTTCGTTGCCCGCCATCAGCAGTTCCGTCGTGGCGGTGTTCATGCCGCTCATCGCGAGCAGCGTGAGGATCACGAGCATGATCAGCGCGATGACCAGTGCCACGCCGCGCTGACGCCGCGACAGTCCGGGAGTTCGGCGGCTCATGTTCACAGAGTCCTCGCATTGCGCAGTGTGATCGTGCGGCTCAGCAGCAGCCGCCTGAAGCCCTGTTCGGCGCCTGCCGGGGTGTATTCCACATCCGCGTACCGGTAGGTGCGCGCGTCGACGAAGCCCGGCTCTGCGCGCTCGGAGCGCAGGCGCAGCCAGAGCCGGACCGCCACGACCTGCGAGCGGTCGAGCCCCGGGAAGTCGGGGTTCACGTAGCGCGTGGCGCGGCCATCGGTCTCGGGAGTGCCGTCGTCGTCGGCATCCGCGCCGGGATCCACGGCGCCGTCGTTGTCGTAGTCGCCCGTGTCGATGCCGAACTGCACCTGCAGGTCCTCCACGCCGATGAGCAACTCGGTGTCGACGAAGCGTGGTGTGCCACCGGATGCGGCCAGCGCCTTCATGCGCAGGGAGGGCAGGTCGGCGCGATCGTCGGAATCCCGCGACAGGTAATACGTTCGCACCACGAGGTCGTGGATCTGATGGTCGAGGTCCGGGGCCATCGGCGCGTTGCCGTCGGCAAACATCATCTGCGCCGTGCGGCTGCGCAGGCGCGCCGCCAGCAGCTGCACCCGACCCGCCGCGGGTGCCGAGGTGGTGGTGGAGGCGCGACGCAAGGTCAGGGTGTCGGCGCCCGCGACGGCGCCAGCGCCGAATGCCTCGCAGTCGGCGGTGGACGCAGGCCCGAGTTCGAAGCCGTCGTTGGATCCTTCGACCGGTGTGAGCACGTCGAGGGCGAAATTGGTTCCGCAGGCATGCACGCTGTCTGCCACTCCGGGCGGACGACGGGGTTCCGGAGCCAGCGGCGGCAGTGGCCGCTGTCGCAGGGACGCCGCCGTGGCCAGCACCGTTCCCGGGTTCGACCCGCGGACCAGCAGCAGCGTATCTGCCGCGTTCGTGAAGCCGTAATAGCCTGCCAGCTCGATGTCCGGTTCGAGCACGGTCATGGCGAACCGGCCCTGTTCCTGCAGGCGCGCGATCGCTTCGTTGACGGCGAAGGTGCTGCGGCTGTTGGAGTAGACCGTGATGGTGCCGACGATGAGCAGCGAACCGATCGTCAACGCCACCATCAGTTCGATGAGGCTCACGCCCGCCTGCGCCCGCTGCAAGCGTCTCATGTGAGCGGCCCGCGCGGCATGATGAGCACGTCGGAACGGTAGGAGTAGGGTTCGGGCTCGCCCGGCTCGCGCCAGGCCACCGTGATCTGGTAGCGCTCGGGCGAACCCGCTGCGACGGGGGCGAGGTAGTCGACGCGCGCCACGACCGGCTGTTCGCCGATCGCGGGCAGCGCTGCGCGCACTGCCGCAGCCCATCGGGCGAGGTCGTCCTGCGCCAGTTCCGCCGGCGAACAGTTGTTGCCGGTGTCGCCCGACGACGGGGCGCAGCCCTGGGTGGCGGGGTCCCCGGTGTAGAGGCTGCTGTCGTACGCCTGCGCAGCTCCGGCGTTGGCGCGAATCCGGTCCGCCATGTCGGCGACCAGGTTCACTGCCTGGCT
>CAJACZ010000206.1 GCA_903938365.1 uncultured Pseudomonadota bacterium | reverse complement strand
GCCTCCGGCAACGTTCATACCGAACGCTACTGGGAGCCGGACTTCTCGATGCAGTCCCCGTTGCGCGAACCCGAAGTGGTGGAGCAGCTGCAGGAGCTGCTGGAGGACAGCGTCCGCCTGCAGATGCGGAGCGACGTTCCGGTCGGGACCTATCTCAGCGGCGGCCTGGACTCGAGCACGGTCACCATGCTGGCGGCGAAGCATTCGAGCGCACCGCTCAAGACTTTCACGGGCGCCTTCAAGGAAGGTCCGGACTACGACGAGAGCCGCTACGCCCAGATCGTGGCGAATGCCGCGAACGCGCGCTCCTACCTCGTGTATCCGGGCGAAGACGACTTCGTCGACACGCTGCCCAGGCTCGTGTACCACATGGACGAGCCGGCGGCGGGTCCCGGCCTGTTCCCCCAGTTCATGGTGTCGCGACTGGCGCGTCAGCACGTCAAGGTGTGCCTGGGCGGGCAGGGTGCGGACGAGATCTTCGCCGGCTACGCGCGCTACTCGGTGGCTTACCTCGAGCAGGCCATGAAGGCCGCGGTGATGGGGGGCAGCGAGGAGGGCGCGCTCGCGATCCCGATCGAGGACATGGCGCGCGGCCTGGGTTCGCTGAAGCGCTATGTGCCGATGCTCAAGCGCCATCTCGAGCGCGACCTGTTCGCGCCGATGGACCAGCGCTATTTCCGGCTGGTGGACCGGACCGAGGGAATGCTCGACCTGTACACCGCGGACTACCAGCGGTCGCATGACGCGGCCGGGATGTTCGAGCGCTTTGCGGCGGTGTTCAACCGGCCGGCCACGCCCTCGTATTTCGACCGCATGACCCACTTCGACATGATGACGAGCCTGCCTGCGCTGCTGCAGGTGGAGGATCGCGTCAGCATGGCGGTGTCGCTGGAGTCCCGTGTCCCGCTGCTCGACCGGCGGATGGTGGACCTGATGTGCCGGATCCCGCCGACCATCAAGTTCCGCAGCGCCGAGATCAAGTACATCTTCAAGCAGGCCGTGGCGCCGACGCTGCCGGCCGAGGTGCTGGCGCGCGAGGACAAGATGGGATTCCCCGTGCCGCTGCAGCACTGGGCGCGCGGACGTGCCCGCGATTTCTTCCACGACATACTGCTGTCCCGGGCATGCCGCGAGCGCGGCCTGTTCGATCCCGTGGCCGTGGCGAGTCTGATCGACCAGGACAAGGCGTACGGACGTGCGCTGTGGGGCCTGCTGCAGCTCGAGCTATGGCACCAGACATTCATCGACCCACCCGGAGGCCCCGAGCATGCCCCTGTCATTCCGTAGCGCTGACGATTACCACTGGTGCCTGCGCAAGATCGCCGTGGTGGGACCCGGCATCGTCGGCATGCCGATGGCGGCACTGCTCGCCCATGCCCGCGTCAGGATCGGCTCCGAGGAGCCGGCGCGCATCGTGGTGCTGCAGCGCGATTCGGCCACTTCCGGCTGGAAGGTTGGCGCGATCAACCGGGGGGAGTCCGTGATCGGCGGCGTCGAGCCTGCGCTGGACGACATCACCCGCGATGCGGTGCAGGCCGGGATCCTCTCTGCCTCGCACGATTACTCGGACGCCGCGGACGCGGACATCATCCTGGTGAGCATCCAGACCGACCGCAAGGGCCTCGGCCCGGACTACGGTCCGCTGTTCGAGGGCCTGCACGGGCTCGCGCGCGCGCTGCGCGACAAGCCGGCCGGCAACATCCCCATCGTGGTGTTCGAGTCCACGCTCGCGCCGTCGAGCATGGAAACGGTGATCCGCGAACTGTTCGCCAGTCACGGGCTGATCGAGGGCCGGGACGTGCTGCTGGGCAACAGCCCCAACCGCGTGATGCCGGGGCGCCTGGTCGAACGCGTGGCCGCTTCCGACAAACTGGTGGCAGGCCTCCACCCGCTGACGCCGCGCCTGGTGCGGCGGCTGTACGCGCACATCGTGACGCGCGGCGTGCTGCACGAGACGAACAGCATGACCGCCGAGGTCGTGAAGACGCTGGAGAACGCCTATCGCGACGTGCGCATCGCGTTCGCGGCCGAAATCGTGCGTTACTGCGATGAACGCGACGTGTCGTTCTATGCGGTGCGCGATGCCGTCAACGAGCGCCTGTCCCAGGTCGATGCGGCCTCCGACAGCGCCACGGCCGTGCCGAGCGGCGGGATCCTCGTGCCCACGCTCGGGGTTGGCGGCCATTGCCTGCCGAAGGACGGGATCCTGCTGTGGTGGCGGCGACTCGAGTCCGCGGCCGCCGGCGCAGACAGCCTGATCCTCGAGGCCCGCCGGATCAATGACGAGTCGCCCGCGGCCACGGTGGCGCTGGCCGAGCGCAGCCTCGGCGCGCTCGCCGGGCGCGAGATCGCGCTGCTGGGCGCGGCCTACCGTTTCGACTCCGAAGACACCCGCAACTCGCCGACGCTTGCGCTGGCGCGGCTGCTGCGCGATGCGGGTTGCGGCGTGCGCATCCACGATCCCTATGTGCCGCCGCGCGACGCCAACCTGGCGCACAGCGGCCTGACGGACTGCTTCACGAACGACCTGGCGCAGGCCCTGCAGGGCGCCGAGATCGCCATCGTGTGCACCGGGCACGGCGTGTACGCGCACGGACTGGCCGACATCCGTGCGGCGGGCCCCGCGCTGCGTGCGCTGGTGGATGGTGCAAACGCGTTCCGCGCCGCAGACGTGGCCGCCACCGGGCTGCAGTACGTCGGCATCGGCCGCGGTCGCGCGGCACCGGAGCCGGCGTTCCTGGACTTCGTCGAGCAGTCGTTCCGCGCGGTCGAGCGTGGCGTGGCCAACGAGGTCGGCGCACTCGCCGATTTCCTGAACGAGCATTACGCGGCCGACGACTACAACCGCGTCAGCCTGGACGAGGTGCGGCGGCTGGCAGGGACCTGCCCCACGGGTTGTGCGATCGCGGCGACCGGGTCGGTCCACGCACCGTCCCATGCCGGCTTCGTGAGTCGCCTGGTCGCACGCGCCGCCGCGGCTTCGCCGCCGGCATGAGGGAGCGCCGCGTCCGTCGCAGCCGTGTCCGTGCCCCGTGAGCGCGGGCCGCGGATGGCGCGTGCTGGCGGGCCTGCTGGTGGGCGGGACGCTGCTGGCGTGGCTGGGTCGTGACGTTGCCCTGGGCGCCGCGGCGCGTGCCGCGGCTGCGGCCGACCTCTACTGCGTGCTCGGCATCGGTGCGCTGACCGGCGCGTTCCTGTGCTTCAAGACCTGGCGCTGGCGCCTGCTGCTCGCGGACGCGAGTGCGGGTGCCGGGGCGCTGTTCCGCAGCGTCGCGCTGGGGTCTGCCGTCAACTACAGCCTGCCCTACGCCGGTGAACTGGCGCGGGTCGCGGTGGCGCGGCGCAGCAGTGCGCTGCCCTCGGCGACCCTGCTGGCCAGCATCGGTGCGGAACGGGTCTTCGACCTGCTGGTGCTGGCGGGCTTCGGCCTCGTGATGGTCTGGGCCTATCCCTCGCATGGTGTGCTGGCGGGGGTCGTGGCCGGCGTGGGGCTGGCGAGCCTGCTGGCGGCACTGCTGATCGTGGGCCTGCTGGCTGCGCCGCAGCGGGTCGACCGCGGGGCGCAGGCGGTGGCCCGCGCGCTGGGGCCGCGGGCCGGTGCGGCGCTGCAGTCGCAGCTGGTGCGCGCGCGTGCCGGACTGGAACCGCTGCGGTCACCGCGTCGGGTCGGCGGCGCGCTGCTGCTGTCGGTGCTGCAGTGGACCTGCATGAGCGCGTGCGTGGTTCTGGCCATGCGCGGAGTGGGCCTCGAGTACAGCCTTGCGGCTGCGCTGGGCACGCAGGTCTGTCTCGCTGCGGGACTGCTGCTGCCGAGTGCGCCCGGCCAAGCCGGCACGACGCAGCTGGCCTTCGTGCTGGCGCTGGGCCCGCTGGGCCACGACGCTGCGCAGAGCATCGCCGCATCCATCGTCTACAACGTCGTGATGGTGGTGACGGTGCTGCTGGTGGCAGCCTGCAGTCTCCGGCCGCTGGCGCTTGTGGCCGCACTGCGTCGCGGGTCGCGTGATGCCGGCTAGCGGCGAGGCCGCAGCCGCGGGCTGCCCCGTGTGCGGGTGCGGCTCGCGCACCTGGGCGGTCCGTGCGATTCCCGGGCCACTTCCTTGACGCAGGTCAACGCAGGGCGCGGCGCCCCGGTGCATGGTCGGGCTTCATTTGCGCCCGTTGCCGCGGCTGCTCCGCGGGGGATTCCGGTCCTATGTTAAAGAAACGCCTGCTGGTCCCCGAAGGGAAGGTCCGTCTCGGCATTGTCGGCTGCGGTCGCATCTCGGCGCGGCATTTCGAGGCGATCGAGCGCCATGCGGCAGACCTCGAACTCGCCGCGGTCTGCGACTCCTCGGCGGAGGTCGCCGAGGCCCACGGCCGCCAGCATGGCGTGCCGTCCTTCACCTGCCTCGAGGGCATGCTGCGCGAGGCGCAGCTGCACGCCGTGGTGCTCTGCACGCCCAGTGGCCTGCATTCCGCGCAGGCGATCAAGGCCGCCGCGGCCGGGGTGCACGTGATCACCGAGAAGCCGATGGCCACCCGTTGGCACGACGGGCTCGCGATGGTCCGCGCCTGCGACGATGCCGGCGTGAATCTCTTCGTCGTGAAGCAGAACCGCTGCAACGCCACGCTGCAGCTGCTGCGGCGCGCCGTGCGGCAGAAGCGCTTCGGCCGCATCTTCATGGTCAACATCAACGTCTTCTGGAGCCGGCCCCAGGAGTACTACGACAGCGCCGACTGGCGCGGCACCTGGGAGTTCGACGGCGGCGCGCTGATGAACCAGGCCAGTCATTACGTCGATCTGGTCGACTGGCTGATCGGCCCGGTGGAGAGCGTGCAGGCCTACGTCGGCACTCAGGCGCGCAACATCCAGGTCGAGGACTCGGCCGTGGTCAGCGTGCGCTGGCGCTCCGGCGCGCTCGGCTCGGTCAACGCCACGATGCTGACCTACGCGCGCAACCTGGAGGGTTCCATCACGATCATCGGCGAGACCGGCACCGTGCGCATCGGCGGCGTCGCCGTCAACGAGATCCAGCACTGGGAGTTCGCGGACCCGCTGCCCGAGGACCAGGAGGTCCGGCAGGCCAACTACGCGACCAGCTCGGTCTACGGCTACGGCCATGCGGCGTACTACGACAACGTGGTGGCGACGCTGCGCGGCCGGGCGCAGCCGGACACGGACGGACGCGAGGGACTGCGCTCGCTCGAGATCCTCATTGCGAGTTATCTTTCGGCGCGCGACGGCAAGCGCGTCGCGCTGCCGCTGGAGTACTGAGCGTGACCGCACCCCTGATCCATCCCTCGGCGATCGTCGACGCGGGCGCCACGCTGGGCGAAGGCAGCCGCGTCTGGCATTTCAGCCACGTCTGCGCGGGTGCCGTGGTCGGCGCGGGCTGCTCGCTGGGCCAGAACGTCTTCGTCGCCAACCGGGTGGTGATCGGCGACAACGTCCGCATCCAGAACAATGTCTCGGTCTACGACAACGTCACGCTCGAGGACGACGTGTTCTGCGGGCCCAGCGTGGTGTTCACCAACGTGATCAATCCCCGCGCGGCCGTGTCGCGCAAGGACGAGTATCGCGACACGCGCGTGCGTCGTGGCGCGACGCTGGGGGCCAACTGCACGATCGTGTGCGGCGTGACCCTCGGCGAACACGCCTTCGTCGGTGCGGGCGCGGTGGTCACGCGTGATGTGCCGGCGTTCGCGCTGGTGACCGGCGTGCCCGCAAGGCGCACGGGCTGGATGAGTCGCCACGGCGAGCGGCTGGAACTGCCGCTGCACGGTTCGGCCGAGGCGGTCTGTCCGGCAACCGGCGAGCGTTATCGGCTCGACGGCGCGACCTGCCGCCTGCTGCCCTCCGCCCCCTGAGGGCGCCTCAGCCGGGTTGCGGCGGCGCCAGCGGCTGCAGCGCGACGATCAGCGTGCCCGGCCCGCCATGCACGCCAAGCGCGGGGCCCATGTCGGTGACGTGGGCGAATTCGACCGAGCCCGGCGGGAACTGCGCCACGACATGCTGCGCGAGCGCCTCGGCTTCGGCGGCGGCGTTGCCGTGGCCGACGAGCACGCGGTATCGCGGCGCCCCCGGATCGACAGGGCGCGCGGCGCGGCGGGCCGCGAACCGGGCGAAGCGCTGCGGCAGCCGGCGACGGCCCCACAGGACGCCGCCCAGACCCACCTTGCCGTCCGGGCGGGTCGCGAGGATCACGGAGAGCCGCAGCCGGTCCGCCAGCACTTTGGCGAAGGCGGGCACCCGTCCCCCTTTCACCGCGTAGTCGACGGTCGCCAGCAGCGCGAAGGTGCGGGTCGTGGCCACGGCTTCGCGGGCCACCGCCTCGACCTCCGCCACGGTGGCGCCGTCGCGGGCTTTCTCGGCTGCGGCGATGGTGATCAGCCCCTGGCCCAGCGAGGCGTTCAGGCTGTCGACGACGCGAATGGGGCGGCCCTCGGCGCTGACGCGCTGCGCAGCCCCCAGTGCGGCCGAATAGGTGCCGCTGGCCTGGGAAGTGAGCGCGATCGACACCACGGCGTCGTAGTGCGAGGCGAGGAACTCATAGATGCGCCGGAAGTCGCCCGGTGGCGGCTGCGAGGTCTTGGGGTGCTCGGGGTTGGTGGCGAGCTCCCGGTAGAACTCTTCGGGCGTCAGGCTCACTTTGTCCAGGTACGAGCGGCTGCCGAAGTGGACGCGGACGGGCACGACGTGGATCCCGAGCTCCTCGATGAGTTGGTCGGGGATGTCGGCGGCGGAATCGGTGACCACGGCGACGCGCTGGCGGCGGCCGTGGTGCGCGGCGAGCTGCTGCCGGTGCATGTCGTCCGCCTTCTGTGCGCTCACGGTGCCGAAGCCCGCGGCGAGCTCGAAGACACGTTCGGGGTCGTCCGCATGCACGTGGATGCGCGCCTTGCGGCGCCCGCCGCTCACGACCACGCTGCTGCCGATCAGGGACACCTGTTCGCGCAGATGCCGCAGGTCGAGGCCCGCCCCGGCGGCTTCGTCGCGCAGGGTGACCAGGCACTCGGTGCAGTAGCGCTGGTCCCGGGCAGCGCCCGCCGGCGCGCTGACCTCACCCGCCATGGCTTCGTCGCCGCCGTGCAGCGGTGCGACGACGGTGCCGAGCTCGCCGGTGTCGAGGTAGTGGCTCATGCCGAGCAGCACTTCGACCAGGCCCTGTGCGCCTGCGTCGACGACGCCGGCGGCGCGCAGTTCCTCCAGCTGGTTCGGTGTGTTGGCGAGCGACTCGCGGACGCGGCCCATCGCGCGGCCGAACAGGTCGCGGAAGTCCGCCACCGCGCCGCTGTTCGCGAGCCGGTCGGTTTCCTGGGCGAAGTCGCGCAGCACCGTGATCAGGGTGCCCTCGCGCGGCTGCGAGAGCGCTTCGCGCGCATAGGCGGCGCCGGTGCCGACGGCGGCCGAGAAATCCGCCACGCTGAGGCGGGCCAGGTGGCCGGCACGATCGCCGAGGCCAAGCAGGAACTGCGCCATGATCGCGCCCGAGTTGCCGCGCGCGCCGTCCAGGGCAGCATCCGCCACGCGCACGAGCAGCGCCCCGGCGTGCGGCAGGGGCTCGCGGTCGATCGCGGCGAGCACTGCCGACAGCGTCATCGAGAGGTTCGTGCCGGTGTCGCCATCGGCGATCGGGAAGACGTTGATCTTGTTGATGTGGTCGGTCTGCGCGAAGAGGCGGTAGATGCCCGCGCGCAGCGCATCGCCCAGCCGCAGGCCGTCCAGTTCTGCAGCAGGGGTGACCGATGCGGCGAGGTTGGACATGGCGGGGGATCCGGCTCCGGCTATTGAATGGGCACGAGGAAACGCGAGCCGCGGAACGAGAGGACCGTGCCGTCCGGCCGGATCTCCTCCACCCGCAGGCCATTGGCCAGCGTGTCGCCTTCGCGGGCGCGTTGCCCGTTGAGGAACACGAACCGCGCCGCGGCGTTGCGATCGTAGGCGTGCAGGCTCAGCTTGGCTTCCGGCACCGGGCTGCCGTTGCTGACCAGCGTGTCGCGGTCCGGCAGGCCGCCCTGCGTGACGCTGCCGCGCTGCGCAGGCGGTGGCAGCGGAAGCGCCGGGCCGGCCACTACCTCCGGCAGCTCGGTTTCGTAGTCCTCTGCGCCGAGGTCGGGGTCCTCGACGAGCGGCGGGTTGAATCGCGCCGTTGCGGGATCGGCAGGCGGCGCTGCCGCGACCGGCAGCGGCGCGCTCGCCACCGGCGCCACCATGGCGGCAGCGGGATCCGCCGGCGTGGGCGGAGCCGCTGCCGGTGCCGCGGGCACTGCGGCGCCCGCGACGGGCGCAGGCGACGGAGCGGGGTCGCGCAGCAGCAGCACCGCGATCAGCACCAGCAGGTTCACCCCCAGCAGCAGGCCGATGACGACGGCCCAGACCGGGAATCGCGAGCGCGGGGGTGCGACCTTGATTTCATACATCGACGGGCTGCCCTGTCGCTGGCGTTCGCTTTCGGATTTCTTGAGCGCGTCGAGGATGAAGGACATGGCGGCTCAACCCCCCTTGGCCGTGGCCGGCCTGGCATCGAGTAACGGGGTGCCCGCGGCTGCGAGCACGGTGTCGAGCACGACCAGGGTCGGGATTCCCGCTACGCCGTCCACGTTGAGGCGATGGGTGCGCTGGAAGTCCTCGACCCACTTCCTGAGCTCGTCATCGTATACGTTGCCCGGGGCCGCGGCTGCGGGCGCGCCGCGCAGCCGGGCGAGGTCGGAGCGCAGCTGCTGGACGTCCTTGCCGCGCATGCCGATGGAGAGTGGCCTGGCCTGCGGCACGTCCGGTCGCCACAGCAGCACGAACTCGCCGAACCACAGGCGCGCGAGTTCGCCCACGCGCACTTCGCGCGGGGCGCCACCGAGGCTGACGATGGCGCGTTCGTCGTCGAGCGCAGCCAGCACGACCTGGTGGATCCGCCCGTCCGGCGCGGTCAGCGTCAGGACCGCGGGCCGGTTGTAGAGGCGCAGGTCGGCAAGCGTGCCGCGCTCGATCAGGCATTCGAGGCGCTGCTCCGTCGCCTGCGTGCAGGCGTCGCGGCGGCCGACCACATAGCGTGCATTCCAGAGCGCGAACAGTTTGTTGAACGCGTTGTCCGGGTCGGTCTCGCCTGCGAAGCCCGACAGCAGTCGTTCGAGCGAGGTTGCGGGTTCGGGCGTCGCCGCGAGGGTGGTCGGCGCGATCGGCGCTGCGGCGGCGGGAGCTGCCGGGACGGTCGTTGCGGTCGTTGCGGTCGCCGGCGTGGCCGGCGCAGACCGGGACTGCCACAGCACGGCCAGGCCCAGCGCCAGCACCAGTGCGGCCATCGCGGTGGCAGCGTACGGCCACCAGATCGGCGCGTAGCGCCTGCCGAACACCTCGTGCGCCCCTTCGCGCACCAGCGCGCCGGTCAGGCTGTGGCGATCCTGTGCGTAGGCCCCGAGCATCGCGCGATCGCTGAGGATGTTGATCAGGCGCGGTACGCCGCCGCTCAGCCTGTAGAGCTCGACGAGCGCGAGCGGCGAGAAGATCTCGCGGGTCGAGCCCGCGACGCCGAGTCGATGCCGCACGTAGGCCGCTGTTTCCTCGCGCGACAGCGGACTCAGGTGGTAGCGGCCGGTGATGCGCTGTGCGACCTGGCGCAGGTCGTTGCGATCCAGCAGTTCGCGCAGTTCGGGCTGTCCGATCAGGATGATCTGCAGCAGCTTCTGCGTGGCCGTCTCGAGGTTGGTCAGCAGCCGCACCTGCTCGAGCACCTCGCGGTCGAGGTTGTGCGCCTCGTCGACCACCAGCACCACGCGCTGGCCTCGCGAGTGCGCGCGCAGCAGGTAGGCATTGAGGATGTCGACCAGGTCCTTGGCGCTGTGCACCGACTCGTCCGGCACGCCGATGCCCAGTTCCTCGCAGATCGTCAGCATGAACTCGGTGGGGCTGAGGCGGGGATTGAGGATCAGCGCCACCTCGGCGTCCCGCGGAATCTGCGCGAGCAGCGACCGGATGATCGTGGTCTTGCCGGTCCCGACCTCGCCCGTGAGCTGGATGAAGCCGCCGGCTTCCTTGATGCCGTACACCAGGTGGGCGAGCGCCTCCGCATGACGCGCGCTCAGGAAGAGGTAGCGCGGGTCGGGGGTGATGGCGAACGGTTTTTCGTTCAGCCCGAAGAACGAGAGATACATGCTGGTGCGTGGCGACGAATCGCGCCGCAGTATTGCACGGCCCGTCAGGCGGGCGGGAGACCACGCAAGGGGGCATGCCCTAGACTGGCCCGGAAACCACCGCCGATGGTCCCCGCTTGCCCAGCCCCCCTGCCGCACCGTCCCGTGCTCCCACCCGCCTCCCGGGGCGCGCAGTCCGCCGCGAGGGCGGGCTTGCGCTCGCCGTGCTGGCCTTGATCCTCGGTCTCGCCCTGGCGGGGGAGGCGCCACGGGAGCTGCTGCGCTGGGACCGGGCCGGGATCGCCGACTTCGAACTGTGGCGGCTGGTCTCTGGCCACTTCGTGCACCTGGACCTCCGGCACGCCCTGCTGAACGGCGCGGGGCTGCTGCTTACCTGGGCGCTCTACGGCTGGCGCTTCGCCGGGCGCGCATGGGCGCTCATCGTGCTGGCCGGGATGGTGGCCGTGGACGCCGGGCTGTGGTTCCTGACGTCCCTGGACTGGTATGTGGGGGCTTCGGGGGTCCTGCATGCGGCCATGGCCGCGGGCATCGCCGGCGGCCTGCTGGCCGGGGAGCGACTGGCCTGGGCTCTCGCCCTGCTCGGGGGCGCCAAGCTGGTGGCGGAATACCTGGGTCTGTCCCTGCCGTGGATGGCCCCGGACGCGGCAGTAGTGACCGAGGCGCATCTTTTCGGTGCGGCTGCCGGCCTGCTGTGTGGGGGGTGGTTCGGGCGTGGAGGCCGGTCCCGGGCGTTGTTTCGGAAACAATGAAAGCCTGGAACGGGCGATTCAATGTCGCCCGGTGCCCAATGGGCGGCGACGGGGGGCGGGCGTGTCCCCGGGCTCCGGGTTCAGGCTGCTGGCGCGGGACAGGGCGCTGTTGCCGAAGCGGCTGCGGATCGCGTCCAGGGCGGCATCCAGCCGGGTTGCCTCGGCCGGCTGGCGGGCGTCGAACAGGTCCAGCTGGCTGGCGGCCGCCAGCTCCGAGACCCCCACTCCCAGCAGCCGGATCCGCGCCCGCGGGTGCTGCTGCAGCCATGCCGCGAGCAGTTCCTCCGCGACCCGCGCGATGACCCGGCTGTCGTGGCTGGCCGGCAGCAGCCGGCGCTGCCGGGTGTGGGTCGCGAAATCGTGCTGACGCACCTTGATCGACACGCAGGCCGTGGTCAGTTGCTTGCTGCGCAGCCGGGCGCTGGCCTTGTCCGCAAGTCGTACGAGTTCGGCGCGCAGCCGTGCGGGATCGCCGATGTCGTCGCGGAAGGTCTCCTCGGCGCTGACCGACTTCTCGTCCCAGTCGGCCTGCACCGGACGCTCGTCGATACCTCCGGCGCGGTCGCGCATGCGCGGGCTGTCGCGGCCGAACAGGGGCCAGAGGCGTGCGTCGTCGGCCCGTCGCAGCTCGCCGAGCGTGCGGAGGCCGGCGGCCGCCACCTGTTCGCCTTTCTTGCGGCCCAGTCCCGGCAGCCGGCTGACCGGCAGCGGATCGAGCACGGCATGGATGCGGTCGATCGGCACGATGGTCAGGCCATCGGGCTTGTCCAGATCGGAGGCGATCTTCGCCACGAGCTTGTTGGACGCGACGCCCACCGATGCGGTCAGGCCGGTCAGTTCCCGGATGCGGGCCTTGATCTGCCGGGCGATGCTCACCGGGTCGCCCTTCAGGGCCTGACTGTGCGTGACGTCGAGGAAGGCTTCGTCCAGCGACAGGCCCTGCACCAGGGGCGTGAACTCGTGAAACACGCTGAACACCTGTCGCGAGACCTCTGCATAGCGCGCCATGCGCGGCCGCACGCAGACCGCGTCCGGGCAGAGCTGCAGCGCGCGGCTGATCGGCATGGCCGAGCGCACGCCATAGCGGCGCACCTCGTAGCTGGCCGCGGCGACGACGCCACGGCCGCTGGTGCCGCCCACGATCAGGGGCAGGCCCGCCAGCGACGGGTCGTCGTGCTGCTCCACGGACGCATAGAAAGCGTCCATGTCGACATGCAGGATGGCGCGTGCTTCGCCCACGATCCCTGCATTCTATGCAGGTTGGGTCGTGCAGGATGGGCGGTTGACACGGTCTGCACGATGCGGCGACCCTTTCGACCATGAAAACCGCACTTCTGGGACTTCTGCTGTCCGCAGCCCCCGTGCTCGCCCTGGGCCAGACCCCGGCCGCCACGGCTGCTGCGCCCGCCGCCGCCACCAACGCCACCGCCGCCGCGCCTGCCGCGGTGGTCGCGGCCTCCACTCCGTCGGCCGCCGCCTTCAAGCCGCCCAAGGGCTGGCGCCTCAAGTCGAAAAAGGGCGAGGAGCCGCGCTACTGTCGCAAGGATGTCTCGCTCGGCTCCCGCTTCGCCACGGAGCAATGCCTGACGCAGGACCAGCTCCAGCAGCAGGAGGCGATGAACGAAGCCAACCGCGTCCGCTTCTCGCAGAGCACTGCGATCTGCGCCAGCGCGTCGGGCTGCGCGAACCCCTGAGCGCGACACGCGCTGATCCTCAGGGCTCGAGCCAGATCCGCGCCAGCTCGAAACGCCCGCCCGGCAACGGACCGTCGTGGAACAGGATCACGGCGTCGATCGACTCGAGCCGCAGCGCCCGATCCCGGGGGCCCGCGGCGATGGCGGTAACCGGCACTTTCAGCACGCGCCGCTCGCCCGGCGACAGCACGATGGCCTGATTGAACCGGTCCTCATGGCGGCCGTCGTGTCTCGAGTCATGGACGCGCAAGTTCAGTGCGAGGGCTTGTGCGCCGGGATTGGCCACATCGAGCGCCAGTGCGCGCTGGCCGCGCCAGTCGGGGAAGGGCTCGTCCAGCGACAGCCCCGGCCAGCGCCCGCGGTCCAGCGGCACGGTGATCGTCGGTGAGCCCGCGGCCGGCAGCTCGCGGTCGGGCAGCAGCCGGGCGAAACGCCGGCTCGTGGCATCGGGGGCGGCGAGCAGGACCGGGAGCAGGGCGGTCCGGTGCCGGTACTGCAGTGCGACGAACGCAAAGGGCAGCAGTGCTGCTGCACTGCCGAGGGCGATGGCGGCCCAGGCGGCACGCCGCAGCCGCGGTGATGAACTGCCGACGTGGGCCGCGGTTGCCGGGGCGCGCAGGGCGAGGGCAGCGAGCACTCCGAGCGCGGTCCCCAGCAGGTCGCGGAGCAGGTCGCCCACGGAAGGGTCGCCGCCGGTCAGGCTCTGTGCGGCTTCGGTCGTCAGCCCCAGGGCGCCGCCCGCGACCAGGCTCAGCAGCGCCGCCGCGCCGATCCGCCACCGCAGTACCACCAGGTTCATCAGCAGATGCCCGACCACGGCGAACACCAGCACATGCGCCAGGTCGTGGGCCGCCGCGTTGAGGCGGTTCGCGCCGGGCGCCGGGGCGAACGAGACGACCACGGCCACCAGCAGGATGGTGCCTAGGCTCCATCCGACGCGCCGCCGCCACGGGCTGCCGGACGGCGCAGGCGCCGAGACGGGATCCTTTACCTTGGGGGGCGATTGGCCGACCATGCGCCCTCGGATTAAATGGGGATAATCACAATGAAAAACTTCCGCCTCGGCCTGCACGGCGCCAGCCCGCGTTCGCTCGGCATTATCCCCGCTCTGGCGGCCATCGGTCTCACGGCCTGTGGTGGCGGAGCCCCTCCGGCGCCCGTGGCTGCTCCGCCGCCCGCGGTCGACGTCAGCGTCGCGGTCGAGCGCAACCTGGCCCGGAACGAGGAATTCGTCGGTGAATTGCGCGGCCTCAAGGACGTCGAGATCCGCGCCCGCGTGCAGGGCTATCTCGAGGGGATCCACTTCGAACCGGGCGCCGAGGTGAAGGCGGGGCAGCTGTTGTTCAGCATCGACGCCAAGCCTTTCCAGGCCGCGCTGGCGCAGGCCAACGCGAGCCTGACCCAGGCGCAGGTCGAGGCCACCCGTGCGCGCAACGACGCCACCCGCTACACCGAACTGGCCGAGAAGGGTCTCGTGCCCCGCAAGCAGGGCGACGACGCGCGCGCCCAGGCCGATGCCTCGGCGGCCAACGTCGCTGCCGCCCGCGCGGTGGTGAAGGCCAAGCAGGTCGACCTCGGCTACGCGCGCGTCACCTCGCCGATCAACGGTCGTGCCGGGCTCGTGGCGCCCGCTGTGGGCGACCTCGTTGGCCAGCCCAGCCAGCCGCCGCTGACGACGGTCTCGGATCTCACGGCCGTGCGCGTGCGCTTCCAGATCGCCGAGACGGACTACCTGCGGCTGTTCAAGGAGCGCGCCGAGCAGCGGGCCCAGCAGGCCGCGGAGGCTGCGCAGTCGGCGCCGCCGACGCCGGCGCCAGGAGCGAAGCCGGGGGCCGCCGTCAACGCCGCGGTCCGCCTTGCGCTCGCCGATGGTTCGATCTACGCGCTGCCCGGCCGCATCACCACCATCGATCGCAGCATCGATGCCAAGACCGGCTCCCTGTCGGTGGAGGCCGAGTTCCCGAATCCGCAGGGCATGCTGCGCCCGGGGCAGTTCGCGCGCGTGCTCGGCGAATCCTCGCAGGTGCAGAACGCGATCCTGATCCCGCAGAAGGCTGTCACGACGGTGCAGGGCGTCGCTTCGGTGTACGTGCTGGCCGAGGGCGATGTCGTCCAGACGCGCCGCGTCGAGGGCAAGGAGGCCGGCGGCGGCCTCTGGCAGGTTCTCAGCGGCCTGAGCGCGGGCGAGAGGGTCGTCGTCGAGGGGCAGATGAAGGTCCGCGAGGGCGTCAAGGTGACGGCGCGCGAGGTGCCGCTGGACGCCGGCCAGCCCGCGCTGCCCGCGGCGGCGCCGGCTCCGGCCGGGTCGGTCTGACCGGCCATGGCTGATATCTTCATCCGCCGGCCGACGCTGGCGATCGTGCTGTCGATCCTGCTGGTGATGCTGGGCCTGATCACGCTGCGCGGACTCGCGATCGAGGAATACCCGAACGTCACGCCGCCGCAGATCCAGGTGCAGGCGATCTATCCCGGCGCAAGCGCGCAGGTGGTGGAGGAGACGGTCGCGGTGCCGCTCGAGCAGGCGATCAACGGCGTCGAGAACATGCTGTACATGCAGTCGAAGGCGTCCAACGACGGGCGCCTGTCGATCTCCGTGTACTTCGAGACGGGCACTGACCTCGACACGGTGAACACGCTGGTACAGAACCGCGTGGCGCAGGCCCAGAGCAAGCTGCCCGAGGAAGTGACGCGGCAGGGCGTCACGGTGAAGAAGGCCCAGACCAACATCCTGATGCTGGTCACGTTGTTCTCGCCGTCCGGCGCCTACGACCAGACCTTCCTGGCCAATTACGCGAACCTGAACATCCGTGACCAGCTGCTGCGTGTCTCCGGCATCGGCCAGGTGGACCTGCTGGGCGCCAACGACTACTCGATGCGCGTCTGGCTCGACCCGGAGCGGCTCGCGCAGCGCGCGCTCACCGTCTCCGACGTGCTCGGCGCGATCCGCGAGCAGAACATCCTGATCCCCGCCGGCCAGATCGGCGCTCCGCCGCAGGCTGCCGGGGTCCAGTACCAGTACAGCGTGCGCGCTCCCGGGCGGTTCTCGAACCCCAGGGAATTCGAGGACATCATCGTCCGCGCAGGCGCCGAGGGCGGCCAGGTCCGCGTCCGTGACGTGGGTCGCGTCGAGCTCGGCTCGCAGTTCTACAACATGATCACGCGCCTCGACGGTGGCCCGACGGGTGCGCTGGCGGTCTACCAGATGCCCGGCGGCGACGCGCTCGCCTCGGCGCAGGGCGTCCTCAAGCGCCTCGAGGAGCTCAAGAAGAGCTTCCCGGACGGTGTCGACTACGCGATCGCCTACGACACGACGCCGCCCATCACGGCCTCCATCGAGGAAATCCTGCACACGCTGTTCGAGGCGATCGTGCTGGTGGTGCTGGTGGTGTTCCTGTTCCTGCAGAACTGGCGCGCCACCCTGATCCCGCTGCTGACCGTGCCGGTGTCGCTGATCGGCACCTTCATGCTGTTCCCGCTGCTGGGTTTCTCGATCAACGTGCTGACCATGTTCGGCCTGGTGCTGGCGATCGGCATCGTCGTCGACGACGCCATCGTCGTCGTCGAGGCGGTGATGCACCACATGGAAAAGGGCATGGACCGCGTCTCCGCCACGAAGAAGGCGATGCAGGAAGTCTCTGGCCCGGTGGTCGCCATCGCGCTGATCCTCTGCGCGGTGTTCGTGCCCGTGGCGTTCATGGGCGGCCTGACCGGTGAGCTCTACAAGCAGTTCGCGCTCACCATCGCCATCGCGGTGCTGATCTCGGCATTCAACGCGCTGACCCTGTCCCCGGCGCTGGCGGCGCTGCTGCTCAAGCCTCCGGGCGAATCGAAGGGTCTGCTGGGCCGTTTCTTCGGCGCCTTCAACCGCGGCTTTGACCGGGTCACCGTCCGCTACACCGGGGGCGTCCGGCTGTTCGTGCGCCGCGGCGTGCTGGCGCTGGTGGTCATCGCGGTCGCGGCCGCGGGCGCAGGCGGCCTGTTCAAGACGCTGCCGGGCGGGTTCCTGCCCGCCGAGGACAAGGGCGTGCTGCTGATCAACGTCCAGCTGCCCGACGCGGCCTCTCTCGAACGCACCGATGCGGTGATGCGCCGCATCGAGACCATCCTCAAGGGCGAGGAGACGGTGCGCTACTACACCGCGATCGGCGGCTACAGCGTGCTGACCGGCGCCGCCGCCTCGAACACCGGCGCGGTGTTCGTCAGCCTGAAGTCCTGGGACGAGCGCACCACGCCCGAAACCGGCCTGCGCGCGATCCTCCGCCGCATCAACGGGCAGCTGGCCGCGATTCCCGAGGCCCGGGCCTTCGCGTTCGGCCTGCCCCCGATCTCCGGCCTCGGCGTCGCCAGCGGCTTCACCATGCAGCTGCAGGACCGCGGTGGCGGTTCGCCCGAACGGCTCGCCGAGCAGACTCAGGCCTTCCTGATGGCGGCCGCGCAGCGCCCGGAACTGGCGGGCCTGTTCACCGGCTATTCGGCCCGCGTGCCCCAGGTGAGCGTCGACGTCGACCGCGAGCAGGTGCGCAAGCTCGGCGTGCCCATCAACTCCGTGTTCACGACGCTGGCGTCCTCGCTCGGCGGCGCCTACGTGAACGACTTCGCGCTGTTCGGCCAGACCTACAAGGTCTATGTCCAGGCGGATGCCCAGTACCGGCGCGAGCCTTCCGATATCGGTCGGTTCTTCGTGCGCAGCGACAGCGGCCAGATGGTGCCGATGGCGACGCTGGTGCGGGTGGGCCGGACCCAGGGTCCGGAGTACATCACGCGCTTCAACCTGTATCGCGCTGCCGAGATCACCGGCCAGCCTGCGCCGGGCTACAGCTCCAGCGAGGCACTGGTGGCGCTCGAGGAAGTCGCCGCGCAGGTGCTGCCCAGGGACATGGCCTACGAATGGTCGGGCGAGACCTACCAGCAGAAGAGCACCGAGGGACAGGCGGCCATCGTGTTCACGCTGGCCATCGTCTTCGTGTTCCTGCTGCTCGCGGCGACCTACGAGAGCTGGTCGCTGCCCTTCGCAGTGCTGCTCGGCACGCCGTTCGCGCTGCTCGGCGCGATGCTCGGCACCTGGGCCTTCGGTCTCACGAACAACGTCTACACGCAGGTGGGCATCGTGCTGCTGATCGGGCTCGCGGCGAAGAACGCGATCCTGATCGTCGAGTTCGCCAAGATGAAGTTCGAGGAAGGCATGAGCGCGCCCGAAGCGGCGCTCGAGGCGGCGAAGCTGCGCTTCCGGCCCATCCTCATGACCTCCTTCGCGTTCATCCTCGGCTGCGTGCCGCTGATCCTCGCCAGTGGTTCGGGCGCCGCGTCGCGCGTCGCGCTGGGCACCACCGTGGTGTTCGGCATGAGCGTGGCGACGCTGCTCGGCGTGTTCCTGGTGCCGTTCCTGTTCACGCTGGTGCAGCGGATCTCCGGTGCGCGCCCCGGCGCGCCGGACGCCGCTGCTGCGCCGCCCGCCCCGCCCGCCCCGGCGGACGAGGCGGCTCAGGCCGAGAGGAACGCGTAGGCGGCGGTCGCGGCGAACAGCAGGATCGCCAGCACGCCGTAGGTCGTGAGCAGCAGCGCGAACTTCGCCAGCGTGCGCAGACGGCCCTGCCCGTAGTAGCGGTGCATGGACGCGTAGACATACCAACCGAGGTACACCGCCACCGCGGCCGAGGCGGGCTGCCGGGCGGCTTCAGGGAGCACTGCGCTGGCCGCGACCTGCACGCCGATGGCGATGAAGACGGCCGTGTGGTTGTGCACGAACAGCAGCAGGTGCTCGACGTAACTGCGCCGCGGGCGCCAGTACAGCAGCATCGTCAGCCCGGCCATCAGCGGCATCAGCACGAACATCGCGCGCGGCAGGGATGACCAGATGCGTGATTCCAGGCTGCGTCCCTGGTCGGCGTTGGCGCGCGCGCAGGCCGCCTCCAGGCGCGGCTGCAGCCACGCGCCTGCCGCGCCGACACCCTCGATGTCGATCGCTTCGCAGGCCTGCTGGGGCCCGTTCGCGCCGTCGCGCCCGGTCGAGAGCTGCACGACGGGCTCAGCGGTCGGGACCATCGACACGAACAGGAAGAACACGACGCTGACCACGAGGTAGAGCCGGAACGGCGGCAGCTGGCGCGCACGGCGGCCGGCGAAGAACTCCTGCGTCAGGTGTCCTGGCCGCGTCAGCAGCGCACCGAGCGTGCGCCACAGGCGCGAGTCGGTGTGCGTCAGGGTCTCGAGCGCTTCTTCGATGAAATGCCCGAGCGAGTGTGCGTGCGGATCATGGCGCTGCCCGCAGAGTGCGCAGTAGGGGCCGCGCAGCGCGGCCCCGCAGTTCTGGCAATCGGTCATCGAGGCGTCGCGTCGCCCGGCGTCGTGCCCGCTCCGGCGCCGAGTTCATGCGGCGCGAAGTCGTCGACGTGGATGAGTTCCATGACCTTCTGGTCGTAGTCGCGCAGCATCGCCGCTTCGGCGGCGGTGATGATGCCGGCCGCGAGCGCCTGGTCGATCTGTCCCGGCGCGTCCAGTGCGGTGACCCGCCCGGTCTTCACGCCCTCGACGCGGATCCGCTTCTCGACCGGCTCGGCCGCCTCGCTGAGCTCCAGTGCTTCCTGCAGCAGGCCCAGCGGGTTGCCCGGCTCGACGGTGCGGTACACCGGGTAGCAGAGACGGTCGCGCGCCTCGGTCGGCGCGAGCACGAGGTCTGCGAGTTTGCGCCCCAGCCGGTCGTCCGGCGCCGAGTACTGCAGGCCCGCCGGGAAGATGAAGAAGCGCAGCAGGCCCGCGATGAAGGCGTTCGGGAAGTTGCGCAGGAAGCCATGCAGCTGCTCCTGGGCCTTGTAGAGCAGGCTGCGGCAGGCCCACTCGACGATCGGCAGGTCCTCGGGCCGGCGGCCCTGGTTCTCGTAGTGCTTCAGCACCATCGAAGCCATGTACATGCACGACAGCACGTCGCCGAGGCGCGCCGAGAGGTTTTCCTTCTTTTTGAGGTAGCCACCGAGCGTCAGCATGGCCACGTCCACCGCGAACGCGAAGCTCGCCGAGAAGCGCACCACGTGCTGGTAATAGCGCGAAGCCGGGCCCACGTCCGGCACCGAGGTGAAGCGCGCGTTGGTAAGCGCCATGATCAGCGAGCGCACCGCGTTGCTGATCGTGAAGCCGATGTGGCCGAACAGCGCACGGTCGAACTCGTCCACGCCCTTCGCCCGGTCTGGGTTGCGCGCGGCCTCCATTTCACGAAGCACGAACGGATGGCAGCGCACGGCGCCCTGGCCGAAGATGATCAGGCTGCGCGTGAGAATGTTGGCACCCTCGACCGTGATCGCGACCGGCAGCACCTGGTAGCCGCGGCCGAGGTAGTTGCGGGGCCCCAGGCAGATGCCCTTGCCGCCCTGCACGTCCATTGCGTCGTTCGCGACGACGCGGCTCATCTCGGTGACGTGGTACTTGAGCATCGCGGAGGGGACCGAGGGCTTCTCGCCGCCGTCGATGGCGCCGGCGGTCACCGAGCGTGCGGCGTCCATCGTGTAGGTGTAGCCGACCATGCGCGCTATCACCGCCTCGACGCCCTCGAACTTGCCCACCGGCATGTTGAACTGGCGGCGGATGCGCGCGTAGGCGCCGGTGGCGAACACCGCCGCCTTGCCGCCGCCGGTGCCGCTCGAGGGCAGCGAGATGCAGCGGCCGACCGAGAGCTGCTCGACCAGCATGCGCCAGCCCTGGCCGATCATGCGGGTGCCGCCAAGCAGGAAGTCGAGCGGGATGAAGACGTCATGGCCCTGGATCGGACCGTTCTGGAACGGGACATTGAGCGGGAAGTGGCGGCGCCCGATCGTCACGCCCGGCGTGCCGCGCGGGATCAGCGCCACGCTGATGCCGAGGTCCGTTTTGTCGCCGAGCAGCTTGTCCGGATCGAACATGCGGAAGGCGAGGCCGATGACCGTGGCGACCGGCGCCAGCGTGATGTAGCGCTTCGAGAAATTCAGCCGCAGCCCGAGGATCTCGCGGCCTTCCCACGTGCCCTGGCAGACGACGCCCGTGTCGGGCAGTGAGGCGGCATCGGAGCCGGCGCGCGGGCCGGTCAGCGCGAAGCAGGGAATTTCCTCGCCGCGCGCGAGGCGCGGCAGGTAGTGGTCCTTCTGCTCCTCGGTGCCGTAGTGCTGCAGCAGTTCCGCGGGGCCCAGCGAGTTGGGCACGGCCACCGTCGAGGACACGGTGGTGCTGCGGCCCGCGAGCTTGGCGAGCACGCAGGAATGCGCGTAGGCCGAGAACTCCAGGCCGCCGTACTTCTTCTGGATGATCATCGCGAAGAAGCCCTTGCTCTTCAGGAACGCCCAGATCTCCGGTGGCATGTCGCCGCGGCGGTGCGTGATGTCGAAGTCGTCGGTCATGCGGCACAGTTCCTCGCAGGGGCCGTCGAGGAAGGCCTGCTCCTCGGGCGTCAGCTGCGGGGCCTTCGCGCCGAGCAGCTTCGACCAGTCCGGCTTGCCCGTGAACAGCTCGCCGTCCCACCACACCGTGCCGGCCTCGAGCGCCTCGCGCTCGGTCTGCGACATCGACGGCAGCATGCGCCGGTACGCCTTCATGAACGGCCGCGACACCAGCGCCTTGCGCAGAGGGCGGATGTTGAAGAACGCGAGGCCGGCGAAAGCGAGCCAGAGGAACCCCTTCCAGAGGCCAGCCGGCGCGCCGAACCAGGTGTAGGCGGCGAGCAGCACGAGGAAGGTGGCGGTGAACGCCAGCAGACTGAGCCGCTGGTACGCCAGTACCAGCAGCGCCGCGACGAACAGCAGGGCGATGACGCCGCCCGGCAGTGTGGCTGCCCAGCCGGCGAGACCGAGCAGGACGATGATGAACAGAGTGCGGACCATGGGATCCCCGACGCATGAAAACAATGTTGCCGGAGACTATAGCCGCCCCATGGTGTGCCGCCTATGGCGGTGGTGCCCCGGTGCCGGCCGCGGCCCGGTACCAGTCGACCTTGCGGGTCAGCAGCATGAGGGCCGAGAGGACGATGAACAGCAGTCCCGCGCCCATCAACAGCGCATTGTCCTCGCTCGAGAGCACGCCGTAGAGGGCGCCATAGAGGGCACCAAGCAGCGCCGCGACGCCGAGTCCGCGCCGCCAGCCGCCCAGCACCGACTGCAGGTAGCAGCCGACCAGCACGACGCAGGCCGCCGCGGCCGCGAGGTATGACGTGCCGAAGGGCAGGTGCTCCGACAGCGCCAGCAGCAGCAGGAAGAACGACGCGATGGCCAGCCCCACGAGCACGTACTGGATCGGGTGGATGCGCAGCTGTTTCAGGAACTCGAACATGAAGAACACGATGAAGGTCAGCAGCACGAACAGCACACCGTACTTGGTGGCCCGATCCACCTGCGTGTAGAGGTCCACCGGGTCGACGAGCGATACGCTGATCACATCGGCTGGCCGGCGGCCGGCGGCGCCCGTCCTCGCGTCGCCGAGTCGTGCCTGTGCCGTGCTGGCGAGCGCGGAGATTTCCCAGCGCGCCCGGAATCCCTGGGCGCTGGTCTCGCGCACGCGCGGCAGGAAATCGCCCAGGAACTGCGGGTGCGGCCAGGGCGAGTCGAGCAGGATGTCGTTGCGTCCGGCGACCGGCACGATCGACAGCGTCTCGGTGCCCTGCAGCGCCGCGCGCAGTTCGACATCGAACGTGACCATGGTGCCGGCGGCGGGTGTTTCGAGCGTGGCATGCAGGCCGCTGCCCTCGGCTGTGCCCGTGCCCTGTCTGAGCGTGCGCGGCCGGCCATCGACCGAGAGCGCGGGCACGCCGACCAGTCCGCGTACGTCGCTGATGCCGAAGCCCAGGCGCGGCGTGCCTATGGTCCGCGGCGAAGCCGGGTCCTCATCCACCGGGATCTGCACGCGGAAAGAGGCCCGGACGCGGGCGTCCAGTTCGTAGAGCCGGACCTCGTGCAGCCCGAGGCGGCGAGGGGTCGGCCGCAGCGTGCCCCGGACGTCCAGCGTCCCCGGGAAGTACACCCAGGTGCCGGATTTCTCGCGCAGGATGGGCCGTGGCACGCCGCCCGCTGGGGCCTCCAGCACGGTGATCCGGTCGACGTAGGGCACGTAGAGCACCGGTCCCGCGATCGTCTGCGCGCCGGCCGTGCTGCGGGCCACGGTGTCGATGGCCGCTTTCTGGTGTTGCTGCCGATCGTGGACGGTCTCCCTGACCATCGTCAGGGGCAGCAGCAGGGCCAGAGTCAGGGCCGCGACGGTGAGAATCTTGAATGCCAGGCGCATGGAGCCTCCATTGAGGATGACGGGAGGCGGCCAGTCTCGGACGGCCATGCGGGCCTGCGATGGCGTCGGCGTGAAGCGGGCGTGAAGTCAGGCCGGCAGTCAGGCCGGCAGTCAGGCCGGCAGGAGCAGCGTGGCGAGCGCGCCGCCGCCGCTGCGGTTGGCCAGCGTCGCCTCGCCACCGTGCAGCGCGGCGGCTTCCGCGACGAAGCACAGCCCGAGGCCACTGCTGCGACTGGCGCCGCCCGGTCGCGGCAGGGAGTAGAAACGCTCGAAGGCACGGCCCAGTGCGTAGGCCGGAACACCGGGTCCGCGGTCCGCGACGGCGACGCGCCAGCGCGCGTCGTGGCGGTCGATGTCCACTTCCACTGCGCTGCCCTCCGGGGCGAAGTCCGCCGCGTTGTCCAGCAGGTTCACCAGGGCCTGGCGCAGCAGGAACGGATCACCCTGGACCACGGCCGGGCCGCCCTGCATCCGCACCGCGACGCGCCGCTGGTCGAGCTTCGGCTGCAGGCGTTCGACGGCCTCCGTCACCAGGGCGCACAGGTCGACGGGCTGCGGCTGCTCGATGCGCTGGCGGTGTTCGACGGACGCCAGCGCGAGCATCTTGTCGATCATCTCGGCCAGACGATCGCCCTGCGACCGCAGGGTCGAGAGGAAGCGCGCGCGGTCGGCCGTGGACATGGTTTCGCCGGCGGACTCCACGAGTTCGGCGGTGCTCTGGATCGCCGCCAGCGGGCTCTTGAGTTCATGGGTCAGCGCGTGGACGTACTGCTCCACATACTGCTTGCCCTCGAGCCGCTCGCGCATGGTCGCGAGTGCGCGACCGAGGTCG
>CAJACZ010000205.1 GCA_903938365.1 uncultured Pseudomonadota bacterium | reverse complement strand
GGCCGGCACGGCAGGAGCCGCCGCTGCGGCCGCCGGCCGCGCAGCCGGCGGAGACCTGCCGGCGGCGGCGCTGCGGCTCGAGGCACGACGCCGCACCCACCACGAGAACCGCTGGTTCAAGGTCGAGATGGACCGCTTCACGCTGCGCGACCTCGCGCACGGTGCCGTGCTGGCCGAGGCGGACGAGATCTGGATCCGCGCCGGGCTTTCGACCTACCACTGCGGCGTCGGCAGCGGCTTGAACCCGACCGCGGACTCGGACTGGCCCGCCGGCGACGGCGTCGCGCGTTTCGTCGCGCAGGCGCTGCAGGGCGCGCCCCCCGGCTGACGGCGCGCCAGGCCTGCGGCCGCGCCGGGCGCGGGGCGCGTGCGCCTAGCCCAGGAAGCCGAGATTGCGCTGTGCGAAGTTGCCGATGCTCGGCGCCACCTTCGCGAGATCCGCGTCCTGCACGCCGAACCAGTTGGCGAGCGTGGCGGCGTACTGGTCCGCAGAGGTGGTCGGGATGAAGCGCCCGCCGCCCACATCCTGCGCGCTGCCAATCTCGAGCAGCGGATACTGCCCGTAGATGCGCTGGCCGCGCACCGCGCCGCCCATCACGAACTGGATGCCGCCCCAGGCGTGGTCCGAACCGTCGCCGTTGGAGGTCAGCGTGCGGCCGAAGTCGGAGTGGGTGAACAGCGTCACCGAGTTGTCCATGCCCATCTCGGCCAGCGCGTCGTGGAAGGCCTTGACCGAGGAGCTGATGTTGCCGAGCAGTCCCGGCTGGTCGGCGACCAGGTCGTCGTGCTGGTCGAAGCCGCCGGTCGAGACGAAGAACACCTGCCGCGACATGGACAGCGCACTGCGCGCCGAGATCAGCTTGGCCACCGTGCGTAGCTGCGTGGCGAGCGGCGAGAGCGTGACGCCCGAATCAGGAAGCGCCGTGAAGGAACGCGCGCCGGAAATCGCGCCGTTCACCCGATCGGCGAACTGCACCGCACGCTGCTGCACGGTGGCGAAGCCGCGTTCGTAGACGGTGTTCGAGGTCGAGCCCCGGCTGGCGTTCAGCACCGCCTCGAAAGCGTTGCGCCGCGCGAGACCGGTGCCGGTGGTCCCGAATCCCGAGAACGTGGTGGCGCCCGTCGAGCCCATCACATAGGGCCGTGCGATCTCGCCCGCCTGGAAATAGGTCTGGCCGGCCAGCGAGACATTGAGCGAGAGCTGCTGGCTGCCGGTCTGGGCGTTCAGCACGTCGGCGACGCGCCCGCCCCAGCCGGACTTGAGGATGGCGCTGCCGCGCAGGCTGTGCCACTGGTCCTGCTGGTCGTTGTGCGAGAACAGCTGCGGCGGCAGCGCGTGGCCCGTGGTGGTCGCCGTCTGGTACTGGGCCTTGGTGGTGGGCCGGAGCAGCGGACCGACGTTGGCCAGCACGGCGGCGCGCCCCGTCTGGAACAGGTCGCGCAGGCCCGTCATGCTCGGGTGCATGCCGTAGGTCGGGTCTCCCGGCAAGGCGCCGGCCTGCGGAATCGGCAGCAGCGCCGCCTGGTCCACTGCCAGGCTCGAGGTGGTGCCACCCCCGCGTGAGCGCGCGTAGGCGTTGTATTCAGCGGTGCTCGTCGGCACGACCATGTTCCAGGAGTCGTTGCCCCCGAACAGGAACAGGCAGACGAGCGCCTTGTAGTCCCCGAAGGCACCGCCACCCGCCATCTGGGCGTACACGGTGCCGGGGGTGCGGCCGAAGGCGTAGGCGATTCCGCCCGCTGCGGCGGCACGGAGGAACTTGCGACGGTTGCGGTCCATGGTGTGCTCCTGGCTCAGCGCTGCAGCACGAATTCGGGTGAGGTGACGACGAAGTAGATCGCGTCGGCCACGCGGGTGTTGATCGCGGTGGCCGGGTTCGCCGTGGGAACGGGGGTGCGCTCGATCTGCGCCTTGGCCTCGGCCTTCAGCGTGGCAGACATCTGCGACGCGCCGCCGAGCAGCTTCTCGGCCACCTTGTTGACGAGCGCCTCGCTGTCCGCGGCGATCGCCGCTTCCTCGGTGGTGTTGATGTACATGAGGTCCGCGTTGAACGTGGGCGCGGCCGCCTGCACCTGCGTGCGCGACAGCGCCTGCGTCCAGAAGAAGTTGCTGACCTGAGTGTTGAGATATTCGGTGGACAGCTGCAGCTCGGGCGCGACGAGGTTGCCGTCGGCGATCTCGCCCGGCGGCGCATAGAACGGGCTGAAGAAATTGAACACCGAGGGCGACTGGCCCTGGCCCTGGCCGAACACCGCGGACACGCCGCCGGCGAAGTTGAGGCCGGCGCCATACTTCACGACGCCCGCCGCGCCGTTCGACTTGCCGTCGTACGCGCGCCAGAACTGCGTGAGCCGCAGCAGCGGCTCCTTCACCTTGCCCGCGGTCGACGCCGCGCTGCCCGTGGCCAGGGCGCGGGCCTCGGCATCGAGCAGGATCGCACGCACCACGGCCTCCAGGTTGCCGCGGCGGCCGCTGCCATCGTTGTTGAACTTCTCGGCGACCCGCTGCACGTAGCCCGCGGTGGGGTTGCTGGTCACCAGCCTCTGGATCAGCTGCTTGGAAATGAACGGCCCGACGTTGGGGTGGTTGGACAGGTTGTCGAGCGCATCCTGCAGGTCACGCGTGCCGGTCTGCCCGGACGGGATGGTGGCATTGGGCAGGGTCGCGCCCGTGTACGCCAGCACGCGCTTGGTGCCCGTCTCGTGCTGCGCATCGTAGAGCTGCATGGGCTTGATCTGGTTGTAGCCGGCCACGGGCTGGAGCTGCGGCCGCGTGTTGGCAAAGGTGCAGGTGGGCGTCGTGCTCGGACAGGCCCACTTCCAGCCGGTGAAGACGCGCGCGAAGCCCTCGATGATGTCCTGGTTGTAGGTCGGGACCGGCTGGCCCGAGGCGTCGCGCCGCGGCGAACCGTCGACGTTGAGCTCGACGAGTCCGATCGCGAACAACTGCATGAGCTCGCGCGCGTAGTTCTCGTCGGGACGCAGGTTGGTGCCGGCCACCGCACGCTGGTTGCCGAGCATCGAGAGGTACACGCCCATCGCCGGGTGCAGGGTCACGTCCTCGAGCAGCTGGCGGTAGTTGCCGAAGGCGTTGCGCACCAGCATGTCGTGGAAGCTCGCGGTCGCGTTCGGCAGGTTCTGCAGCGCGCCGACCTGTGAGACGACCATGATTTCCGACAGCGCGAAGGCCACGCGCTGGCGCAGCTGGTCCGGGCCGCGCAGCACGTTGGCGAACCAGGTTTCGCTGCGGGTCGCGTTGAGTGCGGCGATGTTGAAGCCGGTGGGCACCGGGTTGGGGTAGGCCGCCTCCACGGCGGGCAGCAGCAGCGAGGCGGGCTTGGCAATCTCGGCATCGATCCAGCGCGTGTAGGCGTTGGTCGAATCGCCCAGGCCCAGCAGCCGGGTCGCCTCGGCGTCGGTGGCGCCGAAACTGGACTGGTTCAGGAAGCGGTAGGCTTCGGCGCGGCTGACCGGAGGCGCCGTGGCCACTGGAGGCGCGGTCGAACCGCCCGATCCGCCCCCGCCGCCGCAGGCCGCGAGGAAAGCCGCAAGCGCTGCGACAGCCAGTACGCGAAGACTCGAACCCGGGATCCGCTGCATGCCGCCTCCGAGAATCCGCACGACGTACGGATTTTCCGCAGATTAATCGATGATGAAGCTGAAGCGCGAGTGGCCGGTGACAAAGCGTGACGCCCCGCGCACTACGCGGCGGGCGACGACGGGGCTCAGGAGTAGTGCTGTGCCGCCATGAGGTCCAGCCGCCGCTCGAAGTCGCTGCTGCCGGGCAGCAGGATGCAACCGGCCGGGACATCCTCGGGCGCGAGGTCGCGGGCGGCGAAGCCGCCGACCCACACTTCACAGCGACCGCTCAGGCGCCGCGCAAGGTCGTTCAGCTGCGCCAGCGCCGGCACGGCGTTCTCGGGCATGACCAGCGAGACCAGCACGGCGTGCGCCTCCACTTCGAGCGCGAAGCGGGCGATCTCGTCCGCGGGGCAATCCACGCCCAGATAGTGGGTCCGGTAACGGCGGGTGGCGGCCAGCCAGCTGCAGAGCAGGATGCCGAGTTCGTGGCGTTCGCCGGACAGCGTCGAGAGCACCAGGGACGGGCCGTTGTCCGAACGCAGGTAGCCGCGCGAAACCGAGATCACCAGGCGCCGGACGATGTCGGTGACCATGTGTTCCTGGGCGATGGACACCTCGCCCCGGTGCCAGCGCTCACCGACTTCGCGCACCAGCGGCACGATGACGGCGTTGATCACCTCAGTGGGCGGCAGCAGCGCCACCGCCGAGGTCAGTAATTCTTCGACGGTGCCGGGATCGGAATGCATGGTCGCGTCGATCGCGCGTTCGACGAAGCCCTGCCCGCGGGTGGGCAGCTGGCGGGCCTGGCCACCGGACTGTGCGACCAGCTTGGCCAGATCGTCATCCGGCAGCGTGGCCAGCCGACTGATCGTATGGCCCAGCTCAGTGGCGGTGCGCAGCAGACGGAGCCGCGCCACATCGGCAGCGGAATAGGTTCGATGGCCCGAGGCGTCGCGCGAAGGCTGCACGACCTCGTAGCGCCGCTCCCAGGCGCGCAGCGTCTCGACCGTCAGGCCGGTCGCCTGGGATACGGCCTTGATCGTGAAGTGACCGAAGGTTCCGGCAGCGCTTGAGACGCTGTTCATGCTTTGTACAGGTTGACCATGTACAAGAGCTTGACAGACTTTATTGCGCCTGTCATCCTTCACCCATCGAATCAACAACGGCTGCGCAAAACCGCGCAGGCGAATGAAAAAAACGGAGCGGATTCCATGAAGATCAACACGATTTCGCTGACGAAGACAGCTTTTGCCAGCCTGCTGCTGAGCGTTTCGGCCTCGATCGCGACCGCCGACACCTTCGAGACCCAGGGCAACGACGTACTGTCAGTCGCCAAGCAGAAGGGCAGCTTCAACACGCTGGCCAAGGCCATCGAGATCGCCGGCCTGCAGGACGCGCTGACCGCCCAGGGCCCGGTGACCATCTTCGCCCCCACGGACGAGGCCTTCGCCAAGCTGCCTGCCGGCGAGCTCGAGGCGCTGCTCAAGCCCGAGAACAAGGACAAGCTCGTCAAGCTCCTGACCCACCATGTGGTCCCGGGCAAGGCCCTCGAGACCGAAGACATGAAGCGCTCGCGCGGCGCCACGACGGTGGGCGGCGACGACGTGAAGTTCGAGCTGGTCCGTGGTCGCCTCCGCGTCGACGGCGCCCGCGTCACGGGTGACTACAACGCGTCCAACGGCACGGTCGTCGCCGTCGACAGCGTCCTGCTCCCGAACTGATCGAGACCGTCGCCGCCCCGGCGCGGCGACCGGGTTTTCCGCAAGGAAGCCCCGTCCGGACATGGATCGTCCGGAGTTAAGGATACAAACAGTCCAGGGACACCTCGGGGCGGGCTCCGGCCCGCCCCGCAGAGGACTCCCCCCGAACTCTGCCGCCCATCTTGCCTGCGCCAATCCGCCAGGCGAGCGGGCGGCAGAGTTCGTTCTGGACCCCGCCAGGTGGTTGCTAGGATCGACCCCTCCTTAAAACCAGGGGGGGGGATCGCCACCCATGTTCACCACCACGACCGTGGGCAGCCTGCCCAAGCCCGACTGGCTCGCCGAACCCGAAAAGCTCTGGGCGCCCTGGCGGCTCGGGAGCGACGCCCTGCAGGCCGGCAAGGAACGTGCGGCGCTCGAATGGCTGCGCGAACAGGAAGCCGCGGGCATCGACGTGGTCGGTGATGGCGAACAGTTCCGGGTGCACTTCGTGCACGGCTTCCTCGAAGGCCTCGAAGGCATCGACTGGAACCGCAAGACGCGGATGGGCATCCGCAACAATCGCTACGAGGCCGAGGTGCCGACCGTCACCGGCCCGCTGCGCCGGCCCGCCCCGGTGCATGTGGCCGACGCGGCGTTCATGCGTACGCAGACGCCCCGCAGCCTGAAGATCACGCTGCCCGGACCCATGACGATCTGCGACACCCTCGCCGACGGCTACTACGGACGGCGCGCCGACCTGGCGATGCGCTTCGCCGAGATCCTCAACGAGGAAGCGCGTGAGATCGAGGCCGCGGGCGCCGACGTCATCCAGTTCGACGAGCCCGCCTTCAACGTCTTCCTCGAGGAAGTGCGCGACTGGGGGCTGCCGGCGCTCGAGCGCGCGATGCAGGGGCTCAAGGCCACGACCGTCGTGCATATCTGCTACGGCTACGGCATCGAGGCCAACCTGAAGTGGAAGGCATCGCTGGGCGACCAGTGGCGCCAGTACGAGACGATCTTCCCGTGGATCAACGCCAGCAGCGTGCAGCAGGTATCGCTGGAGTTCGCCGGCTCGCGCGTGCCCCACGAAGTGCTGCGCCTGCTGCCGGACAAGCAACTTCTGGTCGGCGCCGTCGAAGTGCTGCCCGGAAGGCTCGAGACGCCCGAGGAAGTCGCGCGTAACATCCTCGAGGCCAGCAGGCACGTGGAAAAGTCCCGGCTTTCACCCTGCACCAACTGCGGCATGGCGCCGCTCTCCGCCGAACTCGCGCGTGGCAAGCTGCGGGCGCTCGGTGCCGGCGCGGCCATCGCGCGCATGAAACGCTGACAGGAACCTCTGAACATGGACCTCGAACTCAAGGGACGACGCATCCTGCTGAGCGGTGCGACCGGGATGATCGGCGCTGCCGCGGCCCGCACGCTCGCCGCCGAAGGCGCGCAGCTCGTCCTGCTCGGCCGCGAGCCCTCCCGCCTCGCGCCGCTGCTCGCGGAACTCCAGGCCTCGGGCGCTCCCCGCTGCATCGCCCTGCCCTGCGACCTCGCCTCGGCCGCATCGACTGACGCGGCCGTCGAGGCCGCAGAGCGGGACCTGGGCCCCATCGACGTGCTCGTCACCGCCGCCGGCGCCGCGCAGGGCGGAATCTTCTGGGAGATCGACGACGCCGCCTGGCAGCGCAACCTGGAAGCCAAGCTGTTCGGCACCATCCGGCTGCTGCGCGCCATGGCGCCGCGCATGGTCGAGCGCCGCGCGGGGCGCATCGTGGCCATCATCGGCAATTCGGGCAGACAGCCCGAGCCGCGCATGCTGCCCGGCGCCGTGGCCAACGCCGCGCTGCTGGCGATCGTGCGCGGCCTCGCCGAGGAACTCGGCCCCCATGGCGTCGCGATCAACGCGCTGAACCCCGGCCCGGTGCGCTCGCCGCGCTGGGACACCATGATGAGCTCCGCCGCCGCGCGCGCGGGTGGCACCCCGGCGGAGGCGGAAGCGGCCTTCCTGCAGAAGACCGCGCTGCGCCGGCTGGCTACGGCAGAGGAAGTCGCGCAGCACGTCGCCTTTCTCGCCTCGCCGCGCGCCGCACACATGACCGGTACTGCCGTCACCATCGACGGCGGCAGCACCAAGTCAATCTGAACCACCGACCCAGGCAGGAACCCCACATGGACCAGCTCGGCTACCGCGGCCGCATCGCCGTCGTCGTCCCCTCGACCAACACCACCTGCCAGCCGGAGTCCGAGCGGCTGCGGCCGCGGGGCGTCACCAACCACGTGGGACGGGTCAGCATCAAGGAGCGCCCGCTCACCACCGAACAGGCCTTCATGGAGCATGTGCAGGCCATGCGCGACGGCATGCGCACCGCCATCGACCAGGTGATCACCTGCCAGCCCACGCACGTGATCATGGGCGTGGCGCTCGAGGCCTTCTGGGGCGGCGTCGCCGCCGCCGACGCGCTGCAGGCGGAACTCGCCGAGCGCGCCGGGGTGGGCGTGTCGATGGGCTCCTCCGCCACCGTCGCCGCGCTGCGCTGCCTCGGCGCCCAGCGCATCGCCGTGCTCACGCCGCACCAGCCACGCGGCGACGAGCAGGTGCGCCGCTATTTCGAGGAGGCCGGTTTCACCATCCCGCGCCTCACCGGGCTCAAGTGCGCCTCGCCGGTGCTGATCGCGCACACCACGCGCCAGCAGGTCATCGACGCGCTGCGCGGCCTCGACGGCGACGACATCGATGCCATCGTGCAGGTCGGCACCAACCTCGCGGCCATCGAGACCTGTGCGCAGGCCGAGGTCTGGCTGGGCAAGCCCGTGCTCGCGATCAACGCGATCACCTACTGGGACGCCCTGCGGCGCTCCGGCATCGAAGACAAGATCCACGGCTGCGGATCCGTCCTTGAACGCTTCTGACCGGGTCCTGATCGCGGGCGGCGGCCCGGCGGGCATGGCCGCCGCGCTGTTCCTGACGGCGCGCGGCGTACCCGTCACGGTGCTGGAGCGCAGCCTTACGCCGCACGACGACCCGCGCGCAGCGACCTACCACCCGCCTTCGCTCGAGATGCTCGAAGCCTCGGGCGTCACCGCCGAACTCCACGAGCGCGGCATCGTCACCCGCACCTGGCAGTACCGCGATCGCCGCGAGGGCCTGGTCGCCGAGTTCGACCTCGGCGTGCTCGCCCCGGACACACGCTATCCCTACCGGCTGCAGTGCGAGCAGCACAAGCTGGTCGCGATGATGGAACGCCGGGTCGCGGCATCGCCGCTCGCCGTGGTCATCCACGGCGCCGAAGTCGCCGGGGTCGCCCAGGACGCCGACGGCGTCACCGTGGAACTGCTGCGCGCCGACGGGAGCCGGGACAGCCTGCGCGGCGCCTGGCTGATCGGCGCCGACGGCGGCCGCAGCGCAGTGCGCAAGTCGCAGGGCATCGATTTCAAGGGCTTCACCTGGCCCGAGCGCTTCCTGGTCATCACCACGACCTTCGACTTCGAGCCGCTGGGCTTCGCCTACAGCTGCTACACGATGGATCCGGTGGAATGGAGCGCGACCTTCAAGGTGCCGGGCGAGGACGGCCGCGGCATCTGGCGCTGCGTGTTCCCCACCGACCCCGAGGCAGACGAAGCCGGGCTGCTGGACTTCGCGCGCGCCGCGGATCGCCTCGCGGCCTTCGTGCCCGGGAGCCGCGCCGCGCGCGTCGTGCACACCAACCTCTACGGCGTGCACCAGCGCGTGGCGGAGCGCTACCGGCAGGGCCGCGTGTTCCTCGCCGGCGATGCCGCGCACGTCAACAACCCGCTCGGCGGGATGGGACTGAACTTCGGCCTGCACGATGCGCACAGCCTTGCGGAGCGGCTGGCGAAAGTCTGGCACGGCGAAGCCCCCGATTCGCTGCTGGACCAGTACGACCGGCAGCGCCGCGCCGTGGCCGAACGCTACCTGCAGGCCCAGACGATCTCCAACAAGCAGACTCTCGAGGAGCGCGACCCGGCGCAGCGCGAGCTGCGCAAGGCCGAGATGCGCGCCACGGCAGCCGACCCCGCACGCGCTCGACAGTTCCTGCTGCGCACCGCCATGATCGAGGGACTGAGGGCGGCGGCCGCGATTCCCTGAGCGCGTCCCGGCCCGCGGAGACCCCATGCAGCGCCTGACCATCTCGATCGACGACGAACTCGCCGCGGACTTCGACGCCTTCGTCGCGCAGCGCGGCTACGGCAACCGCAGCGAGGCGGTGCGCGACCTCATCCGCGCACGGCTCGAGGCCGAGCGCGAGGTCACCGACCCGGACACGCACTGCGTCGCCAGCCTGTCCTTCGTGTACGACCACCACCAGCGGGCGCTCGCGGAGCGCCTCGCCGAGCACCAGCACGAGCACCACGACCTGACGGTGGCCGCCATGCACGTGCACCTCGACCACGAGAACTGTCTCGAGACGGTCGTGCTGCAGGGCGGGACGCAGGCGGTCCGGCACTTCGCCGCGGCCATCACGGCGGAGCCCGGGGTGCGGCATGGCTCGCTGAACGTGGTCACGATGGAGCCTGCCGAACCCCACGCCCACGCGGGCCACCGGCACCTGAAGCCAAGATACTGAACGGCCGCTCAGGGCTGGACGCGCGGCGCCGGCATCCGCGAGGGCAGTCGCTGCAGGTAATCGGGCACGCGCTCCAGCACGATGCCCTCGCCCGCCAGGCCGCCGTACTGCGGGTCCCAGGGGTAGACCGTGAACAGCCCCTCGGGCAAGTCCGCGAGCCGCGGCTGGATCGGCACGATCTCGCGCTCGCCCGCCCGTGCGAGCAGCGCCGCCACCGACCCGTACTCGCGCCATGTCGCGGCGAGGTCGAGCAGCGTGATGGCGGTCGGCGGCATCATGGCCATCCGGCCCCGGTCACGGGCGTCGAGGGCCGCCACGGGCTCCACCCATTCGGTCTCGACCGCCTCGGTCCCGTCGCCGAGGGCGCGCTCGCCCTCGGGCAGTTCGGCCGCGAAAAACCAGGCATCGAAACGGCGCGGCCGCGCCGCCGGGGTGATCCAGCGACTCCAGGCCACAAGCGGAAAATCGGTCCCGGCGGGCGCCAGCCGCACGCGCGCCTCCTCCCAGGTCTCGCGGATCGCGGCGCGGCGCAGCGTGCCCTGCAGGTCCGACTCAGGGTCCCCGTCGGCCTCCGACACAGTGCCGCCCGGGAAGACCCACTGCGCACCGAAGGCCAGGCCGGCGCCGCGCTTCTGCATCAGTACCTGAAATTTTCCGACTGATTGCCTCAATATCAGAACAGTTGCCGACAGACGTGCCGGTTGCGGCAGCCTCATGGGCTGACGTCCGCAACTGCCCCGCGGCGCGCGAGCACCTCGAGCAGGGCGTCGGCCGCGGCCCCCGCGCCATCGGAATCGCGCAGTTCCGCCGCGCAGCGCTCCGCGGCCTGCGCGTGCCGCGGATCGTCCAGCAAGGCCGCAAGCGCCGCCTCGAGGCGCCGCGCATCGACGCGCCGGAACGGCAGTTCGCGCCCGACGCCGAGGCGGCAGGCGCGCGCCGCGTTGTCCGGCTGGTCGAAGGCCACCGGCACCAGCAGCTGCGGCCGCCCCGCGCGCAGCGCCTGCGCCAGGGTGCCGATGCCGCACTGGTGCACGACCGCCGCGGCGCGCGGGAACACCGCCGAGTAGGGCAGGTAGTCGAAGGCGCGGACCCCGGGCGGGAGTTCGCGCGGCAGCCCGGAACCGGTCACCAGCACCGCGCGCCGACCCAGCGCGTGCGCCGCCTGCGCCGCCGCCGCCCAGAACCCGTCGGCGAACCACACCGCTGAGGAGCCGAGCGCGAACACCAGCGGCGGGTCGCCGGCGGCCAGGAAGCGCTCGAGCTCCGGCAGCGCGGCGGCATCGGGCGCGGCGCCGTCATGCAACGCGGCGCCACAGACGCGCAGCGCCGGCGGCCAGTCCGCCTGCGGCGCGGCGAGCGGCGCATCGAAGAGCGCCAGCGTGCCCTGCGGCGAGAACTGCCCCTCGAACAGCATCGGGGCGGCCGTCCGCGGCAGGCCCAGTTCCTGCCGGAACGACTGCAGCGGCGTTTCCCAGTGGCGCGCCGTCGCGCGCGCGAGCGCGAACGCAGCATCCCGGGCACGCGGCCCGATGCGCGCCGCGCGGCGCAGCAGGTCGCCGCCGTGCAGGCGCGGCGGATCGTGGCGCGACATCAGGCTGAGCGGCGCCAGCACGGTCGACACCCAGGGCAGGCCGCGGCGCTCCGCCACGATCGGCACGGTGAAGGTCAGCGGATGCGACACCAGCAGGTCCGCCGAAGCCGCCGCGTGATCAAGATCCGCGAAGGACTCGTGCAGGTGCGGCAGCACCACCTCGCGCAGCAGCCGCCGCGGCCCGAGCACCGGGTGGAACAGCCGGCGCGCCACGGCGGCCCGGTCGCCGAGCGCGTCCAGCGACGGCCGGACCGGCGCGAACCCCACGCCCGCCGCCTCGACCGGCTCGCGGTACTCCGGGGCCGCCGCCACCACGGCCGGGTGGCCGCGCGCGCGCAGCGCCCGCGCGACGGCGATGCAGGGATGCAGGTCGCCGAGCGAACCCAGCGTGGCGAGGAGGATGCGGCTCATGGGATGCAGATTATGGGATGCGCATGACACACGCCCGCCCATAGCGCGGTCAGCAGGCGGCACGGGCCGACCTTGACCGGGTTCGCACCGATAGTATGAAGATCCGTCGAAACTTCATAACAACGGACTCCTACCCGCCATGGACGCACTCCCCACCGAGTGGACCAGCCTTGCCGCCATTGTGTTCCTGCTGGGACTCAAGCACGGCTTCGACGCCGACCACCTCGCCACCATCGACGGTCTCACCCGCGTGAACGCGCGCGCCGGCCGGCCGTTCGCGCGCTACTGCGGCGCCCTGTTTTCGCTGGGGCATGGAGCCGTCGTCATGGCCATCGCCCTGCTCGTCAGCACGGTCGCGGACCGCTGGGAGACCCCGCCCTGGCTGCAGTCCAGCGGCGTCTGGATCTCGATCCTGTTCCTCACGGCGCTCGGGGTGCTGAACCTGCGAGCCGCGGTGACCGCGCCGGCCGACACGGTCGTGGCCCCGGTCGGCCTCAAGGGACGGCTGCTCGGGCGGCTCTCGCAGGCCAGCTCGCCCGGACTGGTCGCCTTCGTCGGCGCGCTGTTCGCGCTGTCCTTCGACACCATCAGCCAGGCAGCCCTGTTCTCGCTCACCGCGCAGCAATTCGGCGGACTCGGGCCCGCCCTCGCGCTGGGCCTGCTGTTCACCGCCGGCATGCTGGTCACCGACGGGCTCAATGGCCTGTGGATCCAGCGCCTGATCGCGCGCTCCGACGAACTCGCGCGGGTGGCCTCGCGCGTCATGAGCCTCGCCGTCGGCGGCGTCAGCCTGTTGATCGCGGGCTTCGCGCTCGCCAAGCTGCTGCTGCCGCGCGTCGATGCATGGTCCGACGGCAAGGAGCTGCTGTTCGGCGCGGGCGTCGTACTGGTGGTGCTGGCCAGCTACGTGGCCGGCCGCTGGCTGGCGGGCCGCACTCCGGTACCGGAGCGCGGAGCGACGGGCAAAGTCGCGCTCGACTCCCGATCCGCGAGGGCCCAGTGATTCCCCGGAGGGCGGTGGCGACGGCCACTGCGTTCAGCGCAGCCGTGATGGCCTGCGCACTGCCCACAGCCCACTCCGGCGGCGTCACCGGCGCCGACCTTGACGAGGTCGTCGTCAACGCGCGCCGCATCCCACTCGCCGGTGCGCCGCGCGCCGCCAGCGAGGGCACGGTGTTTGCCGAGCAGATCCGGCACCGCCCACTGCTGCGCACCGGCGAACTGCTCGAAGTCGTACCGGGGCTGGTCGTCACCCAGCACACCGGCGACGGCAAGGCGAACCAGTACTTCCTGCGCGGCTTCAACCTCGACCACGGGACCGATTTCTCGACCAGCGTCGAGGGCATGCCGGTCAACATGCCAAGCCACGGCCACGGCCAGGGATACATGGACATGAACTTCGTGATCCCGGAGTTCGTGGAACGCGTGGTGTATCGCAAGGGCACCTACTACCCTGAGCTCGGCAACTTCTCGGCGGCGGGTGCCGCTGAACTGCGCTATGCGCGCAGCCTGCGCCCGTTCATGTCGCTGTCACGCGGCGAAGATGGGCACCTGCGCGCCGTATCCGGCGGCTCTCTCGGGGCCCTGGGCGGCGAACTGCTCGCGGGACTCGAATACGACCGCAACGACGGACCGTGGCAGCTGCCCGAAGACCAGCGCAAGCTCAACGGCGTGCTGCGCTGGTCGGGTGGCGACGAGGACGCCGGACTTGCCGTCGCACTGATGGGCTACGACGGCCGCTGGACCGCCACCGACCAGATCCCGCAGCGCGCCATCGACGACGGCCGCCTCGACCGCTTCGGCTTCGTCGACCCGACAAACGGCGGAAGCTCGCACCGCTACTCGCTGTCGACGACGGGGCATCTGCGCGTGGGTGACGGCACTCTGGGATTCGATGCCTGGGCCATCGACTACCGACTGCAGCTGTTTTCCAACTTCACCTATGCGATCAACGCCGAGCATGGCGACCAGTTTGAGCAGTTTGACGAGCGCCTGGTCACCGGCGCTGCGCTGCACTATGCGCTACCGGTACGCCTGGGCGGCGAGGACAGCACCTGGCGCAGCGGCATCGACCTGCGCCACGACGACATCGCGCCCGTGGGCCTGCACCTGACCACGGCGCGCCTTCGTCGCACGACAGTCCGCGAGGACGATCTGCGCCAGACTCTCGCCGGGGCATGGACCGCGCTCGACAGCCGCTGGACGCCGTGGCTGCGCAGCGAACTGGGCCTGCGGGCCGACCGGCTCGAAGCGCGCGTCGAAAGCTCGCTCGCCGCCAATTCCGGCAGCGCCGGCGACACGATCGTCAGCCCCAAGGCCTCCTTCGTCATCGGCCCCTGGCGCGATACCGAGTTCTTTGCAGCGGCTGGGCGCGGCTTCCACAGCAACGATGCGCGCGGCACGACCATCACGGTCGACCCCATCGACGGCGCGAGTCCGGCGGAACGCGTCACGCCGCTGGTGCGCGCCACCGGCGCCGAGCTCGGACTGCGTACCGCGCTACTGCCCCACACCCAGCTGTCGGTGTCGTTGTGGCAGCTCGAGCTCGACTCCGAGCTGCTGTTCGTCGGCGACGGCGGCGTCACCGAACCGAGTCGGCCGAGCCGTCGTCGCGGCGTGGAACTCGGCATCTACGCGCGCCCGCTCGAAGGCGTGATCGTCGATGCCGACCTGGCCTGGTCGAATCCGCGGTTCCGCGACGCCGACCCTGCCGGCGATCGGATCCCGGGCGCGGTCGAGCGCGTCGCCTCACTCGGCATTACCGTGGAGCGCCCCTCAGGCTGGTTCGGCGGCCTGCGACTGCGCTATCTCGGCCCTGCGGCGCTCGTCGAGGACGAGAGCGTGCGCTCGCGGCCCTCGACGCTCGTCAACGTGGAGTTCGGCCGCCGCTTCGCCGAGCGCTGGAGCCTGCGCGCCGGCCTCTACAACGCGCTGGACCGCGAGGCCGACGACATCGGCTATTTTTACGAGTCGCAGCTGCCCGGCGAGGCTGCCCCGGTCGCCGACCGGCATTTCCACCCGGTGGAACCGCGCAGCCTGCGCGTGACCCTCGAATTGCGGATGTAGCCGCCACGCCGGGCGGCGGGCGGCAACGGCTGCCGATCGGCGCTACAGTGGGCGCATGTCACCGCCCCTCCGCTCCACGCTGTGCGTCGCCGATGGCAGCGTGCTCGCGCTGCAGGACTGGTCCGCTGCGGCGGGCGTGCCGCTGCGCGGCCAGGTGCTGCTCGTGCACGGGCTCGGCGAGCATGCCGGGCGCTACGCGCACCTGGCGCAGTGGCTGGGCGACCGGGGTTATGCGGTGCGCGGCTACGACCTCTACGGCCACGGCCATTCCAGCGGACCGCGCGGGCACCTCACGCGCGACCTGCAGCATCTGGAGCATCTCGCGGAGCTCGCCAGCGCGACCCGGGCGCCGGGCGCGGCGCCGCTGCTGGTGCTCGGCCACAGCCTCGGTGGCCTGATCGCCTCGGCCGCGGTAGCGCGCGGCCTGCTGCGCGCGGACGGGCTGGTGCTGTCCTCGCCCGCTCTCGCCGTCGACATGGCGCGCTGGCAGCGTGCGGTGGTGGGCTGGCTGCCGCGGCTTGCGCCCGACCTCACACTGGGCAACGGCCTTCAGCCGCGCTACCTGTCGCACGATCCTGCCGTCGTGGCCGCCTATGACGCCGACCCGCTCGTGCACGACCGGATCTGCGCGCGCCTTGGCGGCTTCGTTGCGAACGAGGGCACGCGTGTGATCGCCAGCGCAGCACGCTGGCCGCTGCGCACGCTGCTGCTCTATGCCGGCGACGACCGGCTGGTCAGTCCGCGCGGCAGCCGCGCCTTTGCCCAGGCCGCCGCACCGGTGGGATCGCACGTGCGGTCAGAGTGTTTCGCAGCGCTCTACCACGAAATCTTCAACGAACCCGACGCGGCGCCCGTCTTCGCGGCCCTCGCCGCCTGGCTGGACGGGGCCGACTGACGGCCGGGATCACTCCTGGGGCACCCAGCCGTTGATCGACATGATGTCCGTGAGC
>CAJACZ010000204.1 GCA_903938365.1 uncultured Pseudomonadota bacterium | reverse complement strand
CGAGCAGCAGCCAGCCTTCGGGCAGCAGGTGACCGGGTGCGGCGGCGACGATCGCGCGCAGCGCCGCCAGCGCATCGGTGCCCGGCGTGAGCGCCATCCGTGGCTCGAAGCGCAGCGAGTCCGAGTGCATGGCCGGGTCTTCCGCCGCGACATAGGGCGGGTTCGACAGCACGAGGTCGAAGCGCCGGCCGGTTACTGGGGCGAACCAGTCGCCCAGCCTGAACTCCACCCGGGACAGCCCGTGCTTCAGTGCGTTGCGCCGGGCCACGGCCAGCGCCCCGGACGAGGCGTCCGTGGCCAGCACCGGCCAGTGGGGCCGCTCGCGGGCGATGGACAGCGCGATGGCGCCCGAGCCGGTGCCCAGATCGACCACGGCGGGCGGGTGCGCCGCGGCTGCCGCACGGGCGTCGCCGTGCTGCAGGGCCCGCTCCACCAGTCCTTCGGTTTCGGGGCGCGGCACCAGGACCTCGGGGCCGACCTCGAGGTCCAGGGACCAGAATTCGCGGTGACCGGCCAGGTAAGCGAGCGGCTCTCCGGCGGCGCGCCGGCGCGCCCAGGCGCGCGCCTGCTGCAGCGCCGCGGGATCGATCGGTTGCGAGGCGGCGGTCACGAGTCCCGCACGGCCGGTGCGCAGGCAGGCGGCCATCAGCCACTGGGCCTCGCTGCGCGCTTCGGCACCGAGCGGCGTCAGCAGCGCCTCGACTTCGCACAGCGCATCGGCAATGGACGTGACGGGACTCATCGGCCGCAGTCTGACACGGTCGGCAGTCTGCTACATTCCCGCGCCCGGCCCGGGTTGTCGCGCGAGGCAAGTACGACGTGAGGCTTCAGCCATCGGATCAGCCCCCGGGCGTGAGTGAAGTGCTCCAGTCGGGTGCGCGCCTGTTCAAGGATTCCCTGCCACGCTGCCTGCCCCTGGCCCTGCTGGCGGTGGTGGTGGGGCAGTTGCCGTCGGCTTACGACGCCCTGCGCGGCGAAGCCGCGACGCTGGCGAGTCCCAAGGACGCGGCGTGGTGGGCCATCGTCGTCGCCAGCGGGCTGGTGAACCTCTGGCTGTGGAACCTGCTGATGCTCGTGCAGCGTGCCTTCGTGCGCGGTGATGCCACGGCACCCCGCGCCTTCGCTGTCGAGGCGCTGCGTCGCCTGCTGCCGGTGCTCGGCTTGCTGGCCTGCAGCCTGGCGCTGATCGGGCTGGGCCTGGTGCTGCTGGTCCTGCCGGGGATCTACCTGCTGGTGGCGCTGTGTGCGGCCTATCCGGTCCTGCTCGAGGGGCGCCTTTCCGTGCCCGGTGCCATCGACCACGCGCTGCAGCTCGTGCGCGGTCACTGGTGGCGCAGCGCCGGCGTGCTGGCGGCCGCGCTGTTCGCGATCCTCATCTTTTATTCGGCCGGTCATCTCTGCGGGATCATGCTGGCCCGGCTCGCCAGTACCGCGACGGTCGTCGGGCAGCAGGGTCTCGTGTCGGTCGTGTCCGCGCTGGTCGGGTGCCTGTTCATGCCTTTCGTCACGGCGCTGGGGCAGGCCCACCACGCGGCCCTGGAGCAGAGCCTCGCGCTCAGTCGTCTTCCGCCAGGAGCTCTGCCTGGTGCTCCTGGAGCAGCGGCTCGATGACATCGTCGAGCCGCCCGTCCATCACGTCCTCGAGCTGGTAGAGCGTCAGGTTGATGCGGTGGTCGGTGACCCGGCCCTGCGGGAAATTGTAGGTCCGGATCCGCTCGGAACGATCGCCGCTGCCGACCTGCAGCTTGCGCGCCTGGGCCTGCGCGGACTGCTGCTTCTGCTGCTCGGAGGCGAGCAGACGTGCCTTGAGCAGCGCCATCGCCCGCGAGCGGTTCTTGTGCTGCGAGCGTTCGTCCTGGCACTCCACCACCAGGCCCGTCGGGACATGCGTGATGCGGATCGCCGAGTCGGTCTTGTTCACGTGCTGCCCGCCCGCGCCCGAGGCGCGGAAGGTGTCGATGCGCAGGTCCGCGGGGTTGACCACGATGGCATCGATTTCCTCTTCTTCGGGCAGGATCGCCACCGTGCAGGCCGAGGTGTGGATGCGACCCTGCGCCTCGGTGGCCGGCACGCGCTGCACGCGGTGCGTGCCCGACTCGAACTTCAGGCGCGAGAACACCCCCGTGCCGGTGACCCGCGAGATCACCTCGCGGTAGCCCCCGTGTTCTCCGGCGTTTTCGTTCAGGGTCTCGATCTGCCAGCCGCGCCGCTCGGCGTAGCGGCAGTACATCCGGTAAAGGTCGCCGGCGAAGATCGCCGCCTCGTCGCCGCCCGTGCCGGCGCGGATCTCGAGGAAGATGTTGCGCTCGTCGCGCGGATCGCCCGGGGTCAGCAGGCGCCGCAGCTCGCGTTCCCCGGCGGCGAGTTCCAGGGTGATGCCGCGCGCCTCCTCGGCACCGAGTTCGCGCATCTCGGCATCCGGATCCGAGGACAGGGCTTCTGCCGCGGCGAGCCCGGACTCCAGGTCGCGGTAGGCCTGGAAGCGCTCCGCCAGCGGCGTGAGCCGGGCATATTCCATCGAGAGCTCGCGGAACTGGCGCGAGCCGCCATCTAGCGCGGGATCGCCGAGCAGGCGGCCCACTTCTTCGTAGCGGTCGGCGGCCTTCTCGAGGCGCAGTCGTATGGATTCCTTCATCAGAAGGCGGACACCAGGTGCAGGGCCCGCGATTGTCGGGGCCACCGTCGCGCCTGACAAGCCGCAGCGGCGCCTTTGGGCTATAGTCGATCAATGGCTGTAGTGCGTGTTCCCCGTCTTGCGATGCTCACCGCCGTAGGCCTGCTCGGGAGCGCCTCCGTGCTCGCCCTGCAGCCGCGCACCGTGAGCGGGGAGGGCGAGCGCATCGCCGGCGCCGAACTCGCGCTCGAGTCGGGCGACTGCCGTGCCGCCTCCGAATCCTATGCCCGCGCCGCCGAGGCCTCGCGCGACCCGCGCGTCTCGCGGCGTGCCACCGACGTCGCGCTGGGCTGCGCCCACCTTCCTGCGGCCTGGCAGTCGGCGCAACGCTGGAGTTCCCTCGATCCCGAAAACGTCGATTCGCTGCGTGCCGCCGGCCTCGTGGCCCTGGAACTGTGGCGCATCGATGACGCCCGGCGCCTGTTTGCCTCGCTGCTGGCCAAGCCTGACGTCGAGGCGGACCGCGCGCTCGGCGATCTGCTGCCGCTGGTCACGGATGGCGAGCACGCGCCAGCGGCGTGGCTCGCCTTCGACAAGGTCGTGGACCGGACCACCGTGTCGTCCGAGACGCTCGTGCTGCTGGCGCGCCTCGCCGCCGCGGCGGACAACCTGGCCGCAGCGGGCCAGGCGCTCGAACTGGCGGCGCAGAAAGCCCCCGGTATCGGGTCGAGCGCCAGCGCCGCGCGGCTGCGGGCCGGCATCGCCGTGGCATCCGCCCAGCCGGAGGCCGCGCTCGACGCAGCGCGCGATGCCGCGCGGATCGATCCGGTGGACGAGGCGTTCGCGGTGGCCGAGACCCTGGTGGACCTCGATCGCACTGAAGAGGCCTACCGCGAAATCGAAAGACTCGCCGCTTTCCCGGAGTCGCGCGCCGAGGCGGAGCGCCGGCTGGCGCTGCTCGCGCTCTCGAGCGGGGATTTCGCCGACGCGCAGCGCCGTTTCGCCGCGCGCCTGCAGCGCGGCACCGGGGCCGCCGAGGCCGTGTTCTACCTGGCCGTGATCGCCGAGCGCCGCGGCGACAAGGACCTGGCGCTGCAGAGCTACCGGCGTCTGGTCGATGCCGGAGCGGGTCTGCTGCCGCGCGTCCGGGCAGCAAGCCTGCTGCTCGAGAAGGGTGAGCGTGACGCGGCGCTTGCGCTGCTCGACCAGCACCTCGCTGCCCATCGCGACGCCGTGGTCGAGATCGAGACGGCCAAGGCGCAGCTGCTCGCGGACGCCGGGCTCGGCGCCGAGGCGGTCGCCAGCATCGATGCCGCGCTCGAGCGGCATCCCCGGCACCCGAACCTGCTGTACCAGCGCGCCATGCTGCTCGAGCGGGCGGGGCGGACGCGCGAGGCGCTGCGGCTCTTCGAGTCACTGCTGGAGGCGCGGCCCGACGAAGGCACCGTCCTCAATGCGCTGGGCTACACGCTGGCGGATCGCGGCAAACAGCTCTCGCGTGCGGAGCGCCTGATCCGGCGCGCGCTCGAGTCGAGGCCCGACAACGCGGCGTTCCTCGACAGCCTCGGCTGGGTCCGCTACCGGCGCAGCGATCCCCGGGGCGCCGTCCCCTTGCTCGAGCGGGCCTGGCGCCTCGCGCGCGACGCCGAAATCGCGGCGCACTGGGGCGAAGTCCTCTGGGTCGCCGGCGACCAGGCGCAGGCGCGCATGGTGTGGGCGCGCGCCCTGGCCCGGGCGCCCGACTCGCGGCCCCTGCGCGAAGTCGTCGAGCGCTTCACCGGCCCCGCAGCGTCCCCCGCAGCGCCGACCCCCGCAGCGCCCGGCGCCGCGGCGTCTGAGGATCAGCCCGGCGGGCGTCCCTGAAGAGGAGGACGGGGCCCGTGCGGTGTGCTGCCTCCCGGTACCTGCCGGCTTTTCCCGCCGTTGCGGTGCTGGTCCTCGCGTGCGCGCTGCTCGCGGGCTGTGCCAGTCTCATCCCTGCGCCCGGGCCGCCGGTTTCCCCGATGCAGTCCTGGCCGGAACGCCGGGAAGCGCTGCAGCGCAGGGCCGATTTCGCGCTGCGCGGCCGGGTGGCCGTCGCCGCCGGCGACACCGGGTTTTCGGCTGCGCTGCGCTGGGCGCAGTCGGGTCAGCGTGCGGACCTCGAGCTCGACGGGCCGCTCGGCATGGGTGGCTTGAGGATCCTGGCCTCGGGCGACGAGTTCAGCCTTACCACCAGCCAGGGCGAGCGCCTCGACGGCGCCGAAGCCCGCGCCGGTCTCGAGCAGCGGCTCGGTTTCGCGCTGCCGCTCGAGTCGCTCCGCTACTGGGTGCTGGGGGTGCCGGATCCCGCGGGCCCCGCCGAGGAGCGGATCGCGGCCGATGAGTCGCGGCTCGACGGCCTGGAGCAGGGCGGCTGGCAGATCGACTACCCCGCCTACGCCACCCGCGGCACGCGGAGCGAGTCCGCTGGACTGCCGCGCCGGGTCGACGTCTCGCGTTCGGACGCCCGGGTGCGCCTGCTGATCGAGGCCTGGTCGGCGCCTTCCCGATGAGCTCCGCGTCGCTCGAATGGTGGCCGGCTCCGGCGAAGCTCAACCTGTTCCTGCACGTCACCGGACGGCGGGCCGACGGTTACCACGAGCTGCAGACCCTGTTCCAGATCGTCGACCTCGCCGATGAGCTGGGGTTCGAGGTCCGGGCGGACGGGGCTGTGCTGCGCCTCGATGACGCCACGGCGGCACCCGGTGAGCTGGGTGCGGTGCCGTCCGACGCGGATCTCTGCGTCCGCGCCGCCCGGGCGCTGCAGGCGGCGACCGGCTCGCCGCTGGGTGCCGTCATCCGGGTGCGCAAGAGAATCCCGATGGGTGGCGGGCTGGGCGGGGGCAGTTCCGACGCGGCCACCACGCTCAGGGTGCTGAACCTGCTCTGGGGCACCGGCCGGTCGCCCGGGGAACTGGCGCTGATCGGCAGCCAGCTCGGCGCGGACGTGCCGGTGTTCGTGCTGGGCCAGTCCGCCTGGGGGGAGGGCGTGGGCGAGCGCCTGACCCCCGTGGAGCTGCCGGATCAGTGGTTCCTGATCATCCATCCCGGCGTCTCGGTGCCCACGAGAGAGATATTCCAGGCTCCTGAATTGACACGAAATTCCCCCGTCCTCACAATACGCCCCCTTTCGCAGCCGGGTGGCCGGAACGACTGCGAGCCGGTGGTACGCGCGCGCTACCCGGCGGTCGCGGACGCGCTGGACTGGCTCGGAAGGCATGCACCTGCGAGACTCACCGGCACGGGGTCCTGCCTGTTCGCGAGTTTCGCCTCCGCCGCGGAAGCGGAGCGGGTCGCGGCGCAGGTGCCGGATCCCTGGCGCGCCTGGGTGGCGCGAGGGCTCGCGCGGTCGCCGCTGCTCGACAGGCTGGCGATGCGCTGATCGGCTCGAAGGATTCTTTAAGAGAAAAAATACAGACACCGCATCGACTGCTGGGGTGTCGCCAAGTGGTAAGGCAGCGGGTTTTGATCCCGCCATTCGGAGGTTCGAATCCTTCCACCCCAGCCACTCGGTGCCCCTGAACCATTGAAGGTACGTGCGTGGACACTCAGACATTGGCGCTTTTCGCCGGTAATGCCAACCCGGCGCTGGCGCAGGACATCGCGCGTCACCTCAACGTGCCGCTGGGCCGCGCCCTCGTGGGTCGCTTCAGTGACGGCGAGGTCAACCTCGAGCTGATGGAGAACGTGCGCGGTCGCGACGTCTTCATCGTCCAGCCGACCTGCCCCCCGGTGAACGATCACCTGATGGAACTGCTGATCATGGCGGACGCCTGCCGGCGCGCTTCGGCCGGGAGCATCACCGCCGTCGTGCCGTACCTCGGCTATTCGCGCCAGGACCGACGGCCCCGCGCGACCCGCTCCGCGATCTCCGCCAAGCTGGTGGCGAACATGATGGCCGGCTCGGGCATCAACCGCGTGCTCACCGTCGACCTGCACGCCGACCAGATCCAGGGCTTCTTCGACATCCCGGTCGACAACGTCTACGCCTCGCCGGTGCTGCTGGGTGATGCCTGGCGGCAGCGCTACGAGAACATGATCGTCGTGTCCCCCGATGTCGGCGGCGTGGTGCGCGCGCGCGCCCTGGCCAAGCGGCTCGACGACGTCGAGCTGGCGATCATCGACAAGCGCCGGCCGCGGCCCAACGAATCCAAGGTGATGAACATCATCGGCGAGGTGCGGGGCAAGAGCTGCGTCCTCATCGACGACATGGTCGACACGGCCGGCACGCTGTGCCTGGCCGCGCAGGCGCTCAAGGACGAGGGCGCGGTGCACGTGGTCGCCTACATCACCCATCCGCTCCTGTCCGGCAAGGCCGTGGAGCGGATCTCGAACTCAGCCCTCGACCAGCTCGTGGTGACCGACACCATCCCGCTGAGCGACGAGGCGAAAAAATGCGGGCGGATCCGTCAGCTCTCTGTGGCGGCGCTGCTTGGCGAAACGATACGGCGCATCAGGGACGAGGAGTCCGTGAGCTCGCTGTACGTCGACTGAGTCCGCCCAGGTCGCGGGGCGGAACACTTCAACCATCGGAGTCCATTGCAATGAAAATCTCTTTCGAACTCGCCGCCGAGTTCCGTGATGACGAGGGCAAAGGTGCGAGCCGCCGCCTGCGTCATGCGGGGCGCGTGCCGGCCATCCTCTACGGCGGCCAGGCCACGCCGCGCATGCTCTCGTTCAACCACCAGAAGCTGCTGACGCTGATCGACAACGAGAAGTTCTACGCCTCGATCATCGGCATCAAGGTCGGTGACACGACCGAGGCCGCCGTGGTCAAGGACCTGCAGATGCACCCGGCCAAAAACCAGGTCCTGCACCTCGATTTCCAGCGCGTGCTCGAAGACGAGAAGATCCGCGTGCACCTGCCGATCCACTTCAAGGGCGAGGCCGTCTCGCCGGGCGTGAAGACCCAGGGCGGCATCGTGTCGCACCGCATCGCCGACATCGAAGTGCAGTGCCTGCCGAAGGACCTGCCCGAGTTCGTCGAACTGGACCTCTCGCAGATGGGCCTCAACGAGTCCAAGTACATCGCCGACATCACGCTGCCCGCGGGCGTCGTGTCGACGGCCGTGCTGCAGGGCAAGAATGCGGTGGTCGTGTCCATCAACAGCCCGCGCACCGCCGAGGCGGAAGCCCCGGCTGCCGAGGGCGCGGCGGCTCCTGCTGCCGGTGCGAAGCCTGCAGCGGGCGCCAAGCCTGCGGCTGGCGCCAAGCCTGCAGCGGGCGCCAAACCCGCCGCTGCGGCCAAGAAGGCCGAGCCCGCGAAGAAGGAAGGCGGCAAGAAGTAACGCGCCGCCAGGACGGGCGCCGCGCCCGCCGCTCGCCGCGATGCGGCAACGGTGGGGCGTGGCGCTTGCTTCAGGAGGCCGCCGTCGTGGCGGCCTCTGTCTTTGGAGAGGTTGGGGCCTTTGGCGGAGCTCGCACTCAAACTGGTCGTCGGACTCGGCAATCCGGGCGAGAAATACGCACGGACCCGGCACAATGCCGGTTTCTGGCTGGTGGACGAACTGGCACGGCGCCATGGCGGCAGCTTCCGCAACGAGTCGAAACACCAGGGTGAACTGGCGCGGATCCGCCTCGGGGGTGCCGAACTCTGGCTGCTCAAGCCTGCGACCTTCATGAACCGCAGCGGTGCTTCGATGCTCTCGGTCGCCGGGTTCTACCGCATCGCCCCGGCGGAGATGCTCGTCGCCCACGACGAACTCGACCTGGCGCCCGGCACGCTGCGCCTCAAGCAGGGCGGGGGCCACGGCGGCCACAACGGCCTGCGCGATGCCATCGCCACGCTCGGCGCGGATTTCTGGCGCCTGCGGATCGGCATCGGTCACCCGGGCCACCGCGACGAGGTCACTGACTACGTGCTGCAGCGAGCCTCCTCCGACGAGGAGCGCGTGCTGCAGGAGGCCGTCCTCGAGGCGGCCGACATGCTGCCCCTGCTGATCGAGCAGGGGCCCCAGAAAGCCATGCACCGCCTGCACACGCGGGCGGGCGACACCGGAAAATAGAGGACGGGACCAGATCATGGGTATCAAGTGCGGAATCGTGGGGCTGCCGAACGTCGGCAAATCGACTCTCTTCAATGCGCTCACGCGCTCGATGATCGCGGCGGAGAACTACCCGTTCTGCACCATCGACCCGAACGTCGGCATCGTGCCGGTGCCGGATCCGCGGCTCGACCAGCTGTCCGCGATCGTGCACCCCGAGCGGGTAGTGCCGACGACCGTCGAGTTCGTCGACATCGCGGGCATCGTGAAGGGCGCCTCCACCGGCGAGGGCCTCGGCAACAAGTTCCTCGCGAACATCCGCGAGACCGACGCCATCGCGCATGTCGTGCGCTGCTTCGTCAACGACGACATCGTGCACGTGGCTGGCCGCATCGACCCGATCTCGGACATCGAGATCATCAACACCGAGCTCGCCCTCGCGGATCTCGAGACGGCCGAGAAAGCCCTGCAGCGCGCCGAGAAGGCCGCCAAGACCCAGGACAAGGACGCCACCAAGGCGCGCGAGGTGATCCGCCGCGTGCGCGATGCGCTCAACGAGGGCATTCCCGTCCGCGCGGTGCCGTTCGACGACACCGAGCGGCCGATCGTCCGCGACCTGCAGCTCATGACCTTCAAGCCCATGCTGTACGTGGCCAACGTGCAGGAGTCCGGGTTCCGCGACAACCCGCTGCTCGATGCCGTGGTGCGGCACGCCGCCGGCGAGGGTGCGCAGGTGGTCGCGGTGTGCGCTGCCATCGAAGCCGAGATCGCGCAGCTCGACGAAGGTGACCGCGACGAGTTCCTGAAGGAACTCGGGCTGGCGGAGCCGGGCCTCAACCGCGTGATCCGCGCCGGTTACGCGCTGCTGGGCCTGCAGACCTATTTCACCGCGGGCGTGAAGGAAGTGCGCGCCTGGACCGTGAAGAGGGGCGCCACGGCGCCGCAGGCCGCCGGCGTGATCCACACCGACTTCGAGCGCGGCTTCATCCGCGCCGAAGTGATTGCCTTCGACGACTTCACCGCGCTCAAGGGCGAGCAGGGCGCCAAGGAAGCCGGCAAGCTCCGTCTCGAAGGCAAGGAGTACCTGGTGCGCGAGGGCGACGTCATGCACTTCCGGTTCAACGTCTGAAGCGCCCGCTGGGGTCGGCGAAGCCGGGCGCGGCGCTTCCACCCGACCCGCAGCATCCAGGCGTGCGTCAGCACGTGCGGCGGTCATCTCGCGGCGGAACGCTTCGGCGAGGGCGGGTTTCAAGTGTTTGTACTCCGGTATGACTCAGACCGCCCCAAGGCGCCGCGAACCGGTTCCAGCGGGCGCCACGCGGGGGTACCATCCGAACTATGACTAGCAACCCCACTGATGCTCCCCCGGCCCGCTGGCTGCGCCAGCTCGCACTGGGCCTTGCGCTGCTGCTCCCGTTGTCCGCCAGCGCAGCCGAGGTGCTCGTCTTCGGCGGCACCGGCCAGCTCGGCGCCGAAGTGGCGCGCGCGCTGCATCGCGCCGGCCATACGGTCACGGTGTTCCACCGCGAAGGCTCGGGCCTGGAGCGCCTGCAGGGCGTGCCTGTGAAGTTCGTCACCGGCGACGCTACGCGCGAGGCTGATGTGCGTGCCGCCTTCACCGCGCGCCGCTACGAGGTTGCGGTCAACGCGCTCGGCAAGCGCGGCTCCGATCCGGCGGCGTTCTACGAGACCACGCAGCGCGCGATCACCGCCGGTGCGAAGGCAGGCGGCGTGCGACAGGTGATCCTGCACAGCTCGGTGGGCGCGGGCGAGAGCCGCGCCATCTATCCCGAGTCGCGCTGGCCGCAGATGGCCGAGGTGCTGACCGCCAAGGACGTGGCCGAGCGCGAGCTGATGGCCAGCGGCGTGCCGTACACGATCATCCGCAACGCGGTGCTGCGCAATGACGCGCCGGGCGCGACCGAGCGCGCCGAACTCAGCACCGACCAGCGCCGCTTCGGCGCTGTCACCCGCAGCGGCCTCGGCCGGCTCACCGCCGACTGCGCGCTGAAGGCGGACTGCCTTGGCCGGATCTTCCACGCCGTCGATCCGCAGGTCGCCCTGCCGGCCGCTACCCGCGGGCACTGAAGCCCGCCCTCGCCGCCGGAGCCTCCCCCCTTGGAAGCCTTCCTGATCTCGACCGGTGTGGTCGCGCTCGCCGAGATCGGCGACAAGACCCAGCTGCTCGCGCTGGTGCTCGCGGCGAAGTACCGCAAGCCGGTGCCGATCATCCTCGGCATCCTGGTCGCGACGCTGCTCAACCACGCGCTCGCGGGCGCGGTCGGTGCCTGGCTCGCCTCGGTGATCGGGCCCGGGACGATGCGCTGGATCCTCGGCGTGTCGTTCATCGCGATGGCGGCGTGGATCCTCGTGCCCGACAAGCTGGACGAGGACGAAGAGGTCAAGCCGCCGCGCTTCGGCGTCTTCGTCACCACGCTGCTCGTGTTCTTCGTCGTCGAGATGGGCGACAAGACGCAGATCGCCACGGTCGCGCTGGCCGCGAAGTACGCCTCGCTGGTCGGCGTGGTGGCGGGCACCACGCTCGGCATGATGATCGCCAACGTCCCGGCCGTGCTGCTCGGCGAGGTGGCGGCGCGCAAGCTGCCGATGAAGCTCGTGCACGGCATCGCCGCAGCGATCTTCCTCGTGTTGGGCGTGGCGGTGCTGCTGGGAGCCGGCAGCCTGGGCTAGCGTGGCCGCGTGAACGCGTGCATCGCGACGGTCGCGGCGGTCGCCGCGGCGAACGCGGGTGCGATCGGCCAGCGCGCGAGCCCGAGCGCCAGCGCCCCGCAGAACACTGCCACCGACCACATGCCGCGCGTCATGCCGTGCAGGAACGCGCCTGCCGAGGGCGCACCGTTGGCGGCGTGGCTGAAGCCGGCCACGGTCGCACCCACCACCGGGAACAGCGCGGCATAACCGCTCGCCTCGGCGCCAAAGCGTGCGCCCAGGCCGCTGGTGGCGAGCGTCAGCGCGGCGCCCGCGAGCATGCGCGCGGGCAGTTCCAGCGGATGCGGTGCCCGACGTTCGGCCGGAACCGGGCGTGCGCCCATGGCCGCCGGCGACAGCGCGAGCGCGACCAGCGCCAGCGCCGTGGCCACCGGCAGCGTCTGGGGCAGCGCCTGCAGCAGCGCCACCGCCACGCCCCATACGACAAGCGAGGCGGCCATGGTCGCCGGCCAGCCCAGCCGGTCCGAGAGCCGCGCATAGACCACGAAGAACGCCATCGTGGCGGCGATGCAGGCCATCGCCATCTGCGCGGCGCGTGCGCCGAAACCGGCGCCGTTCTCGATCGACAGGATCAGCAGGATCGGCCCGGCGACGATCGGGAAGCTGCCGAGCCAGCCTGCCACGCTCTGGCCCCAGCGACGGCCAGCCAGCGTCACCGCCGCCAGCAGCAGCGGGACGAGCAGCAGCTTGAGCAGGATCATCCGCGGTCGTGGAGCAGCGAGAACGCCTCAGCCCAGAAAGGCATGTCCTCGGAGACCTCGAGACCGAAGGGCTGGAGCAGCCCGTTCCAGTAGATCGTGTGCAGGGGTTTCCACACTGCGGGGTCGCGTACCGGCGAACCGTCGATGGCCGTGTCTGCGGCGGTGACCGAACCGAACCGCACTTCGTGGACGCGCTCGAGCCGCACCAGCAGGGTGGGCGTGCCGTCGAAGTCGATGAGGATGATGCAGTCGCCGACCTGCGGGACCGGCTGGTCCGTGCGCGCCACGATCCAGGGCAGCGTGAAGGTGCCGGTCTTGTCGCCGATGCGGATCAGCTCGAAGATCTGCCGCGTGGATTCGGCGTCCAGACCGATCCAGCGGACCTGGTACCCGGCGGGCCATGCGATGTACGGCCGCGCGGCGCGGGCGGCGGCCCAGAAGGCATCGAGGGCTGCGGGGGTGGGCCGTGCGGGCCCTTCGGGCAGGTAAGTCATGCGCCAAGGATAGCCTAGGCTTGCCGCGTTGCGAGCACTGACAGGGGCAGTTCGGTCGTGTTCTTGGTCTCTTCGATCACGATCCGCGAATCGATCGACTGCACCCCCGGCACCTGCGCCAGCTTGCCCTGGACGAACTGGTTGTAGTCCTCGATGGTCGGCGTGGCCACCAGCAGCATGAAGTCGATGTCGCCCATCAGCACGAAGCACTGGATCACTTCGGGGAAGCTCACGACGCGCTCCTTGAACTTCGGCAGTGACTGCCAGCCGTTGCTCATCAGCTTCACCTGCACGAAGACCAGCACATCGATCCCGAGTTTTTCGCGCGACAGCAGCGCGACGCGGCCCTTGATGATCCCGGCCTGCTCGAGCAGGTTGATGCGGCGCCAGCAGGGCGACTGGGACAGCCCTACCTGGCTGGCGATGTCAGCCGTGGATAGCGTGGCGTCTTTTTGCAGCGCATTAAGGATTCCGATGTCAAGGCGGTCGATTTTCATGGATTGTTAAGGCTCTTTGAAGCTCAAAGAATAAATAAATTATCCATCAATATCACCCGGATGCGAAGTTTCGAACAGCCTTTTCGCACCCCCTTGCGTACGCTGGGATCCATGGCACGTTCACGGCTCCACGTCCCCGCAGTGCCGGCCCGGCCCGGTGAACACCCCGATTTCAGCTATGTGCACCTCGCGCCAGCGGGTGCGGTCGGGCGGCCGCCGCCCGACGTGGCGCCGCGCGACACCGCCAGCCACGCCGAGGAACTGGTGCGGGTGCTGGACGACGCGGGCCGCGCGGTCGGCCCCTGGGACCCGCAGCTGGAACCTGCGCTGCTGCGCGCCGGCCTGCGCGGCATGGTGCTCACGCGGGCCTTCGACGAGCGCATGCGGCGCACGCAGCGCCAGGGGCGCATCACCTTCTACGTCGGCAGCCAGGGCGAGGAGGCCGTGTCCGTGGCCGCGGCCATGGCGCTGGACGCCGAGGACATGCTGTTCCCGGGCTATCGCAACCCGGGGCTGTTCATCGCGAGGGGCGTCCCGCTGGTCGAGCTCATGTGCCAGCTGCTCTCGAACTCGCGCGACATGTGCCGCGGGCGCCAGTTGCCTGTGATGTACCACTCCGCGGCGAAGCGCCTCTTCTCTGTCTCAGGCAACCTGGCCACCCAGTGCCCGCAGGCGGTGGGCTGGGCGATGGCCGCGGCGATCAAGGGCGACTCGCACCTCGCCAGCACCTGGCTGGGGGAGGGCAGCACGGCCGAGGCGGATTTCTACCAGGCGCTGCTGTTCGCCAAGGTGTATCGCGCCCCGGTGCTGCTGAACGTCGTCAACAACCAGTGGGCGATCTCCACCTTCCAGGGGTTCGCAGGCGGCGAGCAGCGCTCCTTTGCGGCGCGCGGCCCGGGCATCGGCGTCGCCGGCCTGCGCGTCGACGGCAATGACTTCCTGGCCGTCCACGCCGTGACCCGCTGGGCGGCCGAGCGGGCGCGCGGTGGCCACGGACCCACGCTGATCGAGCACGTGACGTATCGCGCCGGCGCGCACTCGACCAGCGATGATCCTTCGCGCTACCGCCCCGGCGACGACAGTCAGTTCTGGCCGCTGGGTGATCCGGTGCAGCGCCTGCGGGCGCATCTGACGGCCCTGGGCGAGTGGTCGGACGAGCGGCATGACGCGCTGCTGCGCGAAGTGGACGAACAGCTCGCGGCAGCCTGGAAGGAGGCGATCGCGCAGGGTTCGATGACCGAGGGTCCGCGCCTCGACCCGATGCTGATGTTCGACGACGTCTTCCGTGAGCTGCCGCCCCATCTCGCGCAGCAGCGCGAACAGCTGGCGGCCGAACTCGCCGGGGTCGGTGCGCCGCGCGGCGGGGAGCGCTGAACATGGCCCGCATGAACATGGTGCAGGCGCTCAACTCGGCCATGGACGTGATGCTCGAACGTGATCCGTCGGTCGTGCTGCTCGGCCAGGATATCGGCTACTTCGGCGGCGTGTTCCGCGTGACCGATGGCCTGCAGCGCAAGCACGGCAAGCACCGCGTGCTGGACACCCCCATCGCGGAGTGCGGCAT
>CAJACZ010000203.1 GCA_903938365.1 uncultured Pseudomonadota bacterium | reverse complement strand
GACGCCGTTGCGCAGTTCCTCGCGGATGCGCTCGTAGATCAGCACGTTGGCGTCAACCGCCATGCCGACGGTCAGCACCATGCCGGCGATGCCCGGCAGCGACAGCGCAGCCTTGAAGGCCGTCAGCAGCGCCGCGAGCAGGACCACGTTCGCCAGCAGCACGAGGTTGGCGACGACCCCGAAGACCCGGTAATAGGCGAGCATGAACACAAACAGCAGGGCCATGCCGATGACGAGGGCGCGCACGCCCTTTTCGATGTTTTCCTTGCCGAGCGCCGGGCCGACGGCCCGCTCCTCGACCACGAAGATCGGGGCGGCGAGCGCGCCCGCCCGCAGCAGCAGGGCCAGTTCGCGGGCCTCGTTCTGGCCCAGCCCGGTGATCTGGAAGGTGTTCGAGAACACGCCCTGGATCGTGGCCGTGTTGATGACTTTCTCTTCCTTGATGTCGCGCTGGACCTTCTGGCCGCCGACTTCGATCTCTTCGCGCCGCTGCTCGATGAACAGCACGGCCATCGGCTTCTTGAGGTTGGCGCGGGTCGTGCGGAGCATTTCTTCGCCGCCGAGCGCATCGAGCTTCACGGACACGCCGGGCCCGTCCTGGGTCGCGGCGGTCGTGGCGTCGACCAGCTGGTCACCCGTGACGATGATGTCGCGCTTGAGCAGCACGGGCTGGCCGTCCTTGTCCTCATAGAGCTTGGACCCGAGCGGCGCCCTGCCGCGCTGCACGGCCTCGGCGACGCTGTTCTGCACGTCGACCAGGCGGAACTCGAGGGTGGCGACCTTGCCCAGGATGTCCTTGACCTCGGCGGAGTTCTGGACGCCGGGCAGCTGCACGGCGATGCGGTCCAGGCCCTGGCGCTGCACGATCGGCTCGGACACGCCGAGCTCGTTCACGCGGTTGCGCAGCGTCGTGAGGTTCTGCTGGATCGCGTAGTCCTGGCGCTCCTTGATCTGGGCCGGCGTGAGCACGGCCTGGATCACGGGTCCCGTGGACTCTTCGCGGCTCGTGTAGCTGAGGTCGGGCAGCACGCGGCGCAGCGCCGTCCGGGCCGCGTCGGCATCTGCGCCCGCAGGCAGCAGCACGCGGATCCCGTTGGGTCGCTCGCTGCCCTCGGACACCTGCACGACATCCGTGAACAGCAGCTTGTCCTGCGTCAGCACCCGCCGGAAGTCCTGTTCGTAGACCTCGAGCAGCTGCGCCACGGCGCCTTCGACGTTAACCTGGTAGAGCAGGTAGAGGCCACCGCGCAGGTCGAGGCCCAGCGGCATCGGCCGCAGGCCGATCCCGCGCAGCCAGTCCGGTGCCCGCGAGGCGAAGGACAGCGCCGTGACGTATTCGCGGCCCAGCGACTCGTTGACCGCATCGCGCGCCTTGAGCTGCACGGGCACGTCGGCGAAGTGCAGCATGAGCCGCCCCTGGTCGACGTAGCTGCGGGAAGCCTCGACACCCCTGCCCTTGAGGAATTCCTCGACGGACTTCCGGGCTGCATCGTCGATGGCCACCCGGTCCTTGCGCGCGACCTGCAGTGCGGCGTCCTCGCCGAACACGTTGGGCAGCGCGAACAGCAGCCCCAGCGCCAGCACGGCAGCGATGAGGTAGTACTTCCAGCGGGCGAATTCGAGCATGGGGTATCCGCGTTTGGGGGGCTTTGGGCCGGGGTGCCGGGGCTCAGGCGCCCTTGAGCGTTCCCTTGGGCATCAGCGAGGTGACCTGGAACTTCTGGATCTTGATGCGCACGCCGTCGGCGATCTCGACGGTCACGAAGTGGTCGGAGACCTCCGTGACGCGCCCGAGGATCCCGCCGGCGGTGACGATCTCGTCGCCCGCGGACAGCTTGGTCAGCATCGACTGGTGTTCCTTGGCCTTCTTCTGCTGCGGACGGATCAGCAGGAAGTAGAAGATGACGATGAACAGCACCATCATCAGGAGGGGCGCGAGCTGGCTGCCGGCGGCGGCTCCAGCGGCCTGGGCATGGGCTTCGGGGATCAATCCGTTCATGGCGCTTGCGTCCTCGCTTCTGGGGGTTGACCGCCGGAATCCGGTCCGGCGGGCGTGAATGGGCGGCGATTATGCCACAGGCGCCGGAGCCTGCCTGAGCGCGAGGAACTCCCGCACGAAGGCCTCCAGCCGCCCCGCCTCGATGGCCTCGCGGAGCCGGCGCATGAGGTCGAGGTAGAAATGCAGGTTGTGGATGGTATTCAGCCGCGACCCGAGGATCTCCTTGCAGCGATCCAGGTGCCGCAGGTAGGCGCGGGAATAGTTCCGGCAGGTATAGCAGGCGCAGGCCGGATCGATCGGCCCCGGGTCCCGCTGGTGCACGGCGTTGCGGATGTTGATCACCCCGGTCGAGGTGAACAGGTGGCCGTTGCGGGCGTGCCGGGTGGGCATCACGCAATCGAACATGTCGACGCCGCGCTGCACCGCGGCGACGATGTCCTCGGGACGCCCGACGCCCATGAGGTAGCGCGGGCGGTCCGCCGGCATGTGCGGCAGGAGCTCCTCGAGCACCCGGAGCCGCTCCGGTTCGGGCTCCCCGACGGCCAGCCCGCCCACCGCGAGGCCCGGCAGATCGAGCTCGAGCAGCGCGTCCAGCGACTCGCGACGCAGATCACCGTACATCCCGCCCTGGACGATGCCGAACAGGTCACCGGGCGGCTCGTCGCGGTAGTACTGGGCATGGCAGCGCTTCGCCCAGCGCATCGAACGCTCCATCGAGGCGCGCGCACCGTCGTGCGTGGCCGGCCAGGCGGTGCAGTCGTCGAACATCATGGCGATATCCGAGCCGAGCTTGCGCTGCACGTCCATGGAGTCCTCGGGCGTCAGCCGCACCTCGCTGCCGTCGATCGGCGAACGGAAGCGCACGCCCTCCTCGCTGATCTTGCGCAGTTTGGCGAGGCTGAACACCTGGAAGCCGCCGGAATCGGTGAGGATCGGCCGCTGCCAGTGCATGAAGCGGTGCAGCCCCCCGAGCTCGGCGACGACGTCGGCGCCGGGCCGCAGCATGAGGTGGAAGGTGTTGCCGAGTACGATCTCGGCGCCCAGGCCCTCGAGTTCCTCGGGGGTCATGGCCTTGACCGTGCCGTAGGTGCCCACGGGCATGAAGGCGGGCGTCTCGATGGTGCCGTGCCGCGCATGCACGCGGCCACGCCGCGCTGCGCCGTCGGTCGCGATCAACTCGTAGCGGAGGCTCATGCGCCACTCCCCGCGGCATGGCGGACCAGATACATGGCATCACCGTAACTGAAGAAGCGGTACCGGCGCTCGACCGCGTGGGCGTAGGCGCCGCGGATCGTGTCGAGCCCGGCGAGCGCACTGACCAGCATCAGCAGGGTCGAGCGCGGCAGGTGGAAATTGGTCAGCAGCGCATCGACCACCCGCCACTCGAAGCCCGGCCGGATGAAGATTGAGGTGTCGCCGCGGAAGGGCCGCAGTTCGCCGCCCTGCGCCGCCGACTCGAGCGCACGCGCCACCGTGGTGCCGATGGCGACCACGCGTCTGCCGGCACGCCGCGCTTCGGCCACCGCGGCGCAGGTTTCCGCAGGGACCTCGATGAACTCGGCATGCATGCGGTGCGTCGCCAGGTTGTCGTCGCGCACCGGCTGGAAGGTCCCGGAGCCCACGTGGAGCGTGACGCAGGCGCGACGCACGCCCGCCGCATCCAGCCGCGCCAGCGTAGCCAGGTCGAAATGCAGGCTCGCAGTGGGCGCCGCGACGGCACCCGGCACGCGGGCGAGCACGCTCTGGTAGCGATCCAGGTCGCCGGCGTCCGGTTCGCGCTCGATATAGGGCGGCAGGGGCACCTGGCCGTACTGCGCGAAGAACTCCAGTGCCGGCTGCGGCAACTCGATCTCGAAGAGGTCGCCATCGCGGCCGCGCACCACGAGTTCACCGCCTGCGGTCTGGATCTGCTGGCCGGGCCGCAGCGCCTTGCTCGCCTTCATGTGGACCCACGCGGAGGATCCGCCGGCCGGGCGCTCAAGCAGGATCTCGACGCGCCCGCCCGTCGGCTTGCGCCCGAACAGGCGTGCCGGCACCACCCGCGTATCGTTGAACACCAGCAGGTCGCCGGGCTCGAGCAACGACGGGAAATCCGTGAACGCGAGGTCGCGCAGGCCGCCGGACGCCGGAGCGACGGCGAGCAGCCGGGATCCGGCGCGCTCGGGCAGCGGACGCTGGGCGATCAGCTCCGGCGGGAGTTCGAAATCAAAGTCGGCTAGGTTCACGGGGCGGCATGTTAGGGAACGCGAGCAGGCCTTTCACGGATTTTCTGCCGCTGGGGGTCCAAGATCGGCCGCGGAATCTCCTATACTCCGCACTCCGGCCGGGATGGCGGAACTGGTAGACGCGCCGGACTCAAAATCCGGTTCTGGCAACAGAGTGTGGGTTCGATTCCCTCTCCCGGCACCAACTGCGCGACCCAAATGAACTACTGCAGCAACTGTGGCACCCCGGTGGTCCTGCGCATCCCCGAGGGCGAGCATCTGCCCCGGCACGTGTGCCCTTCCTGCGCGACCATCCACTACCAGAACCCCAAGCTGGTGGTCGGCTGCGTGCCGGAATACGAGGGCCGCATCCTGATCTGCAAGCGGGCGATCGAGCCGCGGGTCGGCTACTGGACCATCCCGGCAGGCTTCATGGAAAACGGCGAGACCCTGCAGCAGGCCGCCGCGCGCGAATCCCAGGAAGAAGCCCTCGCCGACGTGGAGATCGGCTCGCTGCTGGCCATCGTGCACGTGATCCACGCGCACCAGGTCCACGTGTTCTTCAGGGCGAAACTGCGCTCGCTGGACATCGGGGCCGGGCCCGAGAGCCTGGAAGTGCAGCTGGTCACGCCCGAACAGATCCCGTGGCAGGACATTGCCTTCGCCAGCACGGACTTCACCCTGCGCCGCTACCTGGAGGACCGGTCAGCCGGCCTCGAGCAGCACCATTTCGCCGAGTTCAACCGTCGCGCACCCTAGGGTCTGCGCGTGCCCATGGCACCGCTGCGACCGGGGCGCAGTCGTGGCAATATAGGGCAGCCGCTGCATGCGGCGCCTACTCACAATTACTGCTTCCGCAAGGTCCGCCCATGACGTTCGTGGTCACTGAAAACTGCATCAAGTGCAAGTACATGGATTGTGTCGAAGTCTGCCCCGTGGACTGTTTCCACGAGGGGCCGAATTTCCTGGTCATCGACCCGGACGAGTGCATCGACTGCACGCTCTGCGAGCCCGAGTGCCCGGCGGAAGCCATCTACTCCGAGGACGAACTGCCCACCGGGCAGGAACAGTTCAAGGCGCTCAACGCTGAACTGGCGAAGGGCTGGCCGGTGATCACCGAGAAAGGCGACGCGCCTGCGGACGCCAAGGACTGGGAAGGCAAGCCGGGCAAGCTGAAACTGCTGCAGCGCTGAACGCGCGGCGCGGTGCCCGCGCCCCGCGCAGCGCATGGTCCGCTCAGCGGCCGAGCGTCTCGAGGCGCTTGGCGAGCGCGGCCGGTGCGACATAGCCGGGCACCATGTCGCCATTCGACAGCAGGATGGCCGGGGTGCCCCGCAGGCCCATCTCCTGCCCCAGTTCGAAGTCCCGCTCCACCGGCGAACTGCCGCACTTGGCGGCGCGGATCATCTCGCCGCGCTTCGCGCGCGTGAAGGAATCGTTGCGGTTGGGAGAGCACCAGACCGACACGGCCTTGTCCCAGGATTCGGTGGCAGGCCCGGTGCGCGGGTAGAACAGGTACCGCACGCGGATGCCCAGTTCGTTGTACTTGGCCATCTCGCCGTGCAGCTTGCGGCAGTAGCCGCAATCGATGTCGGTGAACACGGTGATCGTGTACTTCGGATCCTTGGGCGAGAACACCAGCATCTGCGCCTCGGGCACGCCGCTGATCAGCGCCAGGCGGGAATCGCGCCGGCGACGCTCGCTGAGGTTGGTGTCGTCGTTGAGGTCGTACAGGTCACCCGCGAAGGCGTACTTGCCGTCGCTGGTGACGTAGACGATCTCGGCGCCCTGCGCCAGTTCGTACAGCCCCGGAACGGGCGAGGGGCGGAAGTCCTCGGCCTTGGAGCCGGGAATCCTGCGTGCAAGTTCGGCGCGGGGATCGGCCTTGGGAGCCGCGGCTGCGGCACGCGGCGGCGCATCGGCGGCCAGCGCGGCGAACGGGGTGGCGAGCAACAGCAGGAGGCAGGCTGACAGGCACTTCATGGGGCGCGGGTCCGTCGCTTGATCGTTGGGAGGGCTGAGCATGGGACAGGCCGCGCGGCGAAAGGTTCGCTGCGCAATGCTTTCCCGCCCCGGAGTCTAGCAGAACGGCCCGGCGCGGCCCCGCACGGCTCAGCCGCGCGGGTGATGCTGGGAGTGCAGTTCCTTCATGCGCTCGCGGGCTACATGCGTGTAGATCTGCGTGGTCGAGAGGTCGCTGTGACCGAGCAGCATCTGCACCACGCGCAGGTCGGCACCATGGTTCAGCAGGTGCGTCGCAAAGGCGTGCCGCAGGGTGTGCGGCGAGAGATCCTTGTCGATGCTCGACTTGCGCGCATAGCGTTTGATGATGTGCCAGAAGGCCTGGCGCGTCATGCGGTCGCCGCGTCGCGTCGGGAACAGGTAGTCAGTGCTGCGGTCGAGCAGGATTTCGTTCCGGGCGCCCGCGGTGAACTCGTGCAGCCAGCGCACGGATTCCTCGCCGAGCGGGATCAGGCGCTCCCGGTTGCCCTTGCCCAGCACCCGGATCACGCCCTGGTTGAGGTTCACCTGGTTGTACTTGAGGCTGACCAGTTCCGACACGCGCAGGCCCGTCGCGTAGAGCACTTCGAGCATGGTGCGGTCGCGGTGGCCCAGCGGATCGCTGACCAGCGGCGCGGACAGCAGCGACTCGACTTCTTCTTCGGACAGTGACTTGGGCAGCGAGCGGCCGATCTTGGGCATGGCGATGTGCGCGGTGGGATCCTCACGGACCTGGCCCTCGCGGAGCACATGCCGGAAGAAGCGGCGGAAAGAAGACAGCTGGCGCGCGGTGGAACGCGGTCGCGCCCCGCATTCGACGCGCCACGCGATGAACCCCAGCAGTTCCGCACGCGTGGTGCGCAGGATGGGCATGCCGTGTTCGCTGACGAGCCAGCGGCTGAGCGCCGTGAGGTCGGCCCGGTAGGCCGCGAGCGTGTTGGCCGAGAGGCCGCGCTCCATCCACACCGCGTCCAGGAAGCGCAGCACGGCCGGATCGGCGGGATCCAGCACGGGGGCCTTGTCGAGAGGAACTTTCAGGACGGAATTCATGACGTGGTGTGCCTCGGTATTGCGGGCCAGTATGCGAAGCAGACCGGCGCCGCGATGTGACAACCTTCACAAGCCGCCAGAGGCGTTAACATAAAGAGAACTGAGTCACAGAATCCCCGACATGAACATGGCTTTCACACCGGAACCCGCGCGACCGGAACACTGGATCGCCCGCGGAGCCTACGCGGTGTATGGCGTTTACGCGTGGACGGTCTTCACGATCATCGCGTTGCTCACACTCGCGAGCGTCCTGGTGCTGCCCGGGCTCGAAAGACGGCGGCGCGCGACGCGGCGCGGCGCGCGGATCTTCATGCGCCTCGCCGGCATGCCGCTGCACGTGCGCGGCCTCGAGACGCTGCCCGCCGGGCAGTGCGTGGTGGTGGCGAACCACGCCAGTTACCTCGACGGGGTCATCATGAAGGCGGCGCTGCCGCCACGCTTTGCCTATGTGGTGAAGCGGGAGATGGACGCCTTCCCCCTCGCGGGCCTGCTGCTGCGGCGTATCGGCACGGAATTCGTCGAGCGCTTCAACCGGCACCGCGGCGGGCTCGATGCGCGCCGCGTGCTGCGCAGCGCGACGGGCGGGCAGCCGATGGTGTTCTTTCCCGAGGGAACCTTCTTCCACGAGCCCGGGCTGCTGAAGTTCCACACCGGCGCCTTCGTCGCCGCCACGCGCGCCGGCTGCCCGGTGGTGCCGACGGTCATTCGCGGTTCGCGGGCGTTGCTGCCGAGCGCACACCTGCTGCCGAGGCCGGGGCGCATCGAAGTGGATTTCCTCGAAGCACAGTCAGCGTCCACGGAACCGGGCGCCGATACCGCCGCGACCGAACTGCGGGATCGATGCCGGCGGATGATCCTCGAGCAGCTCGACGAACCCGACCTCGCCGCCTGACCGCGCCGCCTGACCGCTGCGCCGATCAGGTCAGCAGGAATCCGATCACGCCGGTGATCACCACCACGCCGATCAGGTTGACGACCAGGCCTTCGCGCGCCATGTCGGCGACGCGCATGCGGCCCGCGCCGAAGACCACGGCATTAGGCCCGGTGGCCACTGGCAACATGAACGCGCAGCTCGCGCTCAGCGACGTGGCGAGCATCAGCGGCAGCGGGTCCAGCTGCGCACCGATCGCCGCCGCACCGACGATGGGCATCAGCAGCGTAGCGGTCGCCGTGTTCGAGGTGAGCTCGGTCAGGAAGGTCACGAACAGGCAGATGATCGCGACGACGACGACGATCGAAAGCCCCGCGATACCGGAGCCCAGGACCCCGGCCATCAGGTCGGTCAGGCCCGAGTTCTCGAAACCCGCCGCCAGCGCGATGCCACCCCCGAACAGCAGCAGGATGCCCCAGGGGATTTTCACGGCGTTTTCCCAGTCGAGCAGCCGGCCGCCCTGCCCGTCCGGCACCATGGCCATCAGGATGCAGCCGAACAAGGCGATGGATCCGTCGTTGAGTCCCGGCAGCCCGAGCCACGCGGTCCAGCCACCGAAGGGTTCGATGCGGGTCACCCAGGCCAGCGCCACCAGCGCGAACAGCGAGAGCACGCGCACTTCCTCGGCGCGCCACGGCCCCTGGGGCGGCAGCACGAGCAGTTCGCCGCGACCGAGGTTCCGCGACAGCCAGAGGCCGATCAGCGGCAGGAACAACAGCAGGACGGGCAGCGTCCAGGCCATGTACTCCGTGAAACCTACCGTGATCCCGGTGGCGTTGCGGTAGGACTCGATGAATATGAGATTCGGCGGTGTGCCGATCGGCGTGCCCATGCCCCCCACGCTGGTGCCGTAGGTGATGCCCAGCAGCACGGCGACGTCGAGGCGGCGGCTGCGCGACTGCTCGAGGGTCGCCAGCGCGATGGGCAGCAGCATCAGGCAGGCGGCCGTGTTGGAGATCCACATGCTGAGCAGCGCGCCCGCCAGCATGAAGCCAAACACGAGGCTGCGACCGCCGCGGCCGCCGACCAGCGAGAGCATGCCGAGCGCGAGCCGCCGGTGCACCCCGGACTTGGTGAGCGCCTGGCTCAGCATGAAGCCGCCGAGCAGCAGCAGGATGATCGGGTTGCCGTAAGCCTCCGCGACCTCCGCCGCAGTGAGCACGCCCGCCACCGGCAGCACCGCCAGCGGCAGCATCGAGGTGAAGGGAATCGGCACCGGCTCGAAGATCCACCACAGCGCGACCAGCACGGTGAGGGCACCCACGAGGGCCACCGCGGTCGTGCCACCCGAGGCGAGCGCCCACGCCCAGGTCCCGGCCGCCGCGAGGGGCCCCGCGAGCATCGCCACGCGCCGGAAAGTGTCGCCACCGAGGGAGTCGTTCATGGCTGAAAACTTAACACAGCGCTGTTCGCGGGCGCCCGCACCAGACTTGCGTCTCGGTTGTATGCAGTGCAGTAGGCGCGGGGCCTGGTCTTGGATAGACTCGGCCGCGTCTGAACTTCAGGAACATTTAAATGACCGACTCCGTCGTAATCGTTGCTGCCAAACGAACCCCCATCGGTGCCTTCCAGGGCGTGCTCGCCGGGGCCACTGCCCCGCAGCTCGGCGCCACGGCAGCCGCAGCGGCGATCGCCGCATCGGGCCTGCAGCCCGCGGACATCCAGGAAGTCATCATGGGCTGCGTGCTGCCTGCCGGCCTCGGCCAGGCTCCCGCGCGACAGGCGGCGATCGCCGCCGGCATCCCGACGAGCACCCCGGCCACGACCATCAACAAGATGTGCGGCTCCGGCCTCAAGGCCATCATGATGGCCGCCGACCAGATCCGCTCCGGCGATGTACACACGGTGCTTGCGGGCGGGCTGGAATCGATGACCAACGCGCCCTACCTGCTGCTCAAGGCGCGCGGCGGCTACCGCATGGGGCACGGCGAGATCCTCGACCACATGTTCTACGACGGACTGCAGAGCCCGTGGGACGGCCAGCTGATGGGCTGCTTCGCGGAGGCCACCGCCGACAAGTACGGGTTCACGCGCGAGGCGCAGGATGCCTTCGCGGCCGAGTCGGTGCGCCGTGCGCTGCTCGCGGTCGAAGGCGGCCTGTTCGAGGCGGAAATCGCGCCGGTGACCGTCAAGGGCCGCAAGGGCGAGGTAGTGGTGTCACGCGACGAGACACCGTTCACCTGCGACATCGCGCGCATCCCGCAGCTCAAGCCGGCCTTCCGCAAGGACGGAACCGTGACGGCCGCCAGTTCCTCGTCGATCTCGGATGGCGCGTCGGCCGTCGTGCTGATGAGCGAGTCCGCTGCGCGCGCGCGCGGCCTCAAGCCGCTGGCGCGGGTGGTGTCCTACACCAGCCATGCGCAGGCGCCGGAATGGTTCACGACCGCACCGACGGGCGCGATCCGCAAGCTGTTCGAACGCACGGGCTGGGCCGCCGGCGACGTGGACCTGTACGAAGTCAACGAAGCCTTCGCGGGAGTCGCCATGGCGGCGCAGCACGAACTGGGTCTCGACCACGCGCGGCTCAACGTCCACGGCGGTGCCTGCGCCCTCGGCCATCCGGTCGGTGCCACCGGCGCGCGCATCGTGACCACCCTGCTGCATGCACTGGCGCGCCGCGGCGGGCAGCGCGGCGTCGCGTCGCTCTGCATCGGCGGGGGCGAAGCCACCGCTATCGCGCTGGAGATGCTCTGAGTGCCTGTGCTCTACTGCATTTTCACCGCGCACCTTTTCGGGAGCCTTCATGAATATCTCTGATGCCCGCGCCGTCGTCACCGGCGCCGCCTCCGGGCTGGGCCAGGCCGTGGCGCAGCACATCGCCGCACGCGGCGGCCAGGTAACCCTGCTCGACGTCCAGGAGGGCCCGGGCCAGAGGGCTGCCGCTGCCATCGGCGAGCGCGCCCGCTTCCAGCGCTGCGATGTGACCTCCGAAGCCGAGGTCGATGCCTCGATGGAAGCCGCCGCCGCCGCCATGGGCGGCATCAACCTGCTGGTCAACTGCGCGGGAGTCATCGGTGCCGGCCGGGTGCTGGGCCGGAACGGCCCGATGGCGGGGGATTTCTTCGCGAAGGTGGTCCACATCAACCTGATCGGCACTTTCCTGTGCGACAAGGCCGCTGCGGCGCTGATGCAGCGCAACGAGCCGAATGCCGACGGCGAGCGTGGCCTGATCGTCCACACGGCTTCGGTGGCCGCCTTCGAGGGGCAGATCGGCCAGGCGGCCTACTCGGCCACCAAGGCAGGTATCGCCGGCATGACGCTGCCGCTTGCGCGTGAATTCGCCGCTTTCGGCATACGCGTGATGGCGATCGCGCCGGGCATCTTCCACACTCCGATGGTCGGCAGCATGCCGCCCGAAGTGCAGGAATCCCTCGGCCGCCAGGTGCCCTTCCCTTCGCGGCTGGGACGCCCCGAGGAATACGCCCGTCTGGTCGAGTCGATCTTCGAGATCCCCATGCTCAACGGCGAGACGATCCGCCTCGATGGCGCGATCCGCATGCAGCCCAGGTAAAAGGACGCGCCATGTCTGAGGTGATCGAACGCGACGTGATGGAATACGACGTGCTCGTGGTCGGGGCAGGTCCGGCGGGCGTGGCCTGCGCCATCCGCCTCAAACAGCTGCAGCCCGGCCTCAGCGTGTGCCTCCTCGAGAAGGCCTCGGCCGTGGGCGCGCAGGCGCTCTCGGGCGCCGTGGTGGAATGCGGCCCGCTAGACGAACTGGCGCCGGAGTGGCGTGATTCGCCGCCCGCCATCTGCGTACCCGCCAAGCGCGACGAGTTCTCGCTGCTTACGCGCAAGGGCAGCATCCGGCTCCCGACGCCGCCGCAGCAGCACAACGCCGGCAACGTCATCCTGTCCCTCGGGCTGCTGACGCCCTTCCTCGCGCAGAAGGCCGAGGCGCTCGGCGTCGACGTGTTCGCGGGCTTCGCCGGCGCACAGCCGCTGTTCAACGCGGACGGCTCGGTCGCCGGCGTGCAGATCGGCGACATGGGCATCGAAAAGAGCGGCGAACACGGCCCCAACTTCGCACCCGGCCCGGAAATCCGCGCGCGGTTCACCGTCCTCGCCGAAGGCTGCCGCGGCAGTCTCACCAAGCAACTGGTGAAGCGGTTCGCACTCGATGCGGACTGCGACCCGCAGACCTATGGGCTCGGTTTCAAGGAGCTCTGGCAGCTGCCCGAGGGCAGGGTCGAGCCCGGGCTGATCCAGCACTCCATCGGCTGGCCGATGGACTCCGGCACCTATGGCGGCAGTTTCCTCTATCACCTGGATCGCAACCGGGTCTACATCGGCTACGTGGTCGGCCTCGACTACCGGGATCCGCGTCTCAAGCCCTTCGAGGCCTTTCAGCAGTTCAAGCACCATCCGTCGATCCGCCCGCTGCTCGAGGGCGGCGAGATCCTGGCGGCGGGCGCGCGCACCATCTCGGCGGGCGGCTGGCAGTCCACGCCGCGGCTCGACATGCCGGGCGCCCTGCTGATCGGCGACGCAGGCGGCACGCTCAACGTGCCCAAGATCAAGGGCGTCCACCAGGCCATGCGCAGCGGCATGCTCGCCGCGGAACACCTCTCCGAGGCACAGGCCACGGCGGGCTTCGACGCGCGCTGGCGGGCTTCGCCGGGCGGACAGGAACTGCGCAAGGTCCGCAACATCAAGCCCGGGTTCAAGCGCGGCCTCTGGTTCGGTCTGGCCAATGCAGCGCTCGAGACCGCGCTCGCAGGACGCACGCCATGGACCCTTGCGAACAAGGCCGCGCACGCCGAGACGGCGCGCCTCGACGAATACGAATCGCCGGAGCGCGGCTGGGTGGATCGCAGCCTGCCGCCCCGCGACCGACTGGCCTCGGTGTTCCTCTCGAACAACTCCCACGAGGAGAACCAGCCTGTGCACCTGAAGGTGCGGGATCCGAACGTGTGTGCGACCACCTGCGCCACCGAGTACGGCAACCCGTGCCAGAACTTCTGCCCCGCGGGCGTCTACGAGATGGTGGATGACGGCCAGGGCGGCAAGCGCCTGCAGATCAATGCCGCCAACTGCGTGCACTGCAAGGCCTGCGACATCAAGGACCCCTACCAGATCATCGACTGGACGACGCCCGAGGGCGGGTCGGGCCCCATCTATCAGTCCCTCTGAGCGGGGCGCACGCCATGGACAAGCCACTCTGGCGACCGGATGAGGAGCGTGTCGCGGCCTCGAACATGGCGCGCTTCAGGGCGTGCGTCGAGGCCCGACAGGGCGTGCGGGTCCCCGACTACGCCGCGCTGCACCGCTGGTCGGTGGAACAGCCGGGCGAATTCTGGACGGAGTTCGCGCACTTTGCCGACGTCCGGGCCGACTGGGGTTCGGGTCCGCCGCTCGTCGATGGGGACCGCATGCCGGGCGCGCGCTGGTTTCCCGGCGCACGGCTGAATTTCGCCGAGAACCTGCTGCACTTCCGCGACGACCAGCCGGCGCTGGTGTTCTTCAATGAGCGCGGCTCGCGCCGCATGCTGTCGTACCGTCAACTGCATGCCGAGGTCGGACGCATCGCGGCGGGCCTGCGCGACTGCGGGGTCGGTCCCGGGGACCGGGTCGCGGGCTTCATGCCGAACCTGCCCGAGACCGTCATCGCCATGCTCGCCACCGCGAGCCTAGGCGCCATCTGGTCCTCCTGCTCCCCCGATTTCGGCATCCCGGGCGTACTGGACCGTTTCGGCCAGATCGAACCGAAGGTGCTCTTCACGGCGGACGGGTATTTCTACGCCGGCAAGACCCTGGACTCGCTGGGGCCGATCTCCGGAGTGCTGGCGCAGCTGCCATCGGTCAGGCGCGTGGTGGTCGTGCCCTATGTCGGCGATGCGACGCGCGACACCGGCGCGCTGCGCGATGCCGTGTGGTTCGAGGCCTTCGGGCAGCGCGGCGCCAAGCCGGGCTTCGCGCGCCTGCCCTTCGACCATCCGCTCTACGTGCTGTATTCCTCCGGCACCACGGGCAAACCCAAGTGCATCGTGCACGGCGCGGGCGGCACGCTGCTGCAGCACCTCAAGGAGCATCTGCTGCACACGGACCTGCGCCGTCCGGACCGCCTGTTCTACTTCACCACCTGCGGCTGGATGATGTGGAACTGGCTGGTGAGCGGCCTCGCGACGGGCGCGACGCTGCTGCTGTACGAGGGTTCGCCGTTCCATCCCGACCCGGGCGTGCTGTGGCGCATGGCCGCGGACGAACACGTGACGATCTTCGGCACCAGCGCCAAGTATCTCGCGAGCCTCGAGAAGTCCGGTTATCGACCCCGGCAGGAAGTGGACCTGCACGCCCTGCGCACGGTGCTCTCCACGGGGTCGCCGCTGGCCCCCGAGGGCTTCGAATTCGTCTATCGCGACGTCAAGCCCGAGGTGCTGCTTGCCTCGATCGCGGGCGGCACGGACATCGTTTCGTGCTTCTGTCTCGGCAACCCGACCCTCCCGGTGTACCGCGGCGAGATCCAGTGCCTCGGGCTCGGGATGGACGTGAGCATCGTCGATGCGTCCGGAGCGCCGCTGCCAGTCGGTGAGAAGGGCGAGCTGTGCTGTGCCCGCCCGTTCCCCTCCATGCCCCTCGGCTTCTGGAACGACCCGGATGGCTCGCGCTACCGCGCGGCCTACTTCGAACGGTTCCCGGGCCTGTGGCACCACGGCGACTACGCTGCCATCACTGCGCACGGCGGCGTCGTGATCCACGGACGCTCCGATGCGGTGCTCAACCCCGGCGGCGTGCGCATCGGCACCGCCGAGATCTACCGGCAGGTCGAGACGCTGCCGGAAGTGCTGGAGTCGATCTGCATCGGCCAGGACTGGGACGACGACGTGCGCGTGGTGCTGTTCGTCCGGCTGCGCGACGGCGTCGAGCTGGATGAGGCGCTGCAGCGACGGATCCGCGACACCATCCGCCGCAACACCACGCCCCGGCACGTGCCCGCGAAGATCGTCCGTGTCGCCGACATTCCGCGCACGCTGAGCGGCAAGATCGTCGAACTGGCCGTGCGCAACGTGGTGCAGGGCCTCGCGGTGACGAACACGGACGCGCTCGCCAACCCGCAGGCGCTCGAGCTGTTCCGGAACCTTCCCGAACTCGCCTCCTGATGGCCGCCGAGGCTGGAGCCAGAGTACTGGAGCAGAGGTACGCGAGTGCCGCGGCCGCCGGCGGCTTCACGCACGACCCGGCGCAGCTCGCGGCGCTGCAGCACCTGGAGCGCCTGCGCACCGACCTGAGCCGGGCCGAGCGGCGCTCGATGGCCGCCCGGCTGCTGACGCGGTTCTCGGGGCTGCCGGGGCACGGCGCCGCGGTGCGCGGCGTGTACCTGTGGGGCAGCGTCGGGCGCGGCAAGACCTGGCTGATGGATCTCTTCTTC
>CAJACZ010000202.1 GCA_903938365.1 uncultured Pseudomonadota bacterium | reverse complement strand
CCGGATTCTCCGCGATCCGCTGCGCCCAAACAATATGAAAAAGGTACGGGCCGGCACTATCGCACCCGGTGGCGGCGCGCAGCGCGGCTCGCTTGCCTTAGAATCGGCGCCCCATGAGCACCGTTTACCTGATCCGGCACGGCCAGGCCTGCTTCGGCACCGACGACTACGACCGCCTCTCGGAGAATGGCGCGCTGCAGGTGCGGTATCTGCGCCAGCACTTCGAGTCCGCGGGCGAATCACTCGACGCGATCTTCAGCGGCGTGCTGCGGCGGCAGCGGGAGACCGCGGCCATACTCGCTGACGGCACGGGACTCGGCGTGGGTCACCGACCCGAATTCAACGAATACGACGCAGAGGCAATCCTGCGGCGTCATGCGAGCCCTGCCAGCACCGCCTCGCGCGATGCCCGGAGCTTCCAGCGCTGGCTGGAATCGGCCAGCCTCGCGTGGGTGGCCGGGGGACTCGACGGTCCGGGCCTAGAACCTTGGCACGACTTCCGCGCCCGGGTCGCGCGCGGGCTGGAGGACCTCATGAAATCGGAAGGACGCGCGCGGCGTTTCGCCGTCTGCACCTCCGCCGGGGTCATCGGCGCAGCCGTCGGCCACGTGCTCGGGCTGGACGACCCGGGCGCCCTCAAGCTGTCGTGGTCGATCCACAACGCATCGATCACGCGCCTGCAGTACGACGGCGATCGCGTCAGCCTGCACAGCTTCAACGCAGTGCCGCACCTCGAGCGGGCGGAACTCCGGCCGCTGCTGACCTACCGCTGAGGGGCCGCTTCACGCGGCTGCGCTGACGCCCTCCAGCCGGTCCTCGATGTCCGCATAGAGTGCCTGCAGTTTCGCCAGCGTGGCCTCGTCGGCCTTCCACATGGCGCGGCCACTGGCCTCCATGAGACGGCTCACGGCGTTGCGGGCGGCCTGCGGGTTGGCCGCCTCGAGCCGCCGCCGCATCGTGTCGTCGAGCACGAAGGTCCGCGCCGCATCGTCGAAGACCCACTGCTCGACCTGCCCGACGGCGCCCCAGCCCACCAGGTGCGTAAACCGATTGCCGATTTCGGCGGCCCCGCTGTGGCCGTGCGCCAGCATGGATTCGTACCACCTCGGATTCAGCAGCTTGGCGCGTGCCTCGACCCGCAGCAGTTCAGCAGAACCGTTGACGTGGACCTCACCCGTGAAAGTCTCTGCATAGCTGAGGGGCACGCTCTTCCCGCCCCGAGCCTGAGTCGCCGCCAGCTGCACCGCACCGCTGTGACCGTAATAGTGAGTCATGTCCGTCAGGCCATACTCGACCGAATCGATCGCCTGGAACACGTGGTCCACGGTACCGAGCATGCCGCGCAGCACCTCGGGCGCCGCCGCGCCGTTGCGCGAGCCCCCGTAGGTGTGTGCATTGCGTTTCATGTACATGTCGGCCAGCTGCGAGGATTCCTCCCACTGGGTCTCCTCGATCAGCTCGTCCACGCCGGTGCCGTACAGGCCCCTGGCCTGCGTGAAGATGCGCGCTGTCGCATCCTCGAAGCTGCTGCCCTGCGCCATCACCGCCCGCGTATTGGCGCGGATGAAGTTCATCGCCTCTGGCTCCTCGGCCCGCGCGGCGCTGCGGAACATGTCGTCCATGAGGTCCAGGCTCATCTGCAGCGTGTCGCGGAACACCGAGGACACATCCAGCAGCACGTCGATGCGCGGACGCCCGAGCTGTTCCAGCGGCACGAGCCCGAAGCGGAAGATCTTGCCCTGCCCGTCGCGCTCAGGCTCGGCGCCGACCAGGCCCAGCACCACGCCGATGCCCTCGCCCTCGCTCTTGATCGTGTCCATCGCCCACAGGGTCTGCGCCACGGTGCGCGGATATTCGCCGTGTTTCTCGTGATGCTGACGCACCAGAATCTCGGCCATCCGCCGACCGCGCTCCAGCGCGGTATCACTCGGCAGGCGCCAGGGATCGATGCCATGGATGTTGCGCCCGGAGGGCAGCGCGCCGGCTCCCGAGCGCACCGGATCGGCGCCGTAGGCCGGACGGATGTAGCCGCCGTCCAGCGCATGCATGACGGCGTCGAGCTCCTCGCCGCAGCGCGACATGCCGGTGACGATGCCGCGCCCTTCCTGGATGAACTGCGGCAGCTCGACGGGCGGCGCGACGCTGGAGACCGATGCCCACACCCGCGCCGGGTCCTCGCGACCCATCACGCTGCGATCGATCAGGGCATCGCGCAGCGATCGCGCGGCCGCATCCTGCACGCCGCGCTGCGACATCAGCGCCAGCAGGCCCGGCACACCACGCCGCGGCACGTCCATCGCTGCTTCCACCAGGGCGCGCATGCGGCTGCGATCCGGCGCCTGGCCGAAGACGTGCAAGCCGTCGAGGATCAGCCGCTGCTCGATGTGGTCGAGCCAGGCCGCCACGCGCCCGCGATACTCGGCGACCGGCTCATCGGCACGCCGCACCATCTCGGGCAAGGCCCCCTCGAGCGCATCGTCGGGATCCTCGAGCCGGGTGCGCGCCTGCGCGAGCTGCTTGTACAGGCCGGCGCGGGCGTACGGCGGCACCGCGTGGCTGATGATCGTCGCGTAGCTGCGGCGACGGGCGATGGCCGCTTCCGCGGGGTTGTTGAGCGGATACAGGTAGAGATGCGGCACACCACCCATCAGCTGGTCCGGCCAGCAGTCGGCGGTCAGCGCACCCTGCAGCCCCGGCATCCACTCGGCCGTCCCGTGCATGCCGACGTGGATCACCGCATCGGCCTTCCAGCCCTGCTTCAGCCACGCATAGAAACCGGCGTACTGGTGGTGCGGCGTGAAGGTCTTCTCGAACAGCAGCTTCATCGGGTCGCCGGGCACGCCCATCGAGGGCTGGATGCCGAGCATCACGTTGCCGTACTCGATCGCATCGAGGCGGATGGCGTCACGTCCGGCCGGCGCGATGTCTCCCGGGGCCTGGCCCCAGAACCGGTCGATGCGCTCCGCCGATCGACCCGAGAGCATGCTGCGGTAATCGGCCACCGACAGCGACAGCCCACCCTCGCCTTTCTCGAAGCCCTCGAGGCGGCTGGTCAGTTCGGCGGTGTCGAGCGGGGCGCGCCCGATGGAGTAGCCCTCGTCGCGCAGCCGCTTGAGCAACTGCGTCACGGAGGCCGGCACGTCGAGCAGCGCGGCGGTGCCCGCCTTGCCGAGGCCCTGCGGGAAGTTGTAGAGCACCAGCGCCACGCGCCGCTCGGCCACCGGCTTGCGCCGCAGGCGGATCCAGCCCTCCACCTGGTCGACGGCGCGCGCGACGCGGTCCGGGATGGTCATCAGCTCGCCATCCTTGATGGCGCCGAGGGCCACGGTGCTCGAGACGCCGTCCATCTCGGGCAGGTCGTACATCACGACCGACTGCATCGCATGCACGCCGCGCTCCTGCCACTCCTTCTCGTCCTGCATCAGCAGCGGCTGTGCGACGACGTAGGGCACGTCGAGCCTGGCCAGCATGTCCGCCGCGGTCTCGTGGTAGTGGCCGGGCTTGGTCGAGGATGCCGGGCCGCCGACGATGGAAAATCCCATGGTCGAGATGAAGGCATCGATCGGCTGGGCCACGAGCCATTCGCGCACCGCGACGTGCGCCTCGATGCCGGACACGAACACCGGCAGCACGGCCATGCCGCGCGCCTCGACTTCCGCAGTGAGCCGCTGCAGGTACTCCTGGCGCTGCACCACGTGCTTGCGCATGCCGAGCACCGCCACCAGCGGCTGGCCCTTGCGGTACCGGCCCTGCTTGGTCGCCCATTTGAGGTAGGCCGCAGGGTCGTCGAACATCTGGCCGGTGGCCGGATCCCAGCAGCCCATGGTCGGGATGATGCTGACCGGGGCTACCTCCAGCGGCACCTTGAAAAGGTCGCGCAGGATCAGCTTGATCATCTGCGTGATGTTCGCGACGTCGGGCTGGTTCCAGTACAGGTTCACCGCCAGCCACGTCCGGAAGCCGCCGAGTTTCTCGGGCATCAGCGGCAGCAGCTTTGCGGTCACCTTGACCAGCTTGGTGTACGCGTAGAGCGCATCTTCATCGCGGCCGCGCGTGATCAGGCGCATCAGCAGCTTGACGGCCTTCGGGGCCTCGCCACCCTTCTCCTTGACGCGGTGGTCGCCGACCCGCGTGAGCGCCATGACCTCGGGCATGCTCTCGTAGGCGAACACCGCGGCCGCCCGCGACGAGGCCAGCTGCTCCCTGAGCCAGTCCGCCTGCGCGCGCATGTTGATGAGACTGAGGAACACGACGTCGGACTCGGCCAGCGCAGCGACCAGGCCGGGATCGCTGCGATCCACGTGCGAGTCGTTGTACATGCGGATCTCGACCTCGGCGCCCTCGGCCTGCAGGCGCTTGCGGATCTCGCCCCACACGCCCGCGTTGAAGCGCTCGATGCCGACCACGAAAGTGATGGTTTTCATGTCTGTGCGTTCCCCGGGAGGTTCAGGCCGTGGCGCCAGCAGCCGGCGCATGCGAAGGCATGATCAGCTCGCGCATCTTGTCTGGATCGAGACGGAAGTTTTCGATGAGTTCGACGATGTAGCGGAAATGCGCGCGCGGAATGGCGACAAACATTTCCGAGGGTGCCACTCGATTGTGCATGCGCCCGCCGCCGTCGCCCGTCGCGAACACGCTGTTGCCGGTGAGGAACGGCGTGGCGAACAGCGAAACGCAGGCCGACGGACCCACCTCGCCGATCGGGAACGTGCCCTCGCGCACCGAGGCGGCGCCCGCGATCATCATCGCGTGCATCGGGTCGGTGACGCAGACCAGCGTATCGACCCGCACCCCGTCCGGCACCATGTCGAGCGGTGCGGCGGCCAGTGCCGCGATCGTGCCCGGGGGCAGCGAGAGACTCTGTGCCTTGTTGCGGCGGGCACCCTCGGGAGTGAAGAAGCCCTGCGCCATGGTCAGGTACTCGCCGTCGGTGATCAGTGGCGCGGCCTTGGGCAGCCAGCCGAGGTGGTACTGGCCCACCCAGCAATCGTGGTGCCCCGCATCGACGTAGACGCGGCGGCCCTCCTCGGCCTCGCGCACGATCGCGCAGGCCACCACGTTGACCGGCTCGTAGCCCGCAGGCGGGCCCTCGGTGCAGTAGCTGATCGCGATGGGCCGGCGCTTGACCTTGATCCGGTCGACCAGAAGTTCGTTGAGATAGCGGAGATCGACCTGCGAATCCTTGTCCACGCACACCCCCCGAAACCGGCCCTATCTGTATGTATATAATCCGCAACACGACACATGTCTAGTTTAATTGACACATTGCAGCTCCGAGCGGCTTAAACTTGCAGCCCCGAGAAACCAGCGCCCGCCGCGGGCGGACCCGCTCATGCCCAAGCGCCCCACCGCCCCAACCAATTTTCCCTTCACCGCGATCGTCGGTCAGGAAGACCTGAAGCTCTCGATCCTGCTCGCCGTGACCGACCCCGCCATCGGTGGCGTCCTGGTGGTGGGCCATCGCGGCACCGCCAAGAGCACCGCCGTGCGCGCGCTGGCGAAACTGCTGCCCCCGATGCAGGTCGTCGAGGGTTGCCCCTACAACTGCGACCCGCGGGCGCCGGACCCGAACTGCCCCTCCTGTTCGATCCGCAAGACGCCGGGCAAGGCGGTTTCCCGGCCGGTTCCCGTGATCGACCTCCCTCTCGGCGCGACGGAGGACCGGGTCGTCGGCTCGGTCGACATCGAACGGGCGCTGGTCGACGGCGTGCAGGCCTTCTCGCCCGGACTGCTGGCCGCGGCCAATCGCGGCTTCCTGTACATCGATGAGGTCAACCTGCTGGAGGACCACTTGGTGGACCTCCTGCTCGACGTCGCCGCGAGCGGGGTGAACGTGGTGGAACGCGAAGGCCTCAGCCTGCGTCACGCCGCGCGCTTCGTGCTCGTCGGCTCCGGCAACCCGGAAGAAGGCGACCTGCGTCCCCAGCTCCTCGACCGCTTCGGCCTGCAGTCCCGGATCCGCACGATCCAGGACGTCGAGCAGCGCGTCGAGATCGTCCGCCGCCGCCTGGCCTTCGAGACGGACCCCGTCGCGTTCGCACGGCGCTACGAGCGCGAGGAGTCGAAGCTTCGCAAGCGGCTCGATGCGGCCATTGCGAAGCGTCCCTCGGTCAGTCTCTCCGATGCCGCCCTGATGCTGGCGGCACGCCTCTGCGACAAGCTGGCGATCGACGGGCACCGCGGCGAGCTCGCGCTCAGCCGCTCGGCCGTCGCGCTGGCGGCGCTGGAGGGGCGCGACTCGGCCGAGCCCGCCGATGTCGCACGCGTCGCGCCACTCGCCCTCGCCCATCGCCTGCGCAAGGATCCGCTCGAGCCCGCCGCGGACGACGAACGGGTCCAGCGGGTGCTCGCCGAAGCCATGGCCTGAACCGGCAGCCACCGCGCTGGACACCATGCACGCGCTGCCGCTGACCGGACTGGTCGCGTTCGATACACCGCGACTCGCCCTGCTGCTGCTTGCGGTCGAGCCGCGGCTGCGCGGCGTCGCCCTGGCCGGTCCCGCGGGCAGCGGCAAGAGCGCGCTGATGCGCGGCATGCGCGAACTGCTCCCGGATCTGCCCCACGCCGAGCTGCCGCTGGGCGTGGACGACGAGGCGCTGACCGGTGGCCTCGATCTCGAGGCCACGCTGCAGCAGGGCCGGCGCGTGATCCGGCCCGGGCTGCTGGCGCGCGCGGACGGCGGTGTACTGGCCGTGGATGGCCTGAACCTGCTGGGCGAAGGCGCGGCGAACCTGCTGCTCGGCGCGCTCGAGGACGGCGAACTGCGCATCGAGCGCGACGGCCTGAGTCTGCGCACCCCGACCCGTTTCAGGCTGCTCGGCGCCTATGATCCCGCGGAGGGGCCGCCGCGCGCGCACCTGCTGGATCGCATCGGCCTCGTGCTGCAGATGCCCGTCATCGGCCAGCCTGCGGCCCGCGCCGAGATCGTCCGGCGTCACAGACAGCCCGCCGCTGCAGCGTGGGGCGAGGAGCTCGAGATGCTGCGCGCCCTGCTCGGCACGGCGCGCGCACTGCTGCCCGAGGTCCGCATCGAACCGGCACAGGAGCGTGAACTCAGCGCCGCCGCCATGGCTTTCGGGGTGCAGGGCCACCGGGCCGACCTGTTCGCGTGCCTCGCGGCACGGGCGAGCGCGGCGCTGGGACTGCGGGATCGCGTGCAGCGCGAGGACCTGGAGCTCGCGCTGCGCCTGGTCGTGCTGCCGCGCGCGACGCAGCGTCCCGCCCCACCGCCCCCCGAGGACGCGGCCGAAGCGCCGCCGACGGAGACCTCGCCGGAATCGGAGCCCGATGCCGGTGCCCCGCAGGATGATCCGCGCGAGATCGACGAGGAGGTCCTGCAGGCCATCGCGGTCGAACTCCCCGAGGTACTCGACTCGCTGCCCTTCGCTGCATCGCGGCGCGCTGCGTCCGGCTCCCGGGGCAGCACCGAGGGGCGGCGCGGGCGGCATGTGGCCAGCGTCCCGACCGACAGTCCGCGCGGCGAGCGCATCGACGTCATCGCCAGCCTGCGCATCGCGGCGCGCTGGCAGCGGCTGCGCCCCAGAGGACGCCGCCCGGTCGAGATCCGCGTCGGCGACCTGCGCGTGAAGCGCTATCGCAGCAAGGCCGGCGCGTTGTTCATCTTCGCCGTGGACGCCAGCGGCAGCATGGCGCTGAACCGCATGCGCCAGGCCAAGGGGGCGGTGCATTCGCTGCTCGGCCAGGCCTACGTGAACCGCGACAAGGTCGCCTTGATGAGCTTCCGCGGCCAGGGCGCCGACCTGCTGCTGCCCCCGACCAACAGCGTCGAACTGCTGCGCCGCGCGGTCGACCAGCTGCCCACCGGCGGCGGCACCCCCATCGCCGCCACGCTCGTGAGTTCGCTCGGCCTGGCCGAACAGGCGCGGCGGCGCGGCATGCATAACATCGTCCTCGTACTGCTGACGGACGGCAGGGCCAACGTCGGCCTGCGCAGCGACCGTGCGGGCGTCGAAGAAGAACTGCGGCAGGTGGCCGCCGGCATCGCCCGCTCCGGCATCCGCAGCCTCGTGGTCGACACGCAGCGCAACTTCCTGAGCCATGGCAACGCCGGCAAGCTCGCAGGATGGCTCGGCGGGCAGTACCTGTACCTGCCGGGAGCAAGCGGCGCGGCGATCGCCGCCGCGGCACGCGCCTCCCAGTAACCAGGCTGGGCGCGTCCCGGGCGCCCTATGCGAGGGGCGGCGCCGCGACCAGTGACCGTGCCGCCGCACGGCCCGAGACCATGCACTCGGTCAGATAGCCGCCGAGCTGGTAGAGGCCCGTCTGGATCGAACCGAGTTCCCCGACCGAATAGAGACGCGGGATCGGCGCGCCCGTGGTCGAGATCACCCGCGATTGCGCATCACGGACGGCCCCTCCCGCGGTGCAGATCACGCCCGGCAGCACACGCAGCGCATGGAAAGGCCCGGACTCGATGGGCCGCATCCTGTCCGCAGGGCGTCCGAAATCGGCATCGGAGCCGTCGCGGGCCATGCGGTTGTAGCGGCTGACGGTGGCCTCGAGCGCATCAGGATCCCGACCGATCCTGACCGCGAGCTCGCGGATGCTGCCCGCCGAGACGATGAGCCCGTTCGCGAGCTCCGCGGTATTGTCATCCGACCAGCGGTAATCCCCGACCAGCGCACTCCAGGTCATCAGGTCGACGACCAGTTTCTGCGCGCGACGCGTCGCGTCGTCGAACACCATGTGCATGGCGCCTGCCCGCGAATACTCGGTGTCCTGCCATACGCCATGCTTCCTGACCTTGTAGTGCATGGCGCGGTAGTCGGCCGATTCGTCTATGAAGCGGGTGGAGTCCTGCGCGATGTCGATCCAGCTCCATGCGCTCCAGAACAGCTGCCGCATGAACGCCGTGGGCTGGCCCGGGGCACGGATCGCCGGCCACACGCCGCCAGCCAGCGTGCCGTGCTGGGTGAAATTGCGCATTTCCGCGCCCGCCCGCTGCAGCATGCGGACACCGTCGCCCGTGTTGCCGGGAGAGCCCAGCGGCACCGCATCATTGAGCCCCACGTAGCTGCGCAGCATCGAATCGTCGTTCTCGTAGCCACCCGTCGCCAGCACGACGCCGCGGCGCGCGCGCAGGTTGCGCACTGTGCCGGACGCGTCGCACACCCGGACGCCCAGGACCTCGCCCGAAGCGGGATCCTGGACCAGCCCGACGACGCGCTGACCGAACTCGCGACGCACGCGTCGGTTGGCGAGGCAGCGACGGAACGTTTCCCACAGCGACGAGGGCGTCAGCACCACGCCCGGCTGATCGCTGAGCGTACCGATGAACTCCACGGCGTCCGAATCCTGCATCTCCGGGTATTCGCACACCCTGAACAGCGGCGCCGGGTCGTCGGCCCAGGTCATGTGGAACTGAAAGCCGGCCTCGGCTGCCATTCCCCGGACCCAGGGCTCGAGCTGCGTCATGTCCTCCGCCCAGATCCGCAGCCATTCATCGGGAACCGGGTTGGTCGCGTTCAGTTGCCGCTGGTAGCTGAAGGCCTTCGCCGCGTTGCGGGGCAGGAACATCGTCTGTCCCGACACGCGGCTGTTGCCACCCGAGTGGGCCTCGTCGAGTTTCTCAAGGACGAGCACGTCGAGTCCCGGGTCGGTATCGATCGCGTGGATCGCCGTCGCGGCGCCCGCCAGACCCAGGCCCGCGATCACGACATCGGCCGTATCGTCCCACCCGGAAACAGAAGCAGGATCGACCATCGCCACACCCACATATGCGTTGCTCAGAACGGTACCTCCAGGCGCTGGAGCTCGTAGGTCGTATCCACGCTACCGCCGACATAGACCTTGAGGAAGATGAAGTCGTCCGGGGTGCACCACAGCTCTTCGGTGGGGTGTTCCTGGGGAAGTGAGCCGTCGAGCAGGAATCGATAGTGATCCGCCTCGAAGGTGCCCGCAGGCACCGTCAGCGACTCGCGACCGACGTACTCGATGCGGAAATCAATGGGACACAACAGCGGGCCGGAGCAGCCGTCATGCTCCAGGGAAGACAGCATCACTCCCCGGGCGGACTGCACGCGCTCCGGACGCGAGTGGTCAAAGTGCTCGAGGTGGGTGACATCGCAGGTCAGTGCGTGCGCCCCGAAGGACGGCACGCAGCGACCATCGAAGCGCTGGGAGAGCCGGCCGATCTCCACACCAAAGGCCTCGCATTCGGCGAAATCCTCGCCGAAGCGGAACCACGCGCTGCCCAGGAAGATCCCCTCGCGATGGACTCGAACGAAGCAGTCAACCGGCCGGCGCGCTCTGTCGACCGTGTACGTGACATCCCGCAGCACGGAGCGATCCGCGACCAGGCCCCGCTCGAGCTCACAGACGGCCCTGACCGTGCGCTGCCCGTCCTCGTGCCAGGTGGTGGTGAACCACTCGCGATAGGGGGTTTCCACGCGGCCATCGCGCTCCCGGGTCAGCGCGATAAGACCCCGCACACTGCGATGTTTCATGGCCATGCCCGCTGCAGAGTGCCAGCTTTGCGGGCGGGACGGGAGGGGCAGTGACGGATGCCCAGGGGGGAATGGTGCCGGGAATAGGAATCGAACCTACGACCTACGCATTACGAATGCGCCGCTCTACCAACTGAGCTATCCCGGCGTCGGGGCGCGAATCTTAGCCCCGAAGCTCAGGCTCGGCAACGCGATCTCTGCGCAACCTCGGCTCGCATTGAGAATCATTCTCATCTATTGCCGGAGAGCCGGCCCCGGCCATCCGTCACGGCTTCGCAACCGGTCGTCGGGAACTGCTGACCGATCGCTCGACGGGCTCTAATATCTGCGCTATGGGTACCCAGAAGAACAACAAGATCGGACCCCTGCCCGTGCCGGCTTTCCGTGTCCGCGGCCTGACGGTCATGGAACTGCTGATCGTCATGGTGCTGGCGGCCATCATCCTCGCGCTCGGCGCGCCCCAGTTCAGCGAATTCCAGCGCAACAACCGCCTCACCGAGGCCGCGAACGACACTCTCGCCGCGCTGCAGCTGGCCCGCACGGAAGCCGTCAAGCGTCAGGCTCCGGTCGCCCTGTGCGCGACGTCGGATCCGGAAGGCGATAACCCGGGCTGCAGCCCCGGAACCGTGCGCGGATGGATCGTGTTCGAGGACGCCAACGGCAACTGCGAGCGCGACGCGGGCGATACCCTGGTCCGCGTCGAGGGCCCGCTCAGGAGCGCAGTGCGCGCCAACGCGGACGGCAACTGCGCGCTGTTCTCGCCCACCGGTTTCGCACAGGATCTTGCCGTCGGCCTCCAGGCGCGGCGGATCATGATCTGCGACGACCGTGGCCTCGCCCTGCAGGCCGGCACCAGTCAGTCGGCCGCGCGCGGCATCCAGATCACCCGACCCGGCCGCGCCTACATCACCCGCGACATGGAGCAACTCGAGTCATGGGACCTCGCCTGTCCCTGACCCCGCAACGCGGCCCGTACGCGCAGCGCGGCGTCTCGCTGGTCGAGGCGCTCGTGGCGCTGCTGGTGCTGTCGATCGGCATGCTGGGCATCGCAGGCCTGTTCGTCGAGAGCGTGCGCAACAGTCGCAGCGCGCTGCTGCGCAGCCAGGCAGTGAACCTGGTCGCCGACATGGCGGACCGGATTCGCGCCAACGCCGGGGCTGCGCAGGCGTACGACAGCAGCCTCTACACCGGGGACCCGGCCACCCAGGGCTGCGCCCCGTCGTCGGGCGACACCGGCAACAACTGTTCCCCGGCGGAGCTGGCGCAGGACGACCTCGCCCGATGGGCTGCGGCAGTGCGCGCGGCGCTGCCCGCGATCGGCGAACAGCCGGTCGTGGCGCGCGTCGACT
>CAJACZ010000201.1 GCA_903938365.1 uncultured Pseudomonadota bacterium | reverse complement strand
CGGCCTCGCGGACCCGCGCCGGGTCGCGGCCCATCTGTCGTGCGAGCTCCTCGATCGAATCCGCCCGCAGGATCCAGCCCTTGGCGATCTCTGCGGAGTTGTCGTCGCTCCAGCGGACCTTGCGCACCGCCGTCAGCCAGGTCATTGCGTGGGTGATCAGGCAGTCGGTAGCCCGCGTCGCCTCGCCGAAGATCATGTGCACGGGCATGGCCTGCGCATGCGGCGTGTCGACCCACCAGCCGTTGCGCTTTTCCTTGTAGTGGGTGTAGTAGAGCGGTGCACCCTCGTTGTAGAAGCGGCGGTCATCCGCGCCGATCTCGAACCAGGAGTAGCTCTGCCAGAGGTGCCGGCGCAGGAACGCCGTCTCGTGCTCGGGAACCTTGATCCCCGGCCACACGCCGCCCGACTGGCCGAAATTGCGCATGTGCCAGAGCTCCGCGCCTGCCTTCTGCAGGATGCGCACCCCGTCGCCCGTGTTGGCCGGCGTGCCGAGCGGGTACACCTCGGCAAAGCCGAAGTAGTCGCGCTGCATGCCGAGGTCGGCCTCGTAGCCCCCCATGGCGAGTACCACGCCGCGACGCGCGCGGATCGCCTTGCGAGTGCCGCCCTGTTCGACGATCGCGCCGTAGACCTCGAGGGTATCGGGATCCTGCACGAGGTCGACGATGGGTGACTCGAACCGGCGACGGATGCGCGGACGCTTCTCGACGCAGGTCTTCATGGTGATCCACACGCCGCTGGGGATCGGCATGATGATTGCGTTGTAGGCCACGGCGTTCTCGGCGCCGAACTCGGGGAACTCGTAGACCGCTTCGCCTTCCGACCACCCGCTGCCCTTGACGAAGCGCGTGCCGGCCTCCTTCACGCGTGCTTCGATGTAGGGCTCGAGCTGCGCCATGCGCCGCGCCCACTCGCGGAGCATCTCGTCGGGCGGAGGGTTCGTCGCGCTCATGTTCCGCTGGTACTGGTAGAGCGCGTCGGCGTCGTGTGAGATCAGCAGTGACTGGCCCGAAGCACGACCGTTACCGCCGGACCACTCCTCCGTCATCTTCTCGACGATGAGTATGTCGGCCTTGGGGTCGGCGTCGTGCGCCTCGATCGCGGCGGCGCAGCCGGCGACGCCGTAACCGGCGATCAACACGTCCGTCTCGTCATCCCAATGCTTCACCGACCGCAAGCTCGCCATGATTCGTCCTCTGCGCCCATGCCGCCGCGGCGGCTCGGTGGGCATCACGCCATCCGTACCCGGCCGCTGTCAAATTCACGTCCGTGAATCACTCGCGTTGGCTTGCGCTACGCGGCATTCGCGGGAGACGATGATCCAAAGGGGGGGCGCATGGAGCAGGCAAAGTCTGGGGGACCGCGGTACGCGTGGTACCTCGTCGGCGTGCTGTGCGTGGCCTACACGCTGTCCTTCGTTGACCGGATGATCCTGGCGTTGCTGGTCGAGCCGATCAAGCGCGACCTCGGCATCAGCGACACGCAGGTCGGTCTGCTGCACGGTTTCGCTTTCGCGATCTTCTACACCACGCTCGGCGTGCCGATCGCGCGCCTGGCAGACCGCACCGACCGGCGTCGCCTCATTGCCGCAGGCATTGCGTTCTGGAGCGCGATGACGGCGCTGTGCGGGCTCGCGCGCGGATTCTGGGAGCTCTTCCTCGCTCGCATCGGCGTGGGTGTCGGCGAGGCGTCGCTCTCGCCCGCGGCGTTCTCGATGCTCGCCGATGCCT
>CAJACZ010000200.1 GCA_903938365.1 uncultured Pseudomonadota bacterium | reverse complement strand
GCATCTCCACCGACCGCTTCCACGCCCGCGGCCCGGTCGGCGTCGAGCAGCTCACCAGCTACAAGTACGTCGTGCGGGGCAAGGGGCAGGTCAGGAGCTGAGCGCCGGTGAGCATCCGCCAGCAGCCCTCGAAGCTTGCGCTGGCGGCGGCGCGTGTCACGGTCCTCATCGGCTGCGCCCTGATCGTCCCGGCATGCTCATCGCCTGCCACCGAGCAGGACAGTGCGCCGGTGACCGACGCGCGGGGTTGCCCGGACCTGCGCGGCAGTTATTCCGTTTACGTGGACACAGCCGGAACCGGCGTGAACTTCGACGGCACCCCGTTCGAGGAACTGCCCTTCCGCCAGGGATCGTGGGTCGCGCTGACCTCGGTCGCCGGCGTGGTCATCGACACCGACCCTGCGGGCGAGCTGAGCTTCCGGTTCCGGCTCACCGACGAGGAGGTCATGGATGAGATCCGGATGATGAACGAGTACCGGCCGCAGCAGTACCGGGACTGGTACGGGCTGCTGAAGCCGGCTGGGCGCGCGGCCTATGTCGGCCAGCACGGCGAGGCGGCGTACCAGCAGCGGGTCGCCGAGCTGGGGCCGACCACCGAAGCCAGCATGACGCTGCGGCATGGCCTTGATTTCAGCTGCGAGGGCGGCGCGATGCTGATTCCGCGCCCCTCCGGCAACCCGATCCGGCTCACGCGGAACGGCAACGGCGACCTGGCCGGGGAGTCGCGGGAGTACAGGTCCTACGGGGTCACGGTGTGGTGTGGCGACGGCTGCAAGGAGATGAAGATCCCCACCGGGATCTACACCGGCAAGCTGGTATGGGCGAAGGCGCCGGACCTGGGTGCCTGGAGCCCGGCCAGCATCCGGGATCTTTCCACGTTGTCGCGTCCCCGGCTGGAGGTCGAGGCCGAGCAGGCGCGGGTGGTTGCCGAGACCCGGCAGTCGAACGAAGACCGCTACGCCCCGCTAGACACCATTCGAGGGAGATTCGCCGCCCTCGCTGCCGGGGGCGTGCAGCTGCTGGGCGTTGAGTTCGCGGGCACTTCCGTGCGTGTGAGCATGGGGTTCGCCGATGCCGCGGTGCCGCTGGACGAACAGGAATCGCGCATCGAGCAGCAGATCGCGATCGTGGCTGAGCGCCAGGGGGACAGCTTCAACCGCGGCTCGCAGGTACAACGGCGGATGGTCTGCTGCTCTCCCACGCGGCGGGAGGTCGACTTCACCCTGCGCGACGGCCCGCTGGTGCTGCCCGAGTAGGCGAGCCTGCCACCGTGCTAGGTTACATGTAACCTCCCGAGGGCCCATGATGGCGATACCCACTGACCGACAGACCTCGCGCTCCAAGGTCGCGGAGCACCGTGCGCGCCTGCGCGCCCAGGGGATGCGTCCGATCCAGATCTGGGTGCCCGACGTGCGTTCGGCGTCTTTCCGCGCCGAGGCGCATCGCCAGTCGGCAGCGGTGGCCGCGACCCGCCATGCGCGGTCTGACCAGGCGTTCATCGACGCGATATCCGATGCATCCGAGCCATGAGGCGAGGCGAAATCTGGACGGCTGCGGGCGGCAAGGACTACG
>CAJACZ010000199.1 GCA_903938365.1 uncultured Pseudomonadota bacterium | reverse complement strand
CCGAAGCTCGCGCGGCGCTCGCGCATGAACCGCGCCGCAGCCCGGATCGCCTCGTGCGCTGTGCGCTCCGCGTCGGTTTCGTAGCTGAACTCCCACTCCCTGACCCTGCGGTTGATCACCGCCATGCGCGCCCCACCGGCATCGAGCCCCGCCGCGGCGAAGATGCGGCAGTCGTAATCCACGCAGGTCTGCGGGCGTCGCGCGTAGATCGAGCAGCCGCCGTCGACGAGCATCGGACAGCAGCCATCCGGCCCCGGCGGCAGGGTCCTTTCGTCCTTCGGGAAGCCGGGCACCTGTTCGAGCAGGCCTTCCGGTACGACCTCGAGCGCGGCGCGGTCGGTCGGCCGCAGCTGGATCGAGTATCCGGAGGTGCAACACCCGGTGCAGTCGCCGCACGGAACCTCGGCACCGCGCCCGCCGCGCAGTGCGGAACGGGTCTGTGCGAGCCAGGCGCCGAAGGGACCGGCGGCGAGGGTCATCCGTCGCGATCTTCCGCGGCCAGAACCTTCCTGCACTCGGCCAGTTCGGCGAGCTTGCCTGGCGGCAGCGTCGGATAGGTCGGATCGAGGGCGGACAGCGTGTCGACGATGGCGGCGGCCACCACGAGGCGCGTGAACCACTTGTTGTCGGCCGGCACAACGTACCACGGCGCTTCGGCCGTCGCGGTCTCGCGGATCGCGCTTTCGTAAGCCGCCATGTATTCGTCCCAGTGCTGGCGCTCGCGCACGTCGGCCGGGTGGAACTTCCAGTTCTTGTCCGGATCGTCGATCCGGGCGAGGAAGCGCTTCTTCTGTTCGCCGCGCGACAGGTTCAGGAAGAACTTGCGCACCACGAAGCCGTTGCTGCCGAGATAACGTTCGTGGTTGCGCAGGTCGCGGTAGCGTTCGTCCCAGATCGCTCCGTTGGGGCGCTGCCGGGGCACCCGCTGCGGCGTGAGCAGCTCCGGGTGCACCTTCACGACCAGCACTTCTTCGTAGTACGAGCGGTTGAAGACGCCGATGCGCCCGCGCTCGGGCAGCGCGCGGTTGCAGCGCCACAGGTAGTCGTGGTCGAGCTCTTCGGCCGAGGGAGCCTTGAACGAGGTGACATGGCAGCCGGCCGGGTTCACCCCCGACATCACGTTCCGGATCACGCTGTCCTTGCCGGCGCCATCCATGGCCTGGAACACCAGCAGCACGCCCCAGTGATCCTGCGCGTACAGTTTCTCCTGCAGCGCAGAGATGGCCTGAATGCTGGCTTCGAGGGCAGCCTGGGCCGCGGGCTTGTCAGCGCGGGTGAACCAGGCCGTGTCGTCCGGATCGTGCTCGTCCAGCCGGAAGCCCTTGCCATCGGTGATGCGGAACGCCGCGGCCAGCTTGCGGCTCTCCTCGAGCAGCTGCGGTGTGAGCATGGTGTGATCCTAGCCCGGCCGGAACACGCTGAGCGCGACGACGAGCGCGATGAACACCCAGAGCAGCACCAGCACGCTGGTCGCCTGCACATAGGTGCGGCGGATCTGCGCTTCGCGGGCGTCCGTGGAACCCTGCTGCGCGATCTCCATCCAGGTGCGATAGAACGCGATGAGCGCGAAGCGGATGCCGAGGCCGCAGGCGATCACGCCGGCGAAGGCCCCGAGCTTCCAGGCCAGCCAGTCGGGCAGGGCGGGAAAGGCGCGCGAACCCGCCACCGCGATGCCGACGAGTCCGCCGACCGCGACGTACCGCAGCCCACGGTCGAAAGCCGCCAGCCGCCTGCCGAGCGCTGCGTTGCGCAGCTTGTGCGTGGCCTCGACCAGCGCGAGCCACCCGATGCCCAGGCCGGCGGCGAGCCACGCGAGCGTTGCCCCCCCCGGTACATAGCCGTAGAGCGCCAGCAGGATCGTGCCCAGCGTGGCCTGCAGCACCAGCGCGTACCGGACGTGCTGGTCGACGTCCATGACATGGTCCATGAGCCGGTTGCGTTCGGCAAAGGGCATCGACGCCGACCATGACACATAGCGGTAGGTGCTGTTGATGACCAGCTCCGATCCGAGCCAGTAGCCCAGTACGGCGATGTGAGTGACCAGGAGTACTTTGAGCATCATGCAGGGATCGATCCGGGCCGGCCTGGTGGAATGCCGAAGGGTACACGACGGCATGTCCGCACTGCAGCCGGGCCAAGGCCTCATGACCTACCGGAACACAGTCTTCCTCGCCGCCTGCATCGCGCCTATGACCTGGGCAGGGGCCTGGCCTCGAGGTCGTAGGCGTCCGCGCCGGTGATCTGCACGCGGGCGAACTCGCCGACGGCCAGTTTCTGTCCGCCCTTGATGCGCACGATGCCGTCGATCTCGGGGGCGTCGCCGCGCGAGCGCGCGATCGCAGTGCGGCCCTCGATCGAGTCCACCAGCACGGTTTCTTCCTGGCCCACGCGCGTGGCGAGCCGGCTGGCGCTGATCGCGCTGGCGCGCGCCATGAAGCGCGCGAGCCGCTCTTCCTGTATTTCCGGGTCCACGTGGACACCCGCGTCGTTCGCGGTCGCCCCTTCCACCGGTGAATACTTGAATGCGCCCACGCGATCCAGCTGGGCTTCCTCGAGCCAGTCGAGCAGTTCGGTGAATTCGGCTTCGGTCTCGCCGGGAAAGCCGACGATGAAGGTGCTGCGGATCGTCAGTTCGGGGCAGATGTCGCGCCAGCTGCGGATCCGCTCGAGGGTGTCCTCGGCGTGCGCGGGCCTGCGCATGCGCTTGAGCACGGTCCTGCTGCCGTGCTGGAAGGGCACGTCCAGGTAGGGCAGCACGCGCCCCTCGGCCATCAGCGGGATCACCTTGTCGACGTGCGGATAGGGATACACGTAGTGCATCCGCACCCATGCGCCCAGCGTGCCCAGCCCGCGCGCCAGGTCCAGGAAGCGGGTTTCGTACTCTTCGTCGCGCCACTGCGCCTTGCGGTAACGCAGGTCCGAGCCGTAGGCGCTGGTGTCCTGCGAGATCACGAGCAGTTCGCGGACGCCGGCGCGGACGAGTTTCTCGGCTTCGCGCAGCACTTCGTCGATGGGGCGGCTGGCGAGCAGGCCGCGCATCGCCGGGATGATGCAGAAACTGCACTTGTTGTTGCAGCCTTCCGAAATCTTCAGGTAGGCGTAATGGCGCGGCGTGAGGCGTATGCCCTGCGGCGGCACGAGGTCCATGAACGGATCGTGCTTCGGGGGCAGGTGTTCATGCACGGCCTCCATCACGTCCTGATAGGCGTGTGGCCCGGTCACCTTCAGCACCCGGGGGTGGCGGTCGAGGATCCGCTGCGGGTTGGCGCCCAGGCAGCCGGTGACGATCACGCGGCCGTTCTGTTCGATGGCCTCGCCGATGGCGTCCAGCGATTCGTCGATGGCCGAATCGATGAAGCCACAGGTGTTGACCACGACGACGTCAGCCGAGCCGTAATCGGGCGCGATGGAGTACCCCTCCGCGCGCAGCTGCGTGAGGATGCGCTCGGAGTCGACGAGCGCCTTGGGGCAGCCGAGGCTGACGAAGCCGATTTTCGGGTTTTTCTGGGACATGGTGCGAGCCGCGTATCGTACCGCCGTGCGGTCCCGCTGTCCGCACTCTGGACGCCATTGCATTGCGGCTTTTACCCGGTGCCGAGTGCGGGCTGAATACCGCCATACATGAAACACCTCAACATCGGTATCGTCGGCGCCGGCATCGGCGGGCTCTCCGCCGCGCTGGCCCTGCAGCGGGCGGGTTTCAGGGTCCAGGTCTTCGAGCAGGCGCCGCAGCTGGGCGAGGTGGGCGCCGGGCTGTCGCTCAGCCCCTCCGCAGCCCACGCCCTCAACCACCTGGGCCTGCACGAAGTGCTGGAGGCCAAGGCCTACAAGCCCGAGGACCAGTGCGTCCGTCATTACCAGGACGCCCGTCCGCTGGTGTGGATCAACCGGGGTCGCGAGCTCATCGAACGCTACGGCGAGCGCTACTACCTGATTCACCGCGCGGACCTGCACGACGGCCTCGCGGCGGCCGTGCGGCGCAATGACCCCGAGGCCATCCGGCTCGGCGTGCGCGGTGCCCACGTGTCCCAGGATTCGAGCGGCGCGCGCGTGGATTTCGCCGACGGCAGCTCGGCCACCGTGGACCTGCTGATCGGGGCGGATGGCTCGCGTTCGGCAGTGCGGCATACCCTGTTCGGCGCCCTGGAGCCGCAGTACACGGGCTATATCGCCTGGCGGGGGCTGGTGCCGATGGCGCTCGTGCCCCCCGAGATCCTCGAGCCGCCCTCGGGCGTGTTCGTCGGGCCCGGGCACCTCGTCAACCGCTACCCGGTGCGGGGCGGGCAGTTGCTCAATTTCGTGGCCTTTGCCGAGCGCAAGGACTGGACCGAGGAGGGCTGGTCGATCCGCTCCACGGTCGGGGAACTGCTGGCCGAATTCGAAGGCTGGACGCCCTGGGTCCGCCGTTTCATGGAACTGGTCTCGCCCGACCAGCTCTTCAAGTGGGGCCTGTTCGACCGCGAGCCGCTGAGCTCCTGGTCGCGGGGGCGAATCACCCTGCTGGGCGACGCGGCCCACCCGATCCTGCCCTTCCTGGGGCACGGCGCGGTGCTCGCGATCGAGGACGGCGTGGTGCTGGCGCGCGCGCTGGCGGCCTCAGCCTCGGTCGAGGAAGGGCTGCAGCGTTACGAGGGCGCCCGGCTGGAGCGCGCCGCGTTCGTGGTGCTCGAGTCGCGCAAGGCGGGGCGTACCTTCCATGCCCCGGACACCGACAGCTACCAGAAGCGCACCCAGGGCAAGGCGGCGGACGAGGGAATCGGGCTGTTTTCCTACAACCCGGTCACGCAGCTGGTCTGATCCCGGCGGGGGGCGGGCTGTCGCGCGTGGGCTGCTCCTGGCAGCTGCGCAGGCTGAAGAACACCAGCAGCGTGATCGCGGGCACGAGCAGCCAGGGCCAGATCGCCGGGCGCCGCTCCGCAGGCGCGGCCGCTGACGCGGCGGCGCTGTCTGCCGGCGGCGGCCCGAGGATTTCCGCCAGTCCCCGGAACGGCTCGGCGCCCAGTGCCCGTTGGGCTTCGGCCCGCATTCCCGCAAGGGCGTGATCGGCCGTCGCCCCGCCCTGCAGCATCCGGCCGAGCGCCGCGAGCGCCAGCGGCACCGCGATTCCCAGCAGCGTGAGTGCTGCGGCGCGCCGCAGGCCGGACCCCGTGGCCAGCTGGGCCGCCACGGCGTCGAAGCGCCCGGGCAGCACCCATTCGAGCTGGCCCTTGCCCAGGCTGGCCAGCGCGTCGGTCCGGGCGCCCCCGGCGAGCGCACCCGGCAGCTCCTCGAGCAGCGCCCCGTCGTGGCCGCCGCTGCTCAGCAGCGCTTCGAGGCGTCCGGCATCGCGGGTGTCCGGGTGGGTCTGCGCCAGTCCGGCGAGCACCGCCGGTATCGCCCCTTTCAACAGCACTGCGCGCGTCGCGGCGGCGCTCTCGCCCAGATGGCGGGCCAGTGGGCCGATCACCTCGTCGGTGAGTCGGTCGTTCAGCATCTCGATCACATTCATGGCATCGAGCCTACTGGCCGCTTTCCCCGGTCGCAACCGATGCGCACTCGCGTCTGCCGGCTGGATCTGGCGCCCGGGGTGCACTAGATTGTCGGGTATGAGCACCGTTCCAGAGACCATGCCGCAGCTTGCCCGTCGTACCGACGCCGCCTACCTCGATTTCGTCGAGGGCTTCCGCGCGTACATCCTGGGCAATGGCGCGAATTTCGAGCAGCGCCTCAACGACGCGCTCGTGGCCGAAGGCGAGGCCCGAGGCGCCGCCCTCGTCGATCCCGGCGAGATCAGCGAGCTCGTGCGCGCCTGGCCACTCGGGCGACTGCGGGACCGGCTCGCCCGGACCCAGCAGGAAATGAAATGGCATGCGATCCGCCGCAGCTTCGACGAGCAGCGCGCCGGGTTGCGCGCCGAGCTCGAACGCTGGGACACGAGCGGCCCCGGGCGCCTGCTGCTCGATCCGGATTTCGTGTATCCGCCCTACCTGAACGTGCACTTCCACCTGCAGCCCGGCGGCTACTACAAGGACGAGCTCTCCGGGTTCCTGTACCACTACGGCACCAAGGTGTTCTTCCGCGGCGACAACGACCGTGACGAACTGCACGAGAAACTGGTGGGTCTGGTCCCCGGGCCTGCGGACGGCCGCGTCGGGCGCGTGCTGGATCTCGCCTGTTCCATCGGCCAGAGCAGCACCGCTTTCAAGCGTCGTTATCCCGAAGCCGAAGTCTGCGGCATCGATTATTCCGCGCCGATGCTGCGCGTGGCGCACCGGCGCGCCGCCATGCTCGGCGACGACGTCACGTTTGCGCAGCGCCTGATCGAGCGCACCGGCTTCCCCGACGCCCACTTCGATCTCACGTTCGCGTTCATCGTGTTCCATGAACTGCCGTTGCGGATCATCCACGAGACCGTGCGCGAAGCGGCCCGGGTCACGCGCAAGGGCGGGATGTTCGCGGTGTACGATTTCGCCGGCTCCCGGGAGATGTCGCCGTTCCAGCGCTACCACCGCTGGTTCGACGCCCGCCATAACGGCGAACCCTACTCGCAGGATTTCTGCGACTGCGATTTCGCGCGCATCCTGCGCGACAACGGCTTCGAGGTCGCCGCCGCCCCGGTGGGCAAGCGCTCCGGCGGCGCAGGCTACATGGCCAACTGGTTTGCCACCCGTGTCTGAGATCTCCACCCAGACGCCCGAGGGCGGCACGCCGATCGCCGGGCCGGACCCGGTCTATCTCGAAAACCCGGTGCTCGATGCGACCGTGCGCATGCTGGTCGAACTGTCCGCACAGGTCTGGATCGAGCGCGAGCGTCGGCTGGCCCTCGAGGCCGTGCTCGAACAGCGCGGCCTGCTGCCGCGGGAGGCCATCGAAAGCTTCCGGCCGGACGAGGCCCAGCTCGCGCACATCAAGGCCGAGCGCGGGCGATTCATCGAAGACGTCTTCAAGGAGCTGCGGCGGATCCCGGTGCGGGACACGCAGGGCTGAGCGCTATTGCTGCCGCGGTTCGCGCCGCAGGAAGCGCAGCATCTGGATCTCGTCGACGAAGCGCTCGCCGAAACGCACGGCATCGGGCTCGCGGGCATAACCGCGGAAGCCCAGCGACGCGTACAGGCGCTGGGCGCGTTCGTTGGAGGCCAGCACCTTCAGGTAGAGCTGCCGCAGTTCGCTGATCGCCTCGGCACGCAGGATCAGTTCGCGGATCAGGGTTTTCCCGAGACCCGAGCCTTCGGTTCCGGTGCGCACGAACACGCGCGACACCAGCGCTTTGTGGCGCAGCCGTTCGTCGGTGTCGCGCTGCAGGCTGGCGATGCCGGCCAGGTGGTCGCCGAGGAAGGCGCCCAGCGTGAAGCTGTCGTCGGTGTACTGGGTCGGTATGCCCGGGTCGGGGGCGTCGCTCAGCGAGGTACTGAAGGACTGCGCATGGCGGGTCATGGCCTCGACCCACAGGGCACGATAGGCCGCGTCATCTGCGGGGGTGAGCGGTCGCAGCAGCAGGTCGTTGTTCATGGGCGCCTCGTGAATACTATAACTCGCCCCGGCTCACTCGGGGCGCTGCGGTCTTCCGCGATGTGTCCGGCGGCCCCTGCGTGTAGAAATATCACGCTGCCGCCCATCCTCACTGCCAGCCCCGGTGTCGCACCATGAAACACATGCCTCAGGTCGTCGCGGCGATGACCCCCTTCCCGCACTCCGTCGAGATCGACGCCCCGGTCGTCTCCGCCATGGCCCTGATGAAGGAGCAACGTGTCCGCCATCTGCCCGTCATGGAGCTCGGTGCCCTGCGCGGCGTATTGACCGATCGCGACATCCGCAGCGCCCTGGGCCGCAACCTCGGATTCCACAACGCCGAGGGACTCAAGGTCCGCGACATTTACCATGACGACGCGTTCACGGTGGAGGCCGACGCGCCGCTGGATCATGTCGCCGCGTCCATGGCGGAGCGGCACATCGGTTCAGCGCTGGTCACCAAGCACGGCAAGCTGGTGGGGATGTTCACGAGCACGGACGCCTGCCGTGCCCTGGTGCAGGTGCTGCGCGAGCGTTATCCGCCGCCCGCGCCGCCGGGTACCGAGGCTGCCTGAGGAGCGGTCAGCGCCCGGATAGCGTTGCCGCTCCCCAGGCTGCCTGTCAGATTGGGGCTACCGACCGCAGCATAGGGAGTACGAGCATGGCGCAGGATTTCAACCGTCGTGAAGCAATGGCCGCACTGCTTGCGGGCGCCGCGGCACCCGCGCTCGCGGTGGCGGCCGCCCCGGATGCCTCGTCCGGCCCAGCCCCGGGCCGCGGCCCGCGCGACGGGTCGCGCTGGACCTCCGAGTTCCTGCCCCTCGATCCCGTGCAGCGCTTCCGTCAGGCGATGCGCATCCAGCGCAGCCTGAGAGACCAGGACGACATCCTGCACTGGTACCACTTCATCATGATCACCGTGCCCCTCAACGCGACGCCCAAGGCGGTGGTCCGCTGGGAAGGCATAGAGTTCTCCCGGCACCAGCGCATCAGCGAGGATCGCTATCGGATGCACGGGCACAACCTGTCCTTCCCGCGCGACCTGCAGACCGGCGAGTTCGTGGACGCCGTGCTGAACCCGGTCACCGGCAAGCGCGTCGACGTCCCGCCCATGGCGCTGATCAGCGATCCCGGCATCGTCCGTTCGCCGGCAGGCGTCATCACGCTCGACAAGGCTTCGCTGGCCCCGCGGCCTGACTACAAGATGCTGCGCCGCGAAGGCCGGTTCGTGAAGGTCGATGCCATCCGCGTGCCGCCGGAGACCTGGCCGGTGACCTTCCTGGAAATGGGCTTCGAAGCCGCGCCCGCCGAACTCTTCGACGATCCGTCGCAGACCTGGCTCCCCTCCGAGGTCTCCGGTGCTTATGTCTTCCCGTGGCCCGCGTGGATGGGCATGGGCGATGCGCCCGGGCACATGTTCGCCGCGTGGAGCGGCTACAAGCTGCGTTCGGTGGACGAGCTGCCCGAAGGCTTCCGGCGGCGTGCGGAGCGCGACTACCCGGAGCTGCTCAAGGTAGATCGGGCCATCTTTGACCGCCCGGTTCCCGACCTGCATCCGGGCTGAACGCCCGTCCCTGCGCCTATTTCCGGTCCCAGGTGGCCTTGTTGCTCGAGGTGGGCGGCAGCCGGCCGCAATGCAGGCCGGCGTCGACCATCAGCACTTCGCCCGTGACCACGCTCGCGCCCTCGAGGAACCAGACCAGCGCCTCGGCGATCTGCTCGGCGGTGGGAACGCACTTCAGCGGCACCATGTCGGCGGCCATCGTCAGGAAGGTCTGGTACTGCTCGGGCGTCATGCCGCCCTGCAGCCAGCGGGTCTGGATGGCACCGGGCGCGATGGCGTTGATGCGCACTTCCGGTCCGAGCACCAGCGACAGCGACTGGGTCATCATGTTCAGCGCGGCCTTGCTGGCCGCGTAGGCCATCGACGAGGCGATGCCCGTCACACCGCCGATCGAGGAATTGTTGACGATCGAGCCGCGGCCCTGCTGTTTCATGTGCGGTGCCACGGCGCGCACCATCTGGTAAGCGCCCACGACATTGACCTTGTAGATGGCCAGGAAGTCGTCCGCGCTCAGTCCGTCGAGGTTTTCATACGGGTTGAACTTGGTCTTCGCCGCGTTGTTGATCAGGTAGTCGATGCGGCCCCATTTCGCGATCGCGGCGGCGGCCATGCCCTGGCAGTTCGAATCCTCGGCGACATCGCCCTGGAAGACGATGGTCTCGGCGCCCAGGGCCTCGCAGGCGCGAGCGGTCTCGTGCGCCTCGGCCTCGCTGCGGGTGTAGTTGATCACTAGGTTGCAGCCGCGCCCGGCGAGCATGATCGCCGCGGCGGCGCCTACGCCGGTGGCGGAGCCAGTGACGATGGCGACCTTGCGGGTGGACTGGGACATGCGGCGATCTCCTGGGGAACGGGGGCTGTCGTACGCGGATGATGACCCGTCCGTCCGCACGGGGGGCGGCGCGGCTGCTCCGGTGACCAAGCTTAGGTCAGTGGCGCTCTGCTGCGGGCAACCGCTCTGGCCTGCGGGGTACGCCGCGAGTAGGCTCGGGGACTTCAGCAAAAGGGGGTGCTCCATGGCGTTCAGGGACATGCGTGAATTTCTCGCGGCTCTCGAGCAGGACGGTCAGCTCAAGCACGTCGACGTGCCCTTCGACGGGCGCCGGGGCACCAACGAGCTCCAGGCCCTGATGAACTACGTCTGCAGCAAGGACGGGCCGGCACTGCTGCTCAACAATGTCGACGGCATCAACACCGAGGGCGTGCCGATCCTCTTCAACCCCTTCGGCACCCGCGAGCGCACGGCCATGACCATCGGTCATCGCGACTGGCGCGCCGCCAAGCTGCACCACGCCGACGTGCTGGGCGACCCGTCCCGGTGGATCCCGCCGAAGCTCGTCGACCCTGCGTCTGCGCCCTGCAAGGAAGTCATCATCAAGGGGGATGAGGTCTCTCTCGACAAGCAGCTGCCGCACATCTGGTTCGGCAAGGAAGGCCCGGCGTACATCACCAACGCCATGACCTTCTCCAAGGATCCCGAGACCGGCGGCAAGAACGTCGGCTGGTACCGGTTCACGCAGTTCCTGGATGCCACGCATCCCCTGGGGGGCACCTACCCGCCGGAGCGCGCGAAGACCGACCTGGCGGCCTTCTACTGGTGGAACCCGCCGTTCTCCGACATCGGTCGGCACACCTTCAAGGCGCACCAGATGGGCAAGCGGCTCGAAGTGGCCATCGCCGGTGTCTGCGAACCGGCACTGCACCTGGCTTCGGGCACCGGCGTGCCCTTCAATTCCGACGAGGCGGCCTTCGCCGGCGGCCTGCGCGGCGAAGCGGTCGAGATGGTCAAGTGCGAGACCGTCGACCTCGAAGTGCCCGCCACCGCCGAATGGGTGCTCGAGGGCGAGGTGTACACGGACGAGCTCGAGCCCATCGGCTGGCACTCGAACCCGGTCGGTTACTACGACCGCGTGCAGGTGTTCCCGATCGTGCGCATCAAGTGCATCACGCATCGCCGCAAGCCGATCTGGCACGCGACCATGGAAATGGTGCCGCCCTTCGACCACAACTACATCGCGCTGCTGCCGGTCGAGGGCGAAGTGCTCTCCGACCTGCGCAAGAAGATCCCGGAAGTGCACGACGTCGCCGTGACCCCGAACATGTGCTACGTGGTGCAGCTGTCGGTCGACGGCGCGCAGAAGCCGCATCCGAACTTCGGCAAGTATGTGCTGCATGCGGTGTGGGGCTCGGCGGGTCGCTGGGGCCGCACGGCCAAGCTGGTCATCGTCGTCGGGCCCGACGTCGATCCCTACGACCTCAAGCAGGTCGAGTGGGCGATGATGACCCGCTGGCAGCCCGCCAAGGATTCCATCCTGCAGCCCGACGGCATTCCTATGATCCTCGATCCCTCCTGCGAGAAATCCGCCCAGTTCGGCGCGTTCCGTTCCGACCAGATGGGCATCGACGCCACCATCAAGATTCCCGAGCGCTTCACGGAGTATCCCGAGGTCTCCAAGGCCGATCCGGCCCAGGTCGAGGCCATCGCGAAGAAACTCGCCGGAATCCTGTGAAGGAACGCTTCGACCGGGAGTACTACAGGCGTTTCTACCGGGACGGGCGGACATCGGTTATCTCGCAGGCCGAGATGAGCGCGCGCGCCCAGCTGATCGCGGCCTACGTCCAGCATATCGACTGCCCCGTCGCCAGCATCCTCGATGCCGGCTGCGGGCTCGGCCTGCTGCGCGACCCGTTGATGCGCGCCCTGCCGCGGGCCAGCTACATGGGCCTCGAGTACAGCGATTACCTGTGCGAGCGTTATGGCTGGACCCAGGGCAGCCTCGTCGACTTCAAGACGCGCCAGCCCTTCGACCTGGTGGTCTGCTACGACGTCATGCAGTACCTCGACGAGCGCAGCGCCGGCCGCGCGCTGGCCAACATCGGGCGCCTGTGCCGCGGGGTGCTGTATTTCAGCGCCCTGACGTCCCATGACTGGAAGCACAACTGCGACCAGTCCCGCACCGATCGCGACGTGCACCTGCGCAGCGCCGCCTGGTACCGGTCGCGGCTCGCGAGGAATTTCCGGCAGGCGGGCGCGGGGTTCTGGATCCGCCGCGGCGCGCCGCTGTCCGTGTGGGAGCTCGAGACCGCGGGCTGACGGCT
>CAJACZ010000198.1 GCA_903938365.1 uncultured Pseudomonadota bacterium | reverse complement strand
CGCGCAGGCGTCCATGCCCGCGCCGGTGCCGGCGAGCGGCGCCGTGCGCGGCGCAGCCGGCCCGATGAGCCTGACGCCCGACAGCTGGCCCCGCCTCGTCGCCGGCATCGAGCTGGGCGGTGCGGCGCGCCAGTTGGCCGCCCATTGCGCTTTCGTGGGCCGCGAGGGCGGTCTGCTGCGTCTCCGGCTCGACCCCGCGCAGCAGCTGTTGCGCACGCCGGCTCTGGTTGAACGGCTGGCGCAGGCACTCAGTCGTCACCTGGGCGAGCCCGTGCGGGTCGAAGTGGACCTGGGGCAGGCGGTCCTGGACACACCGGCGCGGCAGGAACAGCAGCAGGCGCAGCAGAAACTCAGCGCGGCTCGTGAGTCGCTCGAGTCCGATCCTGCCGTGCTGGCGCTGCAGGAGAGGTTCGGCGCGAGCCTGAAACCCGAATCCGTGCGCCCGAATCGCTAGCAGCTTCAACTCTGACTTCGAGGATCAAGGCAGATGCGTGGAAACATTGGATCGATGATGAAGCAGGCCGAAGCCATGCAACGCAACATGCAGAAGGCCCAGGAAGAGATCGCGCTCATGGAGGTCACCGGTGAATCCGGCGGCGGCATGGTGAAGGTCACGATGAACGGCCGGCACGAAGTGAAGCGTGTGCAGATCGAGCCGGCGGTGGTCGGTGAAGACCGCGAGATGCTCGAGGACCTGGTCGCTGCAGCGATCAATGACGCGGTGCGCAAGGTCGAGACCGAGACGCAGCAGCGCATGTCCGGGGTCATGGCGGGCATGAAGCTGCCCCCCGGCATGAAGATGCCGTTCTAGGACACGCGCCGGCGTGAAGCACACTCCCGCGCTCGCGCGCCTCATCGAGGCGTTGCGCACGCTGCCCGGGGTCGGCCCGAAAAGCGCGCAGCGCATGGCGTTCCACCTGCTGCAGGACGGCCGTGCAGGTGCGGGCCTGCTCGCGGGCAGCCTCACTGAAGCCTTGTCCCGGGTCGGTCGCTGCCGGCGGTGCCGGATGCTCACCGAGGGCGAACTGTGCGGGATCTGCACTTCGGAGCAGCGCGATGCCTCGCTGGTCTGCATCGTGGAATCGCCCGCGGACGTGGTGGCGATCGAACAGTCCGGCGGTTACCGAGGGCGGTATTTCGTGCTGATGGGCCATCTTTCGCCGCTGGACGGCGTGGGTCCCGAGCAACTCGGCATCCGGGAGCTCGAGGCGCTGCTCGACTCGGGCGGCGTGCAGGAACTCATCCTGGCCACCAATCCGACGGTGGAAGGCGAGGCGACAGCCCATTACCTCTCGGAGGTTGCGCGATCCCGGGCCTTGCGGGCCACGCGCATCGCGCACGGCGTGCCGATAGGCGGCGAACTCGAATACATCGACAGTGGCACGCTGGCCCATGCCTTGGCCGGGCGTCACGACCTGAGCTGACCCGACTGACACTGTCCTCAGCGGGGACCGCGGCGCGACGGTCCCTGCGCGGCGGTGAGTTCCTCGAACAGGCGGCGCAGGCGCCGGTAGCTCTCGTACCGGCGCGGGTCCAGGGTTCCTGCCGTGGCCGCCGCGATGACGGCACAGCCCGGTTCGCGCATGTGCCGGCAATCCATGAAACGGCAGCCGGGCGACAGCCGGTCGACCTCGACAAAACCGAGGCTGCCCGGCTCGAGACCCTG
>CAJACZ010000197.1 GCA_903938365.1 uncultured Pseudomonadota bacterium | reverse complement strand
GGGGCCCGGTCCCTCAAGCGCCTGGGGAGGTTGAACTGCCGACCATGCTGCCCGACCCGGATGACAGCCTCGCGAAAGACGGCCTCGCCCGAGCGGGCATCGCTTACCGTCGCAGGCAGGTGCCGCAGACCGGGCAGCACCAGTTGTTCTTCACCGACCCTGCAGGGAATGGCGTCGAGCTGATCTTCGCCTCCACCACCTGAGCCTTGTCCTGTCCACGACCTTCGCGCATAGTCCCGGCCCCTTTTTCAGACCCCGCTGCGCGCTTCCATGACGAATCCGGTTATCGCCAGGCTCCCTGCCATCAATCATCGCATCGCGACCGAACTGGGCGTGAAGCCCGCACAGGTCGCCGCCGCCGTCGCGCTGCTCGACGAAGGCTCGACGGTCCCGTTCATCGCGCGCTACCGCAAGGAAGCCACGGACGGGCTCGATGACATCCAGCTGCGCGCCCTCGAGGAACGGCTGTCCTATCTGCGGGAACTCGAGGAACGCCGCACCGCGATCCTCGACAGCATCCGCTCCCAGGACAAGCTCGGCCCGGAACTGGAAGCCGCCGTCCACGCCGCCGAGACCAAGCAGCGCCTCGAGGATCTCTACGCACCCTACAAGCCGAAGCGGCGCACCAAGGCCATGCTGGCGCGCGAGGCGGGGCTCGACGCTCTGGCACAGGCCCTGCTCGCGAACCCTGCGCTGGACCCCGAAACCGAAGCCGCCGGCTACCTGAAGCCCCCCTTCGAGACCGCCGACGGGCCGAACGCGGGCGTGGCCGATGCGAAGGCCGCGCTGGACGGTGCGCGACAGATCCTGATCGAGCAGTTCGCGGAGGACGCCGAGCTGGTCGGCAGCCTGCGCACCCACCTGCAGGACCACGGCATGGTGGTGGCGACCGTCGCAGAGGGCAAGGAGGAGCCCGGTGCGAAGTTCCGCGACTACTTCGCCTATTCCGAGCCCTACGCCCGGGTCGCCCCGCACCGTGCCCTTGCCTTGTTCCGTGGCCGGAACGAGGACATCCTGCGCGTCGCCCTCAAACTGCCCGAGGATATCGCCGCCGCGGACCTGCTCATCAAGCCGATGAACCACTGCGAACTGAGCATCGCCGGCAGGAACCGCATCCAGGACCTCGGCCGCAAGGCCGATGGCTGGCTGATGCAGACCGCGCGCTGGACCTGGTCGGTGAAGCTCGCCTGGCAGCTGGAGATGGAACTGTTCGCCATGCTGCGCGAGCGCGCCGAGGCCGAGGCGATCCGCGTCTTCGCCATGAACCTGCACGACCTGCTGCTGGCCGCCCCCGCGGGCGATCGCGTCACGATGGGCCTGGATCCCGGTCTGCGCACCGGCGTGAAGGTGGCGGTCGTCGACCGCACGGGCAAGCTCGTCGACACCGCCACGATCTACCCCCACGTCCCGCGCAATGACTGGGATGGCTCGCTGCACACCCTCGGCCTGCTGGCGAAGAAACACGGCGTGCAACTCATCAGCATCGGCAACGGCACCGCGTCGCGCGAGACCGACCGGCTCGCGCTGGACCTGATCAAGCGCCACCCTGAACTGAAGCTGACCCGGGTCGTCGTCTCCGAAGCCGGCGCGTCGGTCTATTCAGCCTCCGAGCTCGCGTCGAAGGAATTCCCGGATGTCGACGTGAGCATCCGCGGCGCGGTGTCGATCGCACGGCGCCTGCAGGACCCGCTCGCCGAACTGGTGAAGATCGATCCCAAGGCCATCGGCGTGGGCCAGTACCAGCACGATGTCAGCCAGGTGAAGCTCGCGAAGCAGCTGGACGCCGTCGTCGAGGATTGCGTGAACGCGGTGGGTGTCGACGTGAACATGGCCTCCGTGCCGCTGCTGGCGCGCATCTCGGGCCTGTCCACCTGGCTGGCAGAAAACATCGTCACCTACCGCGACGCCCACGGTGCCTTCACGAGCCGCGAGCAGCTGAAGGACGTGCCCCGGATCGGACCCAAGACCTTCGAGCAGGCCGCGGGCTTTCTCAGGATCCGCTCGGGCGAGAACCCCCTCGACGCCTACTCGGTGCACCCGGAAGCCTACCCCGTCGTGCAGCGCATCCTCGCCGACCTCAAGCTGCCGATCGCCTCGGTGATGGGCAGCACCGCCACCCTCAGGAAGCTGGAACACGCCAGATACACGGACGAGCGCTTCGGCCTGCCGACCGTCATCGACATCGTCAAGGAGCTCGAGAAGCCGGGCCGCGACCCGCGGCCGGAGTTCAGGACGGCAACATTCCGCGACGGCCTGGAGAAGCTTGAACAGCTCGAGCCGGCGATGATCCTCGAGGGAGTCGTCACCAACGTCACCAACTTCGGTGCCTTCGTCGACATCGGCGTGCACCAGGACGGACTGGTCCACATCTCGGTGATGTCCAGCAAGTTCGTCAAGGACCCGCACGACGTGGTGAAGGCCGGCGATATCGTCAAGGTCAAGGTCATCGAGGTGGACACCCGACGCCAGCGCATCGCGCTGTCGATGCGACTCGACGAACAGCCGCGCGTGCCGGAAGGCCGGCCGAACAACAGCCCGCCCGCCGATCCGCGAAGCGGCGCTCGGCGCAATCCGGGAAGCGACTCTCGGGGAACTCCGGCTCCCGCACGGCGCGACGAACCCAAGGGCGACGGCATCATGGCCGAGGCGCTCAAGAACGCGCTGCGGCCGCGCTGAACGTAAAGCACCCGAGGCGAAGCAGAGATCCGACAGGCATGAAGACTCCACCGCCATCGAGCCTGCAGCCGCGCAACCCGCTGCACGGCCTGACCCTCGCCGCCATCGTCGAGGCCCTGGTCGCGCACTATGGCTGGCCCGGCCTGGCCCAGCGCATTCCCGTGCGCTGCTTCACTCATGATCCCAGCGTCGACTCGAGCCTGAAGTTCCTGCGCAGGACCCCCTGGGCGCGGGCAAAGGTCGAAAACCTGTACGTTGAAATGACCAGGGCCACCGCGTGAATCCCAGCCCGCCGGGGCTGCGGTATCTGTCGGCTTACCCGCCGGAGTTGCTCGCGCCAGTGCGACAGCTCATCGCGCTGGGCAGCCTGGGCGAGACCCTCGCCCGCCGCTATCCCGGGCTCCACGAGGTGCGAACCGACGGTGCGCTCTACGACTACGTCGCGCTGCTCAAGGGCCAGTTCATGCGCAACTCCGGACCGCTTTCCCGCGTGGTTTACGACAACACCCTGCAGGCCCTGCGGAACGCCCTCGGAACCCACACCCTGGTCTCGCGCGTCCAGGGCGGAAGGCTGAAGGCCAAGCGCGAAATCCGCATCGCCGGGGTATTCAGGGAAGCCCCCGCCGCTTTCCTCAGGATGATCGTGGTGCATGAACTGGCGCACCTGAAGGAACCCGGGCACGGCAAGGCCTTCCACTCGCTGTGCATCCACATGGAGCCGGCCTATCACCAGCTCGAGTTCGACGTCCGGCTATGGCTGACCGCGCGCGAGCTGGAGTCGCCCCGGACGGGATCCGGCCAGCCGCCAGAGTGAGGTGACCTCGAGACACCGCGCCGCATGCAGCGGATCGCTGGCGTCGGCCGCCCGTGGATGCGTGGGACGTACATCCAGGCGATCGAGCACTTCCAGTCCCGCCGCCTCGAAAGCGCCCAGCAGCTGGGCGCGGGAGCGCAGGCCCAGGTGCTCGGCCAGGTCAGAGAGGATCAGCCAGCCCTCGCCTCCGGGCGCCAGATGCTCGGACAGCCCGCCGAGGAAACCCAACAGCATGCGGCTCTCCGGATCGTAGACCGCGTGTTCGAGCGGCGAACTGGGACGCGCCGGCAGCCATGGCGGGTTGCACACGACCAGCGCCGCGTGCCCGGCGGGAAAAAGGTTTTCATGCCGCAGCTCGACCCGGTCCGCCAGCCCGAGTCGCTCCAGGTTTTCGCGGGCGCAGGCGAGCGCCCTCGGGTCCTGGTCGGTCGCCACCAGATGCCCGATGCCGCGGCGCGCCAGCACGGCGGCCAGCACACCGGTTCCGGTGCCGATGTCGAAGGCGAGATCGACGGATGCCAGCGCCGCGGGCAGCGGAGCCTGCGCGACCAGCCCGATGTACTCGCTGCGCGTCGGCGCGAACACGCCGTAGTGAGGGTGGATGCGCCCGCCCGCACCCGGGACATCAATGCCACGGGTTCGCCACTCATGCGCCCCGATGATCCCCTGCAGTTCGCGCAGCGCGATCACCGCAGGCTCCGTCCCGGCGGGCCCGAAGACCTCGGTGCAGGCCGCGCGGATATCGGGCGCGCGACGCAGGGCGACACGGAAGTCTGCATCGAGCTCGATCAGCAGCATCCCCAGCGTGCGGGCGCGCTGGGCGCGGGCCTGGCGCTGCAGGTTGAAGACTTCCGCCAGCGCCGGGGCCGGCGCGCCCGTCCTCGAAGACCTGGCCTGCCTGCGATCGGCGCGATTTGCGAGCGAGGCCAGCATCTGCCGGGCGTTCTGGAAATCGCCTTTCCACAACAGCGCGACGCCCTGGCAGGCGTGCCCGTAAGCCTCGTCCGCGGTCAGGCGGTCATCGACGACGATGACGCGCTTCGGGGGCTCGGCCCCGCGTTCGGAACGCCAGCGCACTGCGCGGGCTTCGCCCTGCTCGATCCAGTGCACGCACGGTGCGGCGGGCACCGGAATCAGAAGGTTTCGTCCGGGCGCAGGTAACGCCACTGGCCCACCGGCAGGCGTCCGAGCGGCACGCTGCCGCTGCGGACGCGCTTCAGGCCGGTCACCGCGAGCCCGACCAGCTCGCACATGCGCCGGATCTGGCGCTTGCGGCCTTCGCGCAGCACGAAGCGCAACTGCTCCTCGTTCTGCCAGGACACCCGCGCGGGCTTGAGCGTCACGCCATCCAGGCTGAGCCCATGCTGCAGCCGCAGCATGCCCTCGTCCGAAAGACTGCCCTCGACGCGCACCAGGTATTCCTTCTCGACCGAGGAGTCCTGTCCGATCAGTTGCTTCGCGATCCGCCCGTCCTGGGTCAACACGAGCAGGCCGGTCGAATCGATGTCCAGTCGTCCGGCAGGCGCGAGCCCGCGCAGGTGGGTGTGCCTGAACTGGATCGGCGAGGGATCCTCGGCCCAGCGGTTCTCCGGGCGGATCAGCACCACCGCGGGTTCATGGCCGTCCTCGGGTTGCCCCGAGACGTACCCCACCGGCTTGTGGAGCAGGATCGTCACCTGCTCGCTCTGCTGCTGCCGCGCCGCAGGATCGATCTCGATGCGCGCCGCGGGCGGAACGCGGACGCCGAGCGTGTCGACGACCTGGCCATCGACCCTCACCCAGCGGTTGACGATCCACTCGTCCGCCTCGCGTCGCGAGCACAGGCCCAGTTCGCCCATCCGCTTCGAGAGGCGCGGGTGCTGCGGATTCGCGTGCTGCTCACTGCGCTCCGGCAGCGCGGCGGCCACGGGTGCGGGCCGGGCGGGTGCGGCTGCGGGCGCCACGGTCTGCACAGAAGATGGCGGCTTCGTGTAGGTCACGCGCACGGCGCGAGCCGCGGAGCGCTTCTTCGCAGTGGTTCGTCCAGGCAGGTTGAGAGTGCGTCGGGTCATGCGCGGATCATACCGCCCGGGCGAGGTGCCGCGTGCTCATGACGGGACCTCGCGTGCCGCCGCTTCGCGCAGGCGATCCTTGCGGCTCTTGCGCCGGCCCTTGACCCCACCCTGCGCCGACGCGGGCGCTGCAGCGACTGCCGGCGGCACCACGGCTTCGGACGGCTCGAAACCCGCAATCCGCTCACGCGGCACACGCCGGCCCTGGCGTTTCTCGATGAGCCTGAAGTGGGCTTCGCTGGCCGGCGTCACGAAGCTGACGGCCAGACCGGACGCGCCGGCGCGCGCCGTGCGGCCAATGCGATGCGTGTAATCCACCGCCGAACGTGGCAGATCGTAGTTGACCACCACGGGCAGTCCCGGGATGTGCAGGCCGCGCGCGGCGATGTCGGTGGCCAGCACCACGTACACCGCGCCACTGTTCAGGTCCGCCAGCACCTGGCTGCGCGCGCCCTGGCTGAGGTCTCCGTGAAACGCGGCGGCCGCGAAGCCGGCGCGACGCAACTTGTCGGCCACATGCTCGCTGGCATAGCGCGTGGCCACGAACACCAGCACGCGCTCCCAGTGCTCCGTCCTGATGAGATGACGCAGCAGCGAGGTGCGCTGCGCAGTATCCACTTCCAGGGCACGCTGTTCGCTCGCCGGCGCGCCGGCACCGGGCGCAGCCGGCATCTCGAGGCGCACCGGGTCACGCAGCAGGGCCTGCGCCAGCGCATCGACGGCGGGCGGGAAGGTCGCCGAGAAGAACAGACTCTGCCGGCGCGCCGGCAGCAGTGCGGTGATGCGCTCGAGTTCGGCGGCGAAGCCTTCGTCGAGCAGTCGGTCGGCTTCGTCGAGCACCAGCCACTGCACGTGCTCGAGCCGCAGCGCGTTGTGCTCGACGAGATCCAGCAGGCGCCCCGGGGTGGCAACGACCACCTCGGCTCCGCCGCGCAGGGCCATCATCTGCGGGTTGATGGAGACACCCCCGAACACTGTGGCCACCCGCACCGGCTGCGCCATGTGAGAGGCCAGCCTGTCGATCGCCTCGCCCACCTGCACGGCGAGCTCGCGGGTCGGCACGAGCACCAGCGCGGCGGTCCGGCGCGAGCCGGGACGCCCGGGCTGATCGAGACCCTGC
>CAJACZ010000196.1 GCA_903938365.1 uncultured Pseudomonadota bacterium | reverse complement strand
GTGCGCGGCCTGGACCTCCGGGCGCCCACCGCCATTGATCAACTTGAGGCCTGTAACAGCGCAGGCGTTACCGTAGGCCTCTCGGACATGGCGGCGGAAGGCTTCGTCGCGAAACTTTCGAGAGACTACCTGCGTGACGGTGGGGCGCTGGACCGGCTCGGGGAGCGGCTCTGCCACGCGATCAGCCAGTTCCCAAGGCGCGAGCGAGCGCGAAAAGCCTTCAGCGAGGATTGCTTCGAATTCGACTCTGGGTAGCGCTCGCACGGCCCAACCGAAGCGGCCCTTGTTCGTGCTGCCATCCGACTTCATCAGTGCGGATTCAAAATAGCGGCGACCGCGCTCGAACGGCACCGGGACGTCGAACTCGAGATACTCAGAGAGATAGGCGTAGAAGTGGCTGGGCCGGAGTTGGTCGGACTCGATGCTCTTAACGCGCGCCATTGCAAAGTAGGCCTGCCGGCCTGAGCGGCTACTAGGCCCCTCGGTCCTGCGCGGCTCATAGTAGATCACCCAGTCCCCGACCGCAGCGTTGACCGTATTCAAATAGCGTCGAGGAAAGTGGTAACGCACTTCTGGCTGATCGTCGTAGATCGAGCTCGCCGAGGTAGTAAAGATCGCGTTGGCCATCGCTTAGAGGTAGGGGTGCACAACAGGGACCCTGCAGGATCAGAGTACCAGGGTAACGGTCTGCGATGCTGTGCGGCTTTCGAACGGGGGCCTCAGGCTTACTCCGCTTTCGACACCACGGCGCTCACGGTTAGCGCGGGGATTTGCGGATCGGTCAATCGGCAGGTTGCGGCGTTCCCGTCGCTGACGCACCCCAGGCTCATCTGGTGAGCCTGAACACTGCTAATCTGCTACCTTCAACGACGTTTCCGGGGCAATTTCATCCGAATTGCAGGCCCCAGCCCATCGGCCAAACTGCTAAAGAGGAGTCTTCCATGACACTGCGTCCTTCTGCGCTACCGTTTCCCCTCGTCGGGCTGGAGCGGGGCTCCTGCGGCTCCCTGCGGCACGGGCCGGGAGGCGCGTCATGAGCACCAGGATCGACCTGGATTTCCGTCCGAAGTCCTACTTTGCCGGTCGCAAGGTCGAGAAGGTGGAGATCGCCAGGATCACGGTCAACTCGGTCTGTCTGGACAGCGCGACGCTGCGCGCGTGGCCCAGGCAGCGCGGGATCCAGTACCAGGTCTCGGATGGCTACGACGGGCAGCTGCTCGACGGCGAGGACCATACGGAGTCCGACCGGCCGATGTCGCTGGGCGAGCTGGCGGACTTCCTGCTGTCGACCTGGCCGCTGATGAAGTTCCTGGAGATGAACTACAAGGACGACCTGGAGCGCGCGCTGAAGTTCTTCTGGGCGGAGTCGGCCTTCTATCCGGATCTGGACCGGCTGTGCCGCAAGCGTGTTCGGGCTTACTTCGACCCGTCGGACTTCGGCGACGAGTGCCCGTTCTGCGACCGGCGCAATTTCCCCTCGCCCAGCGACGGCTGCGAGCACCTGGTGGCCTGGGTCCAGAACCACGAGGAGCACGTGCACGACAAGGGGCAGGCGTTCGCGACGGCGATCGGGGCGCTGCGTGAGGTGGTCGTGGCCGCGCAGGACGCGCCGGCCATCCGGCTGGTCCTGGGGACGCTGGGCGAAGGCCACGAGACGCGCGCCCGGCTGATCGACGCGGCTTCGAAGAACCTGCAGGGCGCGCTCGGGGTGGC
>CAJACZ010000195.1 GCA_903938365.1 uncultured Pseudomonadota bacterium | reverse complement strand
GGGATCCCGTCCACCATGATCCTCGAGGGCCGGGTGCGGAATGGAAAGGGGATCTCCGAGCCCATCAGCACGAGCGGGCGCCAGGCGGCCCGCGCGTCCTGCAGGGAGGCTTCGGCCAGGAACACCATGGGCGGAATGCCCACGCCACCGCCGACCAGCAGCGGCCGAGACCGCTCCGGGTGCAGGGTGAAGCCTTTGCCGATCGGACCCAGCACCGACAGGTGTTCCCCGGCGCGGCGGCGCGACAGTGCCGCAAGTCCGGGGCCCACGATCTTGTAGAGCACCTCGATCCAGCCTGCCTGGGCATCCGCCCGCATGATCGAGAGCGGGCGGCGCATCGGGATGTCGTCGTCCACGGTGAGGTGCGCGAAGCTGCCGGGCAGAGCCCGTGCGGCGCAGCGGGGCGCCTCGATGCGCATGATGAACTGCGCGCCGTCGAATTCCTGCTGGTCGAGGATCAGGCCGTCCTCGAGGCAGATGGAGCCGCGGTGCTCGGGGTGGGTCACGGCGTTCATCGGTCCTTCCTTCCGGCGATCACGGTTTCGAGCACGGCCATGCGCACGGCCACGCCGTTGCGCACCTGGTCGCGTATCACGGACTGCGGGCCGTCGGCCACGTCGGAGGCGATCTCGACGCCGCGGTTCATGGGTTGCGGGTGCATGACGATGGCGTCCGGCTTCGCGTGCTTCAGCCGCGCCTGGTCGAGGCCCCATTCCGCGAAGTACTCCGGCGCGCCGGGAATCGAGGCCTCGGACATGCGTTCCTTCTGGATGCGCAGCATCATGACCACGTCGCAGCCCGCGATGCCCTCGGCCAGGCTCCACGCCCGGGCGCAGCCCGCGAACTCTCCTTCGTCGGGCATCAGGCCCGGCGGCGCGACGATGCGGATGTCGCGAGTGCCGAGCGCCGCCAGGGCGTGCCAGGCCGAGCGGGCGACGCGCGAATGCCGCACGTCGCCCACGATCGCGACGGACAGGGCATCCAGACGGGGCTTGTGCTGCAGGATGGTGAGGACGTCCAGCAGGCCCTGGGTCGGGTGGGCGTACCGACCTGCGCCGCCGGACAGCACGCTGACGCCGGGTCCCACATGCAGGGCCACCAGGTCCGGGACCTCGGGCTCCGGGTCCCGGAGCACGAACACGTCGACGTGCAGCGACTCGAGCGTGGCGACGGTGTCGAGCATGCTCTCGCCCTTGAGGCGCGAGGACAGCTGCACTTCGACGCTGGCCACGTCGGCGCCGAGCCGGCGCGCAGCGAGTTCGAAGGACACCCGGGTGCGCGTCGAGGGTTCGGTGAACAGGGTGGCGACGGTGAGCCCCTGCAGGGCGCTGCCACGGGCCGCGACGGCGCCGGCTGGCCGCGCGTAATGGGCGGCGCGCTCGAGCAGCCGCTCGATCAGGGTGCGCGGCAGGCCTTCGAGGGTCAGCAGGTGGCGCAGCGTGCCATCCGCGCGCAGCGGGTTCGCGATCGGCTCGTGGGCCATGTTCATCGTTCTCCTTCGCCTGACATCCATCGCTCGAGGATCACCGCGGCCGCCGCGCTGTCGATGCTCTCCTTGTCCAGCCGGCCGCGCCGCGAGCCTTCCGTGCGCCGGTCGCGCAGTGCCGCGGTGGCTTCGATGGAGGAGTACCGTTCGTCGACCAGGTGCACGGGCAGCCGGCAGCGCGCCTGCAGCGTCGCCGCGAACGCCCGCGTCCGCGCTGCGAGTGCGTGGACGCTGCCGTCCGGATTATACGGGCAGCCGACGATCAGTTGCCGGGCGCCGCTGGCGCGCAGTTCCTGCTCGATGCGCGCGTACTCGGGTTCGCCCGGTTCGCGACCGGGCGGCACGCGCAGCGTGGCGAGCGGGCGGGCGCGGCCGGTGATGGTGTCGCCCACCGCCAGGCCGATGCGCCGCAGGCCGAAGTCGACGGCGAGGAGAATCTGCGGCAGCGACCGTGCGTCGGCGTCCGGTGCCTCAGGCATGTCCGGAGAACGGGCTGATCCGCCCCACGTCGATGCCGAGGCGACGCCATACGGCGAGCCACCGCTCCTCGAACGGCAGGTCGAAGAGGATGTGCTCGTCCACGGGCAGCGACATCCACGCGTTCTCGAGCATCTCGCGCTCGAGCTGGCCCGCTTCCCAGCCCGCATATCCCAGCGCGATGAAGGCATCCGGCGGGCCTTCGCCCCGCGCCATGGCCGCCAGCACGTCGCGGGAAGTCGTGATCCGGATGCCGTCCGAGACGCTGTGCGAGGAATCCCATTCACCGCCCGGCCGGTGCACCACGAAGCCCCGGTCGCGATGCACGGGCCCGCCGCGCAGCACCGAGCGTGCGCCTATGGCGGCGTCGGAGGCCTGCAGGTTCATCTGTGAAAGCACTTCGTCCAGGGTCATCGGCAGGGGCTTGTTGATCACGATGCCCAGGGCGCCCTTGCCGACGCTGTGCTCGCACACCAGGGTGACGGACTGCGAGAAGTCCGGATCCGCGAGCGAGGGCATCGCGACGAGCAGATGATTGGTGAAGCTGGTGCCTTCGGTCATGTTTCAAGTATGCGGGCGGCATCGTGCGCTCGCCAGTGTCGGGAGGGTGGTCCCCTGCGCTTCACGGCGCCCCGAACGAGGCGCCGGCTGCGCCGCGCTCGAACTGCCATTCGTAGGCGAAGCCGAGCACCGGATATTCGCGGGCGAGTTCGGCGGGGAACGGATCGAAGGGCGCCGAGAGGCGCAGGATCTGCAGTGCGGCATCGTCGAGCGCGGCGTTGCCGCTGCTGCGCCGGATCCGCGAGCTGCGCAGGCTGCCGTCGGCTGCCAGCTGGATCTCGAGCACCGGTGCCGCCGCGCCCCGGGTGCTGCGTGCGATGGTCGGGTAGTTCAGGGTGCCCAGGCGCTCCACCTTGCGGCGCCAGGCATCCAGGTAGGGCGCGATGACTGATGCACGGGTGTCGGCGGACACCCATTTACCCTGGGCCGGACCCGTCAGCTGGACCCGGTCCACGGGATCCTCGCCGCCGGTATCGCGCAGCGGGGAGGGCTGCGAGGCGCGGCTCGCGCGTTTCGCCCGCGCGGCGTCCTCGCGCGTGGGCTCCGGTCTCTGCGCCCCCGAATACCGCACGGTGGGGCGGCGCGCCACGGTGGCGAGCACGGATTCCTCGGTCCGGACGCCGGCGGTCTCGGTCTCAGCTTCCGATTCGGGCCCATCCTCCGCCGTCGTGGGCTGGGGCGGCGGGCCCTGAGGGGTGCGCGCCGCCGCGCGCGCCTCGGTGGTGCCGGCTCCGACCCTCGAGACCTGGGCCAGGTAGCTTGCCGGCCGGTCCCGCGGTTCCTCGGGGCTGCCCTCTGCCACCAGGCGCACATCGAGGCTGGGCGCCGCCGGGCCCGGCTCCGACCCGACCGTGAAGCTGATGCCGAGGATCAGGATGCCGTGCACCAGCGCCGCCAGGAACAGGGTCGTGACCAGCCGGTCGCTCACGGGCGACGCCGGCCGTTCAAGTCGTCCCGCAGCCGGGGCTCGCGCCATGCTCAGCCGCGCCGGGCCAGCCGGCGCTGGATCGCGTCGAGCAGCAGGCCCGCGATGTCCAGCCCGAACTGCTTGTCCAGTTCCCGGATGCCGGTCGGGCTGGTCACGTTGATTTCGGTGACGAAGCCGCCGATGACGTCCAGGCCAACGAACAGCATGCCCTCGGCAGCCAGCGTCGGGCCGATCTGCGCGGCCAGGAAGCGGTCGCGGTCATCGAGCGGCCGCCCGATGCCGGTGGCTCCTGCGGCCAGGTTGCCCCGGTTGTCGTTGCCGGCCGGGATCCGTGCCAGTGCATAAGGCACCGGCTCGCCGTCCACCAGGATCACGCGCGAGTCGCCGGTGGTCACGATGTCCGGGATATAGCGCTGGACCATGGCGTAGCGGCTGCCGTAGTCGCTGAGGGTCTCGAACACCACGTTGGTGTTCTTGTCGCCGGCCTCGATGACGAAGATCGAGCGGCCCCCCATGCCGTAGAGCGGTTTGCAGACCACCTTGCCGTGCTCGGCGAGGAATTCCGCCATGTTGCGCATGTCGCGGGTGATCAGCGTCGGCGCGCAGCACTGCGGGAACCAGGCCGTGAAGACCTTTTCGTTCATGTCGCGCAGCCCGCGCGGGCGGTTCACCACCAGCGCCCCCTGTTGTTCGGCGCGTTCCAGGATGTAGGAGGTGTAGATGTACTCGGTGTCGAAGGGCGGGTCCTTGCGCATCAGCAGCACATCCACGTCGCCCAGTCGTTGCACGGACGGCTCGCCGAGCTCGAACCAGCGTGCCGGGTCCTTGAACACCCGGAGGGGGCGCGCGCGGCCGCAGGCGACGCCGTCGCGCAGCCACAGGTCGCCCTGCTCGAAGTAGAGGAGGTCAAAGCCCCTGGCCTGGGCGGCCAGCAGCATGGCGAGGGTCGAGTCCTTGGCGAAGTTGATGGCCTGGATGGGGTCCATCACGACGGCGAGTCGGGGTGCGGATGACATCAATGAGCCTGCTGAGGTGTAGTCTCGGCGTCGGGGGGCTTCCCGGCGTGGCGAGGGGTCTGTCCGGTATGTTAAAACACCCCCCGGCCTGTACCGATACTGTGTGTGACGGAGAGTGGAGTGGAGACGGATGTCCGACCGCGTCTGCAGGGCCTCAAGGTTCTGGTCATAGACGACAGCAAAACCATCCGTCGCACTGCCGAAACGCTGCTGACGAAGGAAGGCTGCGAGGTTTTCACGGCGGTGGACGGCTTCGATGCCCTCTCCAAGATCGCCGACCACCAGCCCGACATCGTCTTCGTGGACATCATGATGCCGCGGCTGGACGGCTACCAGACCTGCTCCCTGATCAAGCACAACAAGGTCTTCAAGTCGATCCCGGTCATCATGCTGTCCTCCAAGGACGGGCTGTTCGACCGTGCCCGCGGTCGGATCGTGGGCTCGGAGCACTACCTGACCAAGCCCTTCACCAAGGACGAACTCCTCTCCGCGATCGAGTCGCACATCGCGAAATGACCATGCCCCTCATCCTGATCGTCGACGATTCCCCGACCGAAGCGCATGTGATGCAGACCGCGCTGCAGCGCCACGGCTACCGCACGGCGGTGGCCGCCGACGGCGCGGAGGGCATCCGGATGGCGCGGGAAATCCGCCCCGACCTGATCTTCATGGACATCGTCATGCCGGGGATGAACGGCTACCAGGCGACCCGGACACTGACCAACGACCCGGACACCAGCGGCATCCCCATCGTCATGGTCACGTCCAAGGGCCAGGAGACGGACAAGATCTGGGGTCTCCGCCAGGGCGCCATCGACTACATGATCAAGCCCGTTTCGCCAGCCGACCTCGTGGCCAAGGCGCAATCGACGCTGGCGGCCTGAGCCCCGGCGCCTGTCACCGGAACCCTCCGCCATGCTCGATACCCTCCCGCTCAAGGCGCTGCGCGACCAGCCCTTCGACCTGCTCGCCGAACTCGAGCGGCGCGGCCGCGCGGTGTCGGCGCAGGTGGCGGACGACAGCCCCGCCACCCGTGAATGGGTCGGGATCGCCCTGAGGATGGCCGGCGAGACCTACCTCGTTGCGCGCGACGAGACCCGCGAGGTCCTGAGCGTGCCGCCGACGCTGACCCGGGTGCCGGGCGCGAGGCCATGGCTGCGGGGCATCGCCAACGTGCGTGGCCAGATCCTGCCGGTCCTCGACCTGCGGCAGTTCCTCGGCAGCGGCACCACCGCGCCCACGCGCAGCACGCGGATCGTGGTCGTGAACCACCGCGAGATCCCGGCGGGCCTGCTGGTGGACGAGGTGCTGGGGTTCCGTCGCTTCGCCGAATCCGAGTTCAGCGGTGACGCGCCACCCACCGTGGTGCGCTGCGACCGGTTCCTCGCCGGAGCGTTCCGCCGGGGTGCCGAACACTGGCCCGTGCTGTCCTTGCGTACGCTGGTCGAGAGCCCGAGTTTCCAGGATGCCGCCGCATGACATGCCCCGCCCATGACGCCTGAGACCCCTCCTCATACCAGCGCGCGTTTCGTCCGCAGCATTCCGGTGCTGCTCGGTGTGGCCGCCTCGCTGATCCTGGTGGCGACAGCCGGGTTCCTCTGGGCTCCCCGTGGTGCGGATCCGGCGGAGTCGCCGCTGCCCGCCCTGCAGGACCTGGTCGCGAGCGCCCAGTCGGCGCGTGCCGGCGAGGTGACCGGACTCGACCGGGTCGCGGCGGCCGGCCAGCAGCTCCGCGAAATGTCCACCGCAGCGCGCGGCGCGACCTGGGTCGCTGATCCCGGGGTGCAGCCCCTGCTGGCGGCCGCCGATACCCTGGTGGCGTCCCGGGCGCCGCTGGCGGATGCCGGGCTGGCGATCCGCGAAGTGCGCGATCTGCTGCCCAGACTGTTGTCCGATGCCGCCACGGTCGGAGCAGCGTCGCTCGCCCCCGGTGCCGCCGACGCCGCAGCGCTGGCGGGCGAGCGCCTCGAACTGCGGACCCAGCGACTGCAGGCGGACCTCGCGGTCCTGGCCGCGGGCGCCGCCGACTCCCAGGCGGCCAGCGTCCGCCTGGCCGAAAGCGCCGCGTACCTGCGCAGCGCGGTGGAGGCGCTGCCCCGGCCCACTGACCCGCAGGCCGCGGCGCGGCGCGTCTCGGCCGTCGATACCGTGACCGCCCTGGAAGGCGCGGTGCAGCGCGTGCTGGCGGCCGCCCCGGCGCTGCCCGCCGCGGCCCGCGCCGCCGAGGAAGTCACCACACGTTCCGCCGCCGTTGCCCGGGTGGCTGCCCGCGAGGCCGCCGTGCCGCCTGCCGCGCCCTGGTGGCCGATGGTTCCGGCGCTGCTCGCGCTCGCGCCGCTGGCGCTGCTGCTGCGGCATGCCGGCTCGCTGCGGGCCGATGCCGAGAAGCACCGGCTCTCGGCGGCCATGCAGCGCGATTCGTCGGATCGCAACCAGCAGGCCATCCTGCGCCTGCTCGACGAACTCTCCAGCCTCGCCGATGGCGACCTCACCGTGCAGGCGACAGTCACCGAAGATGTGACCGGTGCGATCGCCGACTCCATCAACTATGCGATCGAGGCGCTGCGCGGCCTGGTGACGACGATCAACCAGTCGACGCTGCAGCTCGACGGCGCCGCGCGCCAGACCACGGCGCTTGCACAGCATCTCGCCAAGGCCAGCTCGGCGCAGTCCAAGCAGATCGGCTCCGCCACCGAGTCCGTGGCGGAGATGGCGGCCTTCACCGAAGAGGTGTCGGGCAATGCGGAGCGCGCGGCCGACGTCGCGCGACACTCGGTGGACGTGGCGCACAAGGGCGGTGACGCGGTGCGCCGCACCATCGACGGCATGAACACGATCCGCGAGACCATCCAGGACACCAGCAAGCGCATCAAACGCCTCGGCGAGTCCTCGCAGGAAATCGGCAACATCGTCGAGCTCATCAACGACATCGCCGAGCAGACCAACATCCTGGCGCTCAATGCCTCGATCCAGGCGTCCATGGCGGGCGAGGCGGGCCGCGGCTTCGCGGTCGTGGCGGATGAAGTTCAGCGGCTGGCCGAACGCGCCGCGAACGCGACCAAGCAGATCGAAGCTCTGGTGCGGACCATCCAGACCGACACCAACGAGGCGGTCGTGTCGATGGAGCGCAGCACGACCGACGTGGTCGGTGGCGCCCTGCTCGCCGAAAACGCCGGCGCCGCGCTGGGCGAGATCGAGAGCGTGTCGAACCAGATCGCGAGTCTCGTGCAGAACATCTCGGGCAGCTCCAGGCAGCAGGCCCAGGCCGCCCAGAGCATTGCCCGGAACATGCAGGTGCTGCGCGAGATCAGCCTGCAGACCGCCGACTCCACCAGCGCCACGTCGCAGTCGATCGGCAAGCTCGCCGAGCTGTCCGCCGGGCTGCGCACCTCCGTGGCGGGCTTCAGGCTGCCCGAAGCGGCAGCCTCGGGAACCCCCGATTCGGCCCGCAAGCTGCCGGGGCTCGGTGGGGCGTGACGCAGGTCGCGCCGCAGACGCTCGACGTGGTCGGGCGCGAACTTGCCAGCACGCTGGGTGAAGCCCGCGGGCTGCTCGAGCGTTTCGTCGAGCAGCCGGACGAGATCGCGCTGCTCGAGCGCTGCTCCGAGGAACTGCACCGCGCCCAGGGCGTGCTGCGCGTGCTCGAGATCTACGGCGCGGCCCTCCTCGCAGAGGAAATGGAACAGGTCACCCGGTTCCTGCTGAGCGAGCCTGACCGTCGCAACGACGCCGAGAGCCTGGACGCCTTGCTGCGCGCGATGGTCCAGTTGCCCGGTTACCTGGATCGGGTGCTGGCGGGCGGTCGCGACCTGGCGCTGGTGCTGCTGCCGCTGTTGAACGACCTGCGTGCCGTGCGCGGCAGTCCGCTGCTGTCCGAGGGCACGCTGCTGCTGCTGAACCTCAACTCCGCAGAGAAGCCGATGCGCCTGCCGATGCCGGCGAGCGAGCCGCAGCTCTCGGTGACGCAGTGGGCGCGCCGCATGCGCGCGCAGTTCCAGCTCGGGCTGGTCGGCTGGATCCGTGGCGAAAAGATCGAACAGCATCTCTCCAACCTGGCGCAGGTCGCCCAGCGCATGCAGGAAGTGGCGACCCAGCAGCCGCTGTTCCAGCTGTGGTGGGTCGTCGGTGCGGTGATCGAGGCCCTGCGCGAGGGCGGGCTGGAGGGCGGAGTGTCGATCAAGCGGCTGCTCGGCCTTGCCGACCGCGAGCTGAAGCGGCTGCATGACCAGGAAGAACTCCGCTACTGCCAGACGCCGCCCGTCGAACTCCTCAACAACCTGCTGTATTACGTGGCGCGTGCGTCCAGCACGGGTCCCCGCGTCAGCGCGGTCCGGCGCTCGTTCCGGCTCGACGAGCTGCTGCCGGTCGACCAGTCCATCGACGAACAGCGCGAGACCCTCTCCGGGCCGAGCATCAAGCTGATGCAGACGGTGGGGGCCGCCATTCGCGAGGACCTGGGCAAGGTCAAGGACTCGCTGGACATCTTCCTCAGGCGCGGCGGTGGTCAGCCGGGCGAGCTCGCACCGCCACTCGAACTGCTGCGCAAGATCGGCGACACGCTCGGTGTGCTGGGGCTCGGCGAGCTGCGCGCCGGCATACAGGCCGAAGTCGCACGGCTCGAGGATCTGGTCGCGGGTCGCGTCGCCGTCAGCGAACCGCTGCTGGTATCCATCGCGACGACGCTGATCGGTGTCGAGGACCGCCTCGAGAACAGCCTGCTGCGCATGATCGTCCCGGCGCGCGACGGCGCCGGGACGGGCGCGTCCGGCACGGGTCCGCCGGAGGAGCCGCCGTCCGAGGAATTCCTGCACGTGCAGGCTGCGGTGCTGCGCGAGTGCATCGTCAACCTGGCGCACATCAAGGAAACCATCTCCCACAACGTGGGTGGCACGCTGGACGCGGCGGGGCTGGACGGCTGGCCCGACCTCATGCGCGGCATCAAGGCCGGGCTGATCATGCTGGGGCGCACCCGCGCGGTCGGGGTTCTCGACGGCATCGCGACGGCGCTGCGGCGCGTGCTGCGACCCGGTTCCTCGGGCGTCGCCGCCTCGCTCCTGGACCGGCTCGCCGACGCGATCGTCAGCGTCGAGTACTACATGGAAACCCTGGAGGCGGGGCGCGCCGAGCCGGGCTACATGCTCGACAATGCGCAGGCCTGCCTCGACACGCTGCTCGCCACGCCCGAGGCCATCGCGCCGACCGTGGTGCCGCTGCCGCCGACCTCGTTCGCCCAGACGGTGCGCATCGAGCAGCTGGCGGCGGGCGGGGTCGTGCCGGCCCCCGCACCGGCACCGGTCGAGGGCGGCGCCGTTGCTCCGGACGAGGCGCTCGAGTCCGCTTCCGTGCCGCCCGTGTTCGAGCCGGGCGCCACGATTCCCCCGGTGCTCGCGCCCGCCGCGAGGCCGCGCCTGCCCGCGCTCGAGCCCTCCGACGTGGTCGATGCGGAACTCATCGCGATCTTCATCGAAGAAGCGCGCGAGGAGGTCGCCCGCAGCACTCGGAGCTATCGCGAATGGGAGCGCAACCCGGACGATGTCGAGTCGCTGCGCACCGTGCGCCGCTCCTTCCACACCCTCAAGGGCAGCGGGCGGATGGTCCGTGCGCGTGAGCTTGCCGAGTTCGCGTGGGCGCTCGAGAACCTGCTGAACCGTCTGCTCGACGGCACCATGGAGCGTACGGCCGAGCTCTCCGGGATGCTGCGCGAGGGTGTGGCGATGGCGCCGCAGCTCGTGGATCACCTGGCCGGGGGCCCCGAGGTGCGCGAGGACGTTCCCGGGTTCGTCGCACGCGCCCACGGTCTCGCGGCGGGGCAGAGCGAGGCAGCGCGCACCGGGACCTGGCAGTTCCCGCAACCGCCGGTCATTTTGTCCGGGCTCCTGCCTGAGGCGCCCCAGGCCGTCGCGACGGGCCCGACCGCCGAGGAACCCGTGGCGGACGAGCGCCTGGCGGTCGCCGCAGCCGAGGCTGTCGAGGTGGCTCCCGCGATGGCCGGAGGCGAGGCCCCGCCCGAGGTCACGCCGCCGGCGACGGTGCTGCACCAGATCTACGAGCGCGAGACGGACGCCCATGTGGCCACGGTGCGTTCGTTCATCACCGAGGAACGTCGGCGCGGGGGCACCTTGCATCGCCTCACCGAGGCGGTCTACCGCGCCTGCCATACGCTCAGCGGCAGCTCGAAGATGGCCGAGGCGAGACATGGCGTGCGCCTGGCCGAACCCCTCGACCACTGGCTGCGTCGCGCCTGGGACAGTGGTGCAGGCCTGGTGGATGCGGACCTCGGCCTGCTCGAGGACTGCATGGACGCAATGCAGCAGGTCGCGCGTCATCCCGGCGAGTCGACGCTGTTCTTCATTGCCCACGAGCCGCTGCTCGAGCGCATCGCGGCAGCCGAGGCCGACCTGCAGCAGCGCATGGCCGCCGCGCTCCCGTCGGTTGTGGCGGCGCCCGAACCCGAATCCGAACCGGTCACGGCCCCTGAGGCGTCGGTCGCAGACGAGACCGGCGCCGAACCCTTCGATGCCGAGATTGCGGGCATATTCACCGAGGAGGCCACCGAGCTTCTGGAATCCGCCCAGGCGGCATTGCAGCGCTGGGCCGACGGGGCAGGCGCGGGCGCGGCGCTTGCCGATCTCAAGCGGCCGCTCCACACCCTGAAGGGCGGGGCGCGCCTCTCCGGTGCGCGGGCGATCGGTGATCTCGCCCACGGCATCGAAACAGTCATCGACCGCATCGAGCGCGGCGAGGTGCCGGCCGACGACAATGCCCGCGCCGCCCTGCAGGCGGGGATCGACGCTCTGGCGCAGATGCGCGAGCAGCTCGGTGACGGGATCAATCCCGCCCCGTCCGCTGACGTGATGGCGCGCCTGCGCGGCCTGGGGGCCACTGCGGTGCTGCCTGAAGTTGCAGCGCCGGCTGAGCCGTCGACCGCTGCCGCGGTGGTGCAGGAAGACGAGGTCGCCGAGCCGAGCGGCTTCGAACCCTTGCCCGTCGCCGAGATCGCCGAGGTCGCCGAGGTCGCTGCAGAAGCCCCGGCTGCGGGCTCGCCCGTGCCGCCCGCGTCGGCCTTGTTGCCCGGCCTGGCCGTGCCGCCGGGCCGCGAACCGGTGCCGCAGGCGGGCCGCCCCGAGATGGCGCGCGTCGACGCGGGCCTGCTGGATGAACTGCTCAATATCGCGGGCGAGGCCAGTATCGGGCGTGCCCGTCTCGAGCAGCAGATGGTCTCGCTGGACCACAATCTCGGCGAGCTGTCGCGCACCGTCACGCGTCTCAAGGACCAGCTGCGCAACCTCGAGATCGAGACCGAGAAGCAGATCCTGCACCGCTACGAGAGCGAATCCGCCCAACGCAGCGAGTTCGATCCGCTCGAGCTCGACCGCTACTCCTCGATCCAGCAGTTCTCGCGCGCGCTCGCCGAGACCGCCAGCGACGTGGGCAGCATCCAGCAGCTGCTGGAGACCCTGACGCAGGACACCCAGGGCCTGCTGCAGCAGCAGGCCCGCGTGGTCACCGAACTGCAGAACGGCCTCATGCGCACGCGCATGGTGCCGTTCCAGCGCCACGTGCAGCGGCTCTCGCGCATCGTCCGGCAGGCCGCCACCGACACCGGCAAGCGTGTCGAGCTGCAGGTGCACGGTGCGTCCGGCGAACTGGACCGCCAGGTCCTGGAGCGCATGCTGCCGCCGTTCGAGCACATCCTGCGCAACGCCGTAGTGCACGGGATCGAATCCCCGGCGCGCCGGCTGGCGCTGGGCAAGGAAGAGACGGGCCGCGTCAGCCTGTCGCTGCGGCGTGAAGGTTCCGAGGTGGTCATCGAGATCGCCGACGACGGCGCCGGCCTGGACCTGGCCGCGATCCGGGCGAAGGCGGTCGAACTCGGCCTCGTCGAGCCAGCGGATCGCGTGATCACGGACCGCGAGGCCATGCAGCTCGTGCTGGCGCCCGGCGTGTCCACCGCCGATCGCCTCACGCAGCATGCGGGGCGCGGCGTGGGCATGGACATCGTCGCCGCCGAGGTCAAGAAGCTCGGCGGCTCGCTGCAGATCGAGAGCCGGGCCGGCGAGGGTTCGCGGTTCCTGATCCGGCTGCCCTTCACGCTGGCCACCAGCCATGCGCTCGTGGTGCGCGTCGACGACGAGCTCTACGCGCTGCCGCTCACGACCGTGGAGGGCGTGGTCCGGCTGCCGCGGGCCGAGGTCGAGGAGCACCTCGCGCGCGGCGCGGCGAGCTACGAGTATTCGGGCCAGCCATACCGCCTGCAGCGCCTGGGCACCTTCGTCGGGCTGCCGCCTTCGCCCCTGCCGCCGCAGAACGCGACCGTCCCGGTCGTGCTGGTGCGCGCCGGCGAGCACTCGACTGGCCTGGTGACGGACGAACTCATCGGCAGCCGCGAGGTCGTGGTGAAGAGCGTCGGTCCCCAGATCGCGGCGATCCGCGGGATCTCCGGGGCGACCATCCTCGGTGACGGCCGCATCGTCATCATCCTCGACACTCCCGCACTGGTGCGTGCGGACTGGCAGGCGCGGATCCCTGCGCCCGTGACCGTCGCGCCGCAGGAGGCGCAGCTCGTGGCGCTGGTCGTGGACGACTCCATCACCGTGCGCCGCGTGACGCAGCGGCTGCTCGAACGCAACGGCATGCGCGTGCTGACGGCGCGCGACGGGCTCGACGCCCTGGCTCTGCTGGCCGAGAACCTGCCCGACGTGATCCTGCTCGACATCGAGATGCCGCGGATGGACGGCTACGAGGTCGCGGCGCAGGTGCGACGCGATCCGCGAACGGCGCGGATCCCCATCATCATGATCACCTCGCGCGTCGGCGAGAAACACCGTGCCCGCGCCATCGAGCTGGGCGTCGATGACTACCTGGGCAAACCTTATCAGGAGAGCCAGCTGCTGGAGGCGATCGAGCCGCTGGTGGCGCGTCGCCGTGCCGAGGCCGCCGGCAGCGTTGCCGGGACGGCCTGAGACGCGCAACGGAGCAGCCATGGCCGAAAGACCCGTCGAAGTGTATTGCGTGCTGATTCCGCTGGCGGATGCGCGGCTGATCCTGCCGCGCTCCTGCGTGGCCGAGGTCGTTGCGCATCACGCGCCGGTCGCGATGCCGGGGGCTCCGGCCTGGTACCTGGGCACCGTGCAGTGGAGCGGGCGCAGCGTGCCCCTGGTCTCGTTCGAGGGTGCCTGCGGCCATCCGATTCCCGCGACCAGTGGGCGCAGCCGGATCGTCGTGATGCACTGCCTGGGCGAGACCCTGGAAGGGGGCTACGTGGCGATCGTCTCCCAGGGCTTTCCGCAGGTCGTGCGGGTCACCCCGGATGTGATCCGCCCGGATCACTCGCGCGTGATCCCGGAGCGCTGGCCGGCGATCTGTCAGGTGCGGATGATGACCGAGGCGCCATTGGTCCCGGATCTCGAGCGCATCGAATCGATGGTCGCGCAGGAGACCAGCGTCGGGGCCTAGCTAGCGCGCCGGTAGATGCAGCGCGCAGATTCCCGGCAGAAGCAGGTAAAACGCGAGCAGAGCCAGTTTCTGCAAAGGCTAGAGCGGATTTAACCGATTCGTCTCACGCGACCTTGCATAGTCTCTTGCGTCCCCGCCCGTTGCAGGGACGCTTGCCGTGTCCGGCGCCGTCCGAGTGCGGCGGCCACGCGCGCCGCCATTTCTCGACCCTCCAGGCTATGCCCGGCATCGCCCCGAAGCCACGCTGCTGTATCGGCGGGTGGAGCAGCACTATTCCTTCGTGACAATGGTGCGTCGTGATGTCGCCTGACGGACGCTTTGAATACCGGCTCAGTCATCATCCGGTAATGCTTCTGTAATCTTTACGTCACGCGGGGTGATGACCATGACCTATCTGTACTAGGTCCTTCCGAGGTCATCATGCCCATCAATTCCGGCGTCCACGCCGCCTGTCGCACTGCCATCGTCGCAGCCCTGCTCGCCCCGATCGGCGCGCTCGCGCAACAGGCACCTGCGCCGACCGCGCCCACCGGCGCCGATGCGCTGGAGGAGGTGGTCATCACCGCCATCATCGACTCGGCGAAGCGCTCGGCAGACCAGCAGAAGAACGCCAGCGGCGTCACCAATGTGGTGGCCGCCGATGCCATCGGTCGCTTTCCGGACCCGAACATCGCCGAGGCGCTGCAACGTGTCGTCGGTGTCGCGATCTCCCGCGACCAGGGCGAGGGCCGGTACATCAATGTCCGTGGCGGCCCGTCTGAATTCTCGGCCGTGACCATCGACGGTGTGAGCATCGCGGCGCCCGACCCCACGACACGCGCCATCGATCTCGATACCGTCCCCTCGGACATCGTCAGCTCGCTCGAGATCACCAAGACCCTGCGTCCAGACCAGGATGCGGACTCGATCACGGGCGCGATCAACATCAAGACCCAGTCACCGTTCGACTACAACGGTTTCCGTGCCCGGGGCTCGCTCGGTGGTTCCTACAACGAATTCGGCGGTACCCACGACAAGCGCGGCTCGTTCACCGTGAGCGACATCTGGGACGGCGACCAGAGCTTCGGGCTTCTGTTCTCGGGCAGCTACTCAGAGACCGACCGTCAGGTCGACAACATCGAGACCGCATGGGCCCGGTTGAACCGGCCCGAAGGCGGGCAGGTCTTCGGCGCCGTCGAGACGCTGTTCAAAGATTACGACACGCAGCGCGAGCGCATGGCCTTCACCGGTGCGGCGGAGATGCGCACCGATGACGGCGGCCGCCTCTTCGCCCGCGGCACTTGGTCGCGCTTCACGGACGACGAGTACCGAAACCAGTTGCTCGTGCTGTGGTCCGAGGGCGTACTGCTGCCCGGCGCGACGGACGAGAAAGCCTCGTTCCGTAACATCCGTGTTGGCAAGCAGATCCGGCATCGCACCGTGCGCAACGAGATCGTCACCGGCGAGATCGGCGGCTCGAAGGACTTCGCTACCTGGACGCTCGATGGATCGTTGTCAATCGCCAGCACCGAACAGACTTACCCCCGTCGTGACGAGCTGTTGTGGCGCACCGCGGCGCTCGGCACTGCGACCGCGCCGATCAGCTACGATTTCACGGGTGATGTCCGCGAGCCCTCGATCTCGCTGTTCACCACCAACCAGCACCTCAATCCGGCGAACTTCTCGTTCCGCGAGAACGCGTACCGCACCGCCGACACCTCCGACGATGCGATCACGGCGGTCATCAATGCGGGACTCCCGGTGCAGTGGGGTGGAGCCGAAGGCCGCTTGAAGTTCGGTGCGAAGTACAAGGTCGGCGAGCGAAAGGCGGACGAGAACCGGTTCCGTGACCGTGCTTCGACCGCTGCGCCTGCGACCCCGTTGGCGGGCTTTCTGACCGCGGAACCCAGCCGGAACTACGGCTACGACCTCGGGTTCAAGGTCGATACCTCCCTGGCGAACGCCTACTACGACGCCACCAAGTCCCGTTCGCCGATCCGTGCCGAGCAGTCGGCGACCGCTGATTACACGGCCGATGAGACCGTGCTCGCCGGCTACGCCATGGCCGACCTCGACTTCGGCCGCTTGAGCCTGGTGGCGGGGCTGCGCGTCGAGCGCACCGAGACCGAAGGGTCCGCCCCGGTGTTCAACCAAGTGACGGGCGCCCTCAGCACCCGTACCGACGATCGCAGCTACACCGATGTCTTTCCCGGCCTCACGCTTCGCTATGAGGTCACCGATGCGCTGATCGCCCGCGCCGCTGTCACCCGCGGCATGATGCGCCCGGACTTCACGGACATCGTCCCGCGCGCCGTCGAGTCGCAGGAAGGCACGCTGCTCGTCGTCCAGCAGGGCAATCCGGAGCTCAAGCCGACGCTGTCGAACAACCTCGATGCGTCGCTCGAGTACTACTTCGAGCCGATCGGCCTATTGTCTGCCAGCGGTTTCTACAAGGACCTCTCCGACTACAACTACACGCTGCGCAGCACGGGG
>CAJACZ010000194.1 GCA_903938365.1 uncultured Pseudomonadota bacterium | reverse complement strand
CGTCGACACAAACGAGTACCGTCCCGACATCGTGGCGCGTCGAGGCATCCGCGACGAGCTTGGCATTCCCCAATCGTCGTTCGTCATCGGACATGTCGCGCGGTTTCATCGAATGAAAGGTCAAGTGGACCTTCTGGCCGCCCTCGCCGACGTCAGTCTTCCACCTGACGCAACCTTGCTGATGGTGGGGCGGGACGTCACGCGCGACAACCCGATGCTCGCGATCGCGCTGCAGCGGGTGGACTCAAGGCTTCGGGTCGTTCTGCCCGGTGAACGGCGGGACGTCAGCGCGCTGATGAGCGCCTTGGATCTCTACTGCCTCAGTTCCACAAGCGAGGGGTTTCCCAATGTGGTCGCAGAAGCTATGGCCTGCGGTGTGCCGTGTGTCGTCACGGACGTTGGAGATGCGGCACGCATGGTCGAGGGCGTTGGGGTTGTCGTGCGCCGCGGGAGTCCGGAGGACCTTCGCGCCGCAATCGAGGACCTGGCCTCTCGACCCGCGGCGGAGCTTGCGGAGCTTGGTTTGGCGGCGCGGAAGCGCGCCCTCGAGCGTTACTCCGTCGAGCGCATGGTCGATGATTACGCAGCCCTGATGCATGAGCTTGTGCGGACATGAACAATCAGGCTCCTACCCGGCGCGTGCTCTACGTCGTGAACGTGGGCTGGTTCTTCCTGTCCCATCGGCTTTCGCTTGCGCGCGAGGCGATGGCCCGGGGTTATGAGGTACATCTGGCCTGCGGTATCGAGCAGTCTTGGGAGCGCAAGCAGATCGCAGCCCACGGCATCACGCTACATGAACTCCCGCTTCAGCGTTCCAGTGGTTCGCTCATTAACGCGTTGCGGGTAATGAGCCAGATCGCAACCGTGGTAGGGCGACTCCAGCCTGCCGTGGTGCACCTTGTGGCGCTTAAGGTGGTGCTGCTCGGCGGCCTCGTCACGCGCCGCGTGTCCCATCGTCGGATCGTGGCTGCGTTCTCTGGCCTTGGCCATATTTTCACAGACGAGGGCGTCAGGGCACGGTTCGCGCGAGCGCTCGTAATGCCTTGGTTCCGTCTCGCGCTGCGTGGCGAGTCCTGCGTGGCGCTGTTCCAGAATGCCGATGATCGCGCGGTCTTCACGTCCAGGGGGGTGGTGCCCGAGCGGCGCACGACCCTGATTCGCGGCGTCGGAGTCGCTCTTGATCGCTTCGCTCCAGGGGAGGTGCCCGGGGTTGATGCGATCACTGACCCGGCCAGACCCCTCGTCGTGCTGCCTGCCCGACTGCTGCGCGAAAAGGGTGTGCAGGAATTTGCCGAGGCTGCGCGGCGTCTCATCGCAGCGGGCCATGCGGCTGAATTCGCCATTGCAGGCTCTCCAGATCCGGAGAACCCCTCTTCATTTTCCGCGGCGGAGATTTCGGCACTCGAGAAGGACTACGGAGTCCATGCTCTGGGTCATGTCGAGGACATCGCCGGCCTCTTGTCACGGGCCAGCATTGTCTGCCTGCCTTCGTACCGCGAGGGCATGCCCAAGGCCCTCGCCGAGGCGGCAGCCAGCGGAAAGCCGATCGTTACCACGGATGTTCCCGGGTGCAGGGAGACGGTCGTGCACGGCGTAAACGGTTTTCTCGTCCCGGCCAAGGACGCCCATGCTCTCGCCGACGCTATCGAGGCTCTGCTGCGCGATCCTGAACTTCGGCGGGCGATGGGTGTCGCCAGCCGCGCCCTTGCCGAGGAGCGTTTTGATGAGCGTGCCCTGATCGCGAGAACACTGGAGCTCTACGCGTGAATCCGTACTGCGGGATGTGTCGCTGATGAAGGTTCTGGTGACAGGCGCCACGGGCTTCGTGGGTCGGGTCCTCTGCGAGACCTTGCGTGCCCGGGGGCATGTCGTCATACGCGCCTTGCGCAGTGTTACACCTGGTACCGGCGCAGGCGAGGGCGACGTCGTGGTCGGCGAGATCGACGGCGGCACCGACTGGGCGGCAGCCTTGGCGGGAGTTGATGTCGTGGTGCACCTTGCCGCGCGCGTTCATGTCATGCGTGACGGGGCGGCAGGCGAGCCAGAGCACTTCCGTGTAAACGCCGCCGGCACCGCGAGGCTTGCGGAATCCGCCTATGCGGCGGGCGTACGTCGGGTGGTGTTTTTGAGTTCGATCAAGGTGAACGGCGAGGGACGAGAGCGGCCGTATGGTGAGACCGATGTTCCCGCTCCGGTCGACCCCTATGGGCGCAGCAAGCTCGAGGCGGAGCGCGCATTGGTTGCTGCTGCGGCCGTTGCGGGCGCCGAGGCGGTCGTGATCCGGCCGCCGCTCGTCTACGGTCCGGGTGTGCGCGGCAATTTCCTGCGCCTGCTCGGCCTTGTCTACCGCGGGCTTCCGCTACCGCTGGGGTCGATACGGAATCGTCGCAGCCTGGTCAGCGTCTGGAACCTGTGCGATCTCGTGCTGGTCTGTCTGTCACATCCCGCCGCCCCCGGCCACGTGTTCTTCGCCGCCGACGATGTCGATGTCTCCACGCCGGAGTTGATACGGTTGCTGGCCAGCAGCATGCGGCGGCAACCGCGCCTGCTGGCGGTGCCTCCAATCATGCTGCGCACCGTCCTGACGCTGCTCGGACGACAGGGTGAGTTTGATCGGCTGGCTGAATCGCTTTGCGTCCAGCGCTCCGGGACTCGTGACCGACTTGGCTGGGCCCCGCCCTTGACGCTGCAGCAGGGTGTCAAACGCACCGTGGACTGGTATGTCGCGTCGCGACGCGCGGGGGAATCATGAGTCTCTGGATCATCCCAGCATGCTTCGCGCTCTCGTGCGGGATCACCTTGTGGGTTCTGCGGCGCGCCAAGAGCCTGCAGCTTCTCGACCTTCCCAACGACCGTAGTTCTCATACGCTGCCAACACCCCGGGGGGGCGGCTTGGCCATCGCGGTGACTGTGCTTGCGCTGCTGTCGATGGCGGCTGTGAGCCTCGGGTCCGGTGCTCCGGTGCTGTTGTCGATCGTTGCGGGCGGCGTCGTGATCGCCGTAGTGGGACTGGTCGATGACCGCTGGGGACTCTCCGCGCGCCTTAGATTCCTGCTGCAGTTCGTCGTGGCGCTCTCCGTGGTCCTGGTCCTGGGAGGCGCGCCGGATGAAGTCCTTGCCGTATTACCCTGGGCGGCGGGTGTGGCGGGCACCGGTCTGTGTGTGCTGGTCGTGCTGTGGTTCCTGAACCTGTTCAATTTCATGGATGGCATCGATGGAATCGCCGCATGCCAGAGCATCTTCATGTGCGCTGCGGCGGCCCTGCTGGGAAGCGTCTACGGATCGGGTGCCGACAGCGTTGTCATCCTGTGCGGCATCGGCGCAGCGTCAGCCGGGTTCCTGGTCTGGAACTGGGCTCCGGCGCGCATTTTCATGGGAGACGTCGGGAGTGCATTCCTGGGTTTCCTGCTGCCCGTTCTCGCCATATGGATGTCCGAAAACTCGCCGGTGGGTGTCTGGACTTTCGTTGTCCTGGGCACGTTGTTCATAGGCGATTCATCCGCCACGCTCATGCGCCGTACCCTGAACGGAGAGAAATGGCATGAGGCCCATCGTTCCCATGTCTACCAGCGGCTGTCCCGCCGGTTCCGAAGCCATGCTCGCGTCACCCTGGGGTTTGCGGCTGCCAACCTGCTCCTGGTCTTGCCCCTCGCCTGGATGACTCTGGCCTACCCGGGGAACGCGGCTCTGATCGCAATCGCGACAACCGTGACCTCCATCGCGGTTTTCTGGTCGTTTGGAGCCGGACAGCGCGACGCCGTTTGACGGATAATCCTGCCCCGGGCGCGAGGTGAGCCTAACGGCAGGTGGCTTTGGCATGACGATACTGATCACCGGCGGCGCCGGCTTCATCGGCAGCAATTTCGTACTCGACTGGCTTGCCCGGTCGGACGAGACGGTGATCAATCTCGACAAGCTTACCTACGCGGGCAACCTCGCAAACCTCGGAAGCCTGCGCGGCGACGCCCGGCATGTCTTCGTCCAGGGTGATATCGGCGACTTCGACCTGGTCAGCCGCCTGCTCTTGGAGCACCAGCCTCGGGCAGTACTCAACTTTGCCGCCGAGAGTCACGTGGATCGAAGCATCCATGGGCCCGGCGAGTTCATCCAGACCAACATCGTGGGCACCTTCAGCCTGCTCGAAGCCGTGCGCGCCAGCTGGGGTGGCCTGCCGGGGGACCGGAAGGCGGCCTTCCGCTTTCTGCATGTCTCGACTGACGAGGTGTACGGCTCGCTGGGCAAGGGCGATCCAGCATTTACGGAGCAGAATCGCTACGAGCCCAACAGTCCTTACTCGGCGAGCAAGGCCGCGAGCGATCACCTGGTGCGTGCATACCACCACACCTATGGACTGCCGGTACTGACCACCAACTGCTCGAACAACTACGGGCCGTATCACTTTCCCGAAAAGCTGATCCCGCTGTGTATTCACAACGCGCTGGCAGGCAAGCCGCTGCCGATCTACGGCGACGGCCAGCAGATCCGCGACTGGCTGTTCGTCAAGGACCACTGCAGCGCCATCCGGCGCGTGCTCGAGGCGGGTGAGGTGGGCGAGGTCTACAACGTAGGCGGCTGGAACGAAAAGCCCAACCTGGACGTCGTGCGCACGCTGTGCGCCATCCTCGACGAGATGCAGCCCCGTGCCGATGGCCTGCCGTATTCGTCGCAGATCAGTTTCGTCGCCGACCGTCCGGGGCATGACCGGCGCTACGCCATCGATGCCACCCGGCTGGAGCGCGAACTCGGCTGGAAACCAGCCGAGACTTTCGAGACCGGGATCCGGAAGACCGTCCGGTGGTACCTCGACAACCAGGCCTGGGTAGAGGGCGTCACGAGCGGCTCCTACCGTGACTGGGTAGGAACGCAGTACGGCTCTATGGCATGAACATCGTCGTCACGGGTTGCCATGGGCAGGTCGGCTTCGAACTGCAGCGCGCGCTGGCGCCGCTGGGCGAGGTGGTGGCCGTGGATCTGGCGGACTGCGACCTCTCTGACTCCGAGGCCATCAGAGCCCTGGTCCGGCGGGTGCAGCCGGGAGCGATCGTCAACCCCGCGGCCTACACGGCCGTAGACAAGGCAGAGACGGATCGCGCCCGGGTGTTCGCCGTCAACGAGACCGCGCCCCGGGTGTTCGGTGAAGAGGCCGCGCGGCTCGGGGTGCCCGTGGTCCATTACTCCACGGACTACGTCTTCGATGGCGGCAAGACGAGCCCCTACACGGAGTCCGACGCGCCGAACCCGCAGAACCTCTACGGTGCCAGCAAGTGGGCGGGCGAACAGGCGCTGGCGGCCGCAAACCCGCAGCACCTGATCCTGCGCACGAGTTGGGTCGTGGGTGCGCACGGCGCCAACTTCGCCAAAACCATGCTGCGGCTGGCCGCCGAGCGCGAGCAGCTCACCGTGGTGGCCGACCAGTTTGGTGCGCCGACGTCAGCGGCCTTGCTGGCGGACCTGACCGCGCAGTTGCTGCGGCAGTACCAGCGCGAGGGCGCTGCCGGTTTCCCCTTCGGCACCTATCATGTAGCGTCAGCCGGCGAGACGACCTGGTGCGATTACGCCCGCTTCGTCATCGGCGAGGCGGTTGCAGCCGGCAAGACCCTCAAGGCCCGGCCCGAAAACGTGCTCCCGATCGCCACGGCCGACTATCCGACACCCGCAAGGCGGCCCGCCAACTCACGGCTCGATACCCGGCACTTTCGCGAGACCTTTGGTCTGCGCCTGCCGCCCTGGCAGGAAGGCCTGCGGCACATCCTCCAACAGATCCTTTAACCGAGACCACCCATGCGCAAGGGAATCATTCTGGCCGGCGGCTCAGGCACCCGGCTCTACCCGATGACCAAGGCTGTCTCGAAGCAGCTGATGCCGGTGTACGACAAGCCGATGATCTATTACCCGCTGAGCACCCTGATGCTCTCGGGCATTCGCGAGGTGCTGGTCATCTCCACGCCGCACGACACGCCCCGATTCGCCGAGCTGCTCGGTGACGGCAGCCAGTGGGGCATGGAGATCCGCTATGCCGTGCAGCCCTCGCCGGACGGCCTCGCGCAGGCGTTCATCATCGGCCGGGAGTTCGTGGGCCACGGTCCCAGTGCGCTGGTCCTCGGCGACAACATCTTCTACGGCCACGATCTCGTGAAACAGCTGCAGGGCGCCAGTCAGCGGCTCGACGGAGCCACGGTGTTTGCGTACCACGTGCAGGACCCGGAGCGTTACGGCGTGGTGGAGTTCGATGGCGCACGGCGTGCGCTCTCGATCGAGGAAAAGCCGAAGCAGCCGAAAAGCAACTACGCCGTCACGGGCCTGTATTTCTACGACGCGCAGGTCTGCGACATCGCCGCGAGCATCAGGCCCTCTGCGCGCGGGGAGCTCGAGATCACCGACGTCAACCGGCGCTACCTGGAGCTGGGGCAGCTGGACGTCGAGATCATGGGCCGTGGCTACGCGTGGCTCGATACCGGCACCCATGACAGCCTCCACGATGCGGCGAGTTTCATCTCGACCCTGCAGAAGCGCCAGGGACTGATGGTGTCGTGCCCGGAAGAGATCGCCTTCGCCCAGAAGTGGATCGACGCGGAGGCGTTGCGGAAACTTGCCTCTCCGCTGGTCAAGAGCCACTACGGCCAGTATCTGCTCAACCTCCTGAAGTAGGTCCACCCATGCCTTTCACGGTGACCCCCACGCGCCTGCCGGAGGTCCTGATCCTGGAACCCCGGGTGTTCGGGGACGACAGGGGGTTCTTTTTCGAGAGCTTCAACCAGCGTGATTTCCAGCAGGCCACCGGCCTCGACCTGGTCTTCGTTCAGGACAACCACAGCAAGTCATCCCGTGGCGTGCTGCGCGGGCTGCACTACCAGGTGCAGCACGCGCAGGGGAAACTCTTCCGCTGCGTGCAGGGCGAGGTCTACGACGTGGCGGTCGACCTCCGGCGCAGCTCGCCGCGCTTCGGCCAGTGGGTCGGGGTCCTGCTCTCGGGCGACAATCGCCGCCAGTTGTGGATCCCGCCCGGTTTCGGCCACGGCTTCCTCGTGACCAGCGAGACGGCCGAGTGTCTCTACAAGACCACCGATTACTGGTACCCGGAACATGAGCGCAGCGTGCTCTGGAGTGACCCGGCGATCGGGATCGACTGGCCCGTCGCCGGAGCGCCGCGGCTTTCGGCCAAGGATTCCGCAGGCAGCCGGTTGGCGGACGCCGACCTGTTCGTCTGATCCGTGGTTCTCGCCGGACGACCTGTCGAAAGTGTGAATCCGGCCGCGATCGGGGAGGGCCGGGTGCTACGCGTTTGACGTAAGATTCCGTCGACGATCTTTGTTACAATAAGACATAATTGCAAAACGCTGTCGGAGAAAGCGCTTGGTAGCCAAACGTCTGGTGAGCACTCTGGGTGATGGACTCAGGACGGTCGGCTCGCTGCCCCGCGGGTACAAGCGCGGCATCATGGTGCTGGCGGATGCCGTCATGATTCCCGCCGCGCTCTGGTCGGCTTTCGTCCTGAAGTTCGACTCCTGGGCACCGCCGCTCGCCGGCAACGAATCACTGTTCATCGTGGCGCTGCTCGCCTCGATCCCCGTCTTCTCGAGCCTGGGTCTCTACCACTCTATCCTGCGCTTCCTAGGCCCGCGCGCGATGTACGCGGTCATCGGCGGGGTCAGTATCTCCGCGGCAATCCTCGCCCTTTACGACCTTGCCTCTCCGGCGGTCACGGTCCCGACCACCGTCCTGGTGATCTACTGGGCGCTCGCGCTGCTGTACGTGGGTGGCAGTCGCCTGGCGGTGCGCCAGGCCTTCAACGCGCGCCTCGGGCATGAGGCTGAACGCGTCGTGATCTACGGTGCGGGGAATGCCGGTGCCCGGATCTTCGCTGCGCTGGCCGGCAGCGAGGAATGCCGCGCCGTCGCGTTCGTCGATGACAAGACCGGCCTGCAGGGCAACTTCATCAACGGCATGGAAGTCTTCTCGCCCCAGGTACTGCCCTCGCTCATCCGCGACCGAGGCGTGTCCGGCGTGCTGCTGGCCCTGCCTTCTGCCTCGCGCCGCCGCAAGCAGGAAATCCTGAACTGGCTCGAACCCTTCAATCTCCATGTCCGCTCGCTGCCCGACCTCTCCGAAATCCTCGCCGGAAAGGCCGGAGCGGAGGAAATCCGCGAGGTCGATGTCGCGGACCTGCTGGGCCGCGACGCCGTGCCGCCGAACCCCCATCTGTTCGATGCCTGCATCCGCAACAAGGTGGTCATGGTCACCGGTGCGGGGGGGTCCATCGGGTCCGAAATCTGCCGACAGGTCTTGAGGCGCAAGCCGAGGCGCCTGGTGCTGTTCGAAATGTCCGAACTGGCGCTGTACTCGATAGACCGCGAATTGCGGCAGACCATGCAGGCCGAGGGCATCGACGTCGAGATCGCGTCCCTGCTGGGCAACGCCCACCACCGGGACCGGGTCCGCGCCGTGCTCAGCACCTACCGCGTCGAGACGGTCTATCACGCCGCGGCTTACAAGCACGTCCCGATCGTCGAACAGAACGTGGTCGAGGGAATACACAACAACGTCATCTCCACCTGGTACACGGCCGAGGCGGCCCTGGATGCCGGCGTGGAGACCTTCGTCCTGATCTCCACCGACAAGGCCGTCAACCCGACCAATGTCATGGGTGCGACCAAGCGCGCCGCTGAAGTAGTCCTTCAGGGTCTGCAGAAGCGCAGCGATAAGACCCGCTTCTGCATGGTGCGGTTCGGCAATGTGCTGGCGTCGTCGGGGTCCGTGGTGCCGCTGTTCCAGGAGCAGATCCGCCGCGGCGGGCCGGTCACCGTGACCCACCCGGACGTGATCCGCTATTTCATGACCATTCCCGAGGCGGCCCAGCTGGTCATCCAGGCTGGCTCCATGGCCCGCGGCGGCGATGTGTTCGTGCTCGACATGGGCAAGCCGGTGAAGATCAGCGATCTGGCGCGTCGCATGGTCCATCTCATGGGGCTCAGCATCCGGGATGCCGCCAATTCCGAGGGCGACATCGAAATCGCCTACACGGGTCTGCGTCCCGCCGAGAAGCTCTACGAAGAGCTGCTGATCGGCAACAACGTGTCCGGTACGGATCACCCCATGATCATGCGTGCCATGGAACACTCGCTGCCGTGGGACCAGGTTGAGGGCCTGCTGGCCGAACTGCTGATTTCCCTGCGCGCCTTCGACTGTGTGGCCGTCATCGACCTGTTGCGGGCGCTGGTGGTCGAATATAAGCCAGCCGACAGCGTCCACGACCTGATCTGGTCCGCGCAGCAGCCCGATGCGGTGCTGACCGACGCCTCCAGGGGCATCCCGGCGAGCAACGTGACGGCGCTGCCGTCCCGGCGGGTGCGCTAGGGCCCCGTGGGCGACGGCCTATGGGCGAGTCCGGGTGCACTGGCCATGGGCGCTCGCATTGTGCCGTGGTTCCTTGTCTGCAGCGCCTCGGGCCCGATAGCATTCCCGCCTATTTCCAAGTGATTCAGGGGCTTACCGGGGATGCGTGTCACTATTTTCGGCTCGGGATATGTAGGCCTCGTCACCGGAGCCTGTCTGGCCGACGCGGGTAACGACGTCGTCTGCGTCGACGTCGACGCCGCCAAGATCGAACGTCTCAACCGCGGTGAAGTGCCGATCCATGAGCCCGGGCTCGATGCGCTGATCAAGCGCAATGCGGATGCGGGCCGCCTGAAGTTCACCACGGATGCCGCCGCGGGCGTCGCACACGGGCTGTTCCAGCTCATTGCGGTCGGCACGCCCCCCGACGAGGATGGCTCCGCGGATCTCCGCTACGTGCTCGCGGTTGCGCGGACGATCGGCGAGAACCTCTCGGAATACCGGATCGTCATCGACAAATCCACGGTACCGGTGGGCACCGCCGACAAGGTCAAGAACGAGATCGCCGCCGCGCTGGCGCGCCGCGACTCGGCCGTCGAGTTCGACGTCGTGTCCAATCCCGAATTCCTGAAGGAGGGCGCTGCGATCGCCGACTTCATGAAGCCCGACCGGGTCGTGATCGGCACCGACAACCCGCGTACCACTGAACTGCTGCGTGCGCTGTACGAGCCTTTCACCCGAAACCGCGATCGTCTGATCGTCATGGATATCCGCTCGGCGGAACTCACGAAGTACGCTGCGAACGCGATGCTCGCGACCAAGATCTCCTTCATCAACGAACTGGCGGGCATCGCCGAGCGGGTAGGGGCGGACATCGAACAGGTGCGCCGGGGTATCGGTTCCGACTCCCGGATCGGCTTCAGCTTCATCTATCCGGGAGCCGGTTACGGCGGATCATGCTTCCCCAAGGACGTGCAGGCGCTGGTGCGCACGGCCGGCGGCGTGGGCGCGGCGTCCAGGGTCCTGGAGGCCGTTGAAGAGGTCAACCGCCACCAGAAGACGGTGCTCTTCGAGCGCATCCGCAAGCACTTCGACGGCGAGCTCGCCGGGCGCACCGTTGCGCTCTGGGGGCTGGCCTTCAAGCCCAACACGGACGACATGCGCGAGGCGCCCAGCCGCGTGCTGATGGAGCAGCTCTGGGCTGCCGGGGCACAGGTGCGCGCCTACGACCCGGTTGCCATGCCCGAGACGCTGCGCATTTATGGCAGCCGTCCCGATCTGGTGCTGTGTCGCAATGCGCCCGATACCCTCCGCGGGGCCGACGTCCTGGCGATCGCGACGGAATGGCAGGAGTTCCGCAGCCCCGACTACGATTCGATCAAAGAGACTCTCAAGCAGCCGGTCATCTTCGACGGGCGCAACCTGTATGACCCGGCGTTGATGAAGCGACTGGGTTTTACCTACTACGCCATCGGGCGTGGCGCCTCCGTGGCGCCGTTCGGAGGCTAGTCAATGCCGCCTGTAGCTGGATTGGGCAAATGCTGATCCCGGTCGTGTTGTCGGGTGGCGCGGGCACGCGCCTGTGGCCGCTGTCCCGGGAGCTTTATCCGAAGCAGTTGCTGGCCCTCGCGGGCGGCGAGCGCACGATGCTGCAGGACACGGTCGCGCGCCTTGAAGGCCTGCCTGAACTCGCTGCGCCGGTGGTGGTGTGCAACGAAGCCCATCGATTCATGGTGGCCGAGCAGCTGCGGCAGCAGGGCGTAGCCGCGCCGAGCATCATCCTCGAACCCGTAGGCCGCAACACGGCGCCGGCCATCGCGCTGGCGGCCCATGCGGCGCTGGCTTCGGCCCCGGACCCGCTGCTGCTGGTGCTGCCCGCCGACCACGTGATCCGCGAGACTGCCCCGTTCCTCGCCGCCGTCATGGCCGCCTTGCCTGCCGCGCAGGCTGGGCGACTGGTGACCTTCGGGGTGGTGGCCCGGCAGCCCGAGACGGGTTACGGCTATATCCGGCGCTCGGCGGGCGAGGGTCCCGTGTACCCGATCGCAAGCTTCGTCGAGAAGCCGGACGCCGCACGCGCGCGCGAGTTCGTCGCGTCCGGCGACTATTTCTGGAACAGCGGCATGTTCCTGTTCAGGGCGCGGCGCTACCTCGCGGAACTCCAGCATCACGCGCCGGAGATCGCCAGCGCCTGTGCCGCCGCATGGGCCGCCGCCACCCGCGATCTCGACTTCATTCGTGTGGACGGCACTGCCTTCGCGGCTTGCCCGAGCGACTCGATCGACTACGCGGTCATGGAAAAGACCGATGCCGCAGTCGTGACGCCGCTCGACGCGGGCTGGAGCGACGTCGGATCCTGGTCTTCGCTGCACGACGCGATTGCGAGTGACGCCGACGGTAACGTGCTGCGCGGCGACGTGATCGCCGAGGACAGTCGGGACTGTTTCCTTTTTTCCGAGAGCCGCCTCGTTGCCACGGTCGGTCTCGAAGGTCACGTCGTGATCGAGACCAAGGACGCGGTGCTGGTGGCGCCGCGGAACCGTGTGCAGGATGTCAAGAAGCTGGTCAACCGCATCAAGGCGGCTGGCCGCGCAGAGCACTCGCTGCATCGCGAGGTGTTCCGGCCCTGGGGCAGCTACGACAGTATCGAGAGCGGGGAGCGCTACCAGGTCAAGCGCCTGACGGTGAAGCCCGGTGCGTCGATGTCGCTGCAGCTGCATCATCATCGTGCCGAGCACTGGATCGTGGTGTCGGGTACGGCGCGGATCACCCGGAATGACGAGGTCTTCCTCCTCGAGGAAAACCAGTCCACCTACATTCCGCTGGGCGCAAAGCACCGCATCGAGAACCCAGGCAAGATTCCGCTGCATCTCATCGAGGTGCAGTCCGGAAGTTACCTCGGCGAAGACGACATCGTCCGATTCGAAGACCGCTACGGGCGGGAAGGATCCAGCAAATGAACCTGAACAGCTTCAAGGCCTACGACGTACGCGGCCGCATACCGGACGAGATCAACGAGAACCTCGCTTACCAGATCGGCCAGGCCTACGCGGGCTTCGTGAAGCCGCGCACCGTGGCGGTGGGGCGCGACATCCGTCTCACGAGCGCACAACTGGCCGAGGCGCTGACCCAGGGTCTCATCGACAGTGGCGTTGATGTCGTGGACATCGGCCTCTGCGGCACCGAGGGCGTGTATTTCGCGACTGCCGCCGAAGGCTTCGATGGCGGCATCATGGTCACGGCCAGCCACAACCCCCCCGATTACAACGGAATGAAGTTCGTGCGCGAGGGCTCGCGACCCATCAGCGCCGACACCGGACTCAAGGACATGGCTGCCATGATCCGCGACGGTCATTTGCCGGGCGCTGCGGCCCGTCCCGGAACGCGGCGCAGCCTCGACACCCGCCGCAAGTACCTTGATCACCTGCTGGGCTACGTGGATCGGAGCAAGCTGCGTCCGCTCAAGGTGGTGGTGAACGCCGGCAATGGTGGCGCCGGAATGTTCGTCGACCTGCTCGAGCCGTACCTGCCCTTCGAGTTCATCAAGCTGCATCACGAGCCGGACGGCACCTTCCCGAACGGCGTGCCCAACCCGATGCTAGAGGAGAACCGCAGGTCCACCGTCGATGCCATACGCCGCTCCGGTGCGGACGTGGGCCTTGCGTGGGACGGTGATTTCGATCGCTGCTTTTTCTTCGATGAGACCGGGCAGTTCATCGAGGGTTATTACCTCGTCGGCCTGCTTGCCCAGTCTTTCCTCGAGAAGGAAAAGGGCGCGCGCATCGTCCACGATCCGCGGCTTACCTGGAACACCCTCGATATCGTGCGGCAGCATGGTGGCGAGGCGGTGCTGTGCAAGTCGGGCCACGCGTTCATCAAGCAGAAGATGCGCGAGGTCGACGGTGCCTACGGCGGCGAGATGAGCGCGCACCACTATTTTCGCGACTTTGCCTATTGCGACAGCGGCATGATTCCCTGGCTGCTGGTGCTGGAGCGCATGTGCATCACCGGCAGGAAGCTGTCCGAGCTGGTCTCGGAACGCATCCGGCTCTTTCCGTGCAGTGGCGAGATCAACAGCCGGATCCCGGACGGGAAGGGCGCCATTGCGGCGGTGCAGAAGCATTACGAGCAGTCGGCTGTGTCGATCGATTTCACGGACGGTCTGTCCATGGAGTTCACTGACTGGCGGCTCAACCTGCGCTCCTCGAATACGGAGCCGCTGATCCGCCTGAATGTCGAGAGTCGCGGCAGCGTGTCGCTGATGCAGGAAAAGACCGCGGAAGTTCTGGCGATGCTCGGAAAACTCGGGGCGGTCGCGGCGGATCACTGAGCCTCACGGGTCACATGGATCTTCGTCTGCTATCTCGCCAGTTCGGCAGCTTCGGCCTCATCGGGGCGGTTGCCCTGTTTGTGGATACGGCACTGCTCTACGGCGCAGTCCTGCTGTTGGGCATGGACGGATACTCGGGTCGGGCTCTGTCCTGGCTGGGGGCGGCCACCTTCACCTGGTACCTCAATCGGAGGTTCACGTTCGGCTCCGCGCCAGGAGTGCCCATGGCCCTGCAGTGGCTGCGGTTTCTGGCGGCCAACTCCGTCGGGGGATTGATCAACTACGGTGTTTACGCGGCGCTGGTCGCGACGAGTCCAACCGTCAGGGAATGGCTCGTGCTCGGAGTGGCTGCCGGGTCGCTCAGCGGACTTGTCGCGAACTTCTTTCTGTCGAGGCGATTTGTCTTCTCCCGCAGTAAGCCGGACCGCTTTTCGCCGGATTCGTGAGCGGACCCGCGCGG
>CAJACZ010000193.1 GCA_903938365.1 uncultured Pseudomonadota bacterium | reverse complement strand
CCTTGCCGAGACCGCCGCCGCCGGCAATGGCGAGGCCTTCAACGCCCGCCAGCAGTTCCTCGACCGTGCGGGCCTGTGTGCGTTCGATGTCGGCGCGCTCGATGACGGTCACGGAAGAGAGCGCCGCATCGAGCGGTTGCGGCAGGCGTGCCGCGGTAACCACCACGACCTGGGCGGACTCGCCCGCGCCGGCGCGGGTCGATTGCGCCTGAATCGGCGCAGCAATGAATACGATCAAACCGGCCGCGAACGCGGCTCGACGGACTACAGACACTCTCTCACTCCTGAGCCCACCACCCGTGGGCGTAACCGGCAGCAGCGGGTGCGGAGAGAGTGAGTCGCGGGAAGCTCGTGAGCCCCGGGCGGCGGATGCCGAGCGGGACGGGTAGCCTGCGACGCCCTCACCGCCCACCGCGGTGTTTACGGACAAATATCGACAGGCCGGTCTCCGGACTTGCGAAGACTGCAGCAGGCTGCAGGGCGAACCGCCTTCCCGCACCCTTGATCGGTGCAGTGGCTCTGAGAGTTCGCTGTTCTTCGTTTACCGTTGCGGGGGCAGTGTCGGAATCGAAGGCCATGGGGCCTGCTCACCGACTTCCCGTTTCACCCAGTCCCGCCGAAGCAGGACCGGACACCTGACGAACGCCGCAAGACTACGCCGTGGACTCCGCCACGGTCAATGCGAAGTTCAGGAGCTGCAGGACAAGGCCGAACAACCGGCACGGTTCCGGGCCCACTCCGGCCGCCGCGCGGCCAGTGACTCCTGCCCCGGTTGCTCCTCGTAGGGCCTGCGCAGCACCGCGAGCAGTCGCTCGAGGGGCGCTGGATCGCCCTCTGTTGCAGCGTCGATCGCCTGCTGCGCCAGGTAGTTGCGCGGCACGTAGAGCGGGTTGACCGCGTTCATCACGCCGGCGCGACGCAGCGGGTCACGAGCTTGCGACAGCGCACGCGCGGCGAGACCCTCCAGCCAGTGGGCCAGTCGCAGGCCATGTTCACCCTCGAGCACCCGTGGATCGTAGAACGCCTCGACCAGGGGCGCGAGCCGCGCGCGTCGCAGTTCGTCATCGCCGCTCGAAGCCCCGACCCGCGGGCCCGGCGCCAGCGGGACCTGCGCGAGGCGTCGGAAGAAGATCGTCATGTCGGTCTCGACGGCGCCCAGCACTGCGAACAGTTCATCCAGCCAGGCGTCGTCGCCCTCGCCCGACAACGCCTCGAGCCCCAGCTTCTGCAGCAGCATGCCGCGGTAGCGCCGTTCGAACTCGGTGCCGAAGTGTTCGAGCCCCTGCTGCAGCGAGTCGCGATCATCCACCAGGCTCAGCAGGGCGCCGCCGAGGCGAGCAAGATTCCATGCTGCGATCTGCGGCTGGTTGCCGTAGCAGTAGCGACGGCCGGCAGCGTCGGTGGTGTTGGGCGTCCAGCCCGGATCGTAGCCCTCGAGCCAGCCATAGGGGCCGTAGTCGATGGTAAGCCCGAGAATGGACATGTTGTCGGTGTTCATCACCCCATGCACGAATCCGACGCGCATCCAGTGCGCCACCATCAGCGCCGTGCGCTCGCTCACCTCGCGATACATCGCGGCGTAGGCCGCGGGTGACGGCGGCCCGAACTCCGGAAAATGCCGCTCGAGCACGAAATCGGCGAGTCGCCGCAGGGAATCGTCCTCGCCGAGCGCAGCATGGATCTCGAAGTTCCCGAAGCGCACGAAGCTCGGCGCCGCGCGACACACGATCGCACCGGGCTCGGGCCGCGCATTGCCGTCGTAGAACATGTCGCGCAGCACCGGCTCACCCGTCGTCACCAGGCTGAGAGCCCGCGTCGTGGGTACGCCGAGGCCATGCATGGCCTCGCTGCACAGGAACTCCCTGAGCGAGGACCGCAACACCGCGCGTCCATCCGCGTGCCGCGAATAAGGGGTGCGCCCCGCTCCCTTGAGCTGCAGTTCCCAGCCCGCCCCGACACCCGAGCCGATCTCGCCGAGCGAGATGGCGCGGCCGTCGCCGAGCTGCCCGGCCCAGTGCCCGAACTGGTGGCCGCCGTAGCGGGCCGCGAAAGGCCTCATCCCCGGGGCCAGCCGGTTGCCGGCGAGCACCTGCACGGCCGGCGCATCGACCGCGCCTGGCCGGGCGATGCCCAGCGTGGCAGCGAGCTCGTCGGACCACGCCAGCAGCCGCGGCGCGGCGACCGGTGTCGGCAGGACAGGTGAATAGCAGGCCTGGGCCACCGCCCGCGACTCGTTGCGGTCGAGCGGATCACAGGGCAAGGCCGCCGCGAAGGCGCTGCAGAACGGCAACTCGCTCAGCTCGTTCGGATGGGATCTGGTTTCGCGTTCCAACGCCTGCTCCCTGGCTGCCGGCTGCGCGGCGATTCTGGGGCGCTGCCCCGGCGGCGTCCACCGCCTTGCCTGCCGCACCGACGATCAGGACACTAGCGCGATGCGAATCCCCTGCTCACTGGCCCTGTTCACACTGCTGTGCCTTGCAGAAGCCAACGCGGCCGTGTCGCCGCCACCGCAGGAACTGCCGCCGGCCTATGCCGCCGCGCTGCGCGCCGCGGGCATACCCGCCGCCAGCGCCTCGGTCGTGATCCGCCCGCTGGATGCCGAAGGATTCAGCGCCGCGGAGCACGCCACTCTGGCGCGCAGCCCGGCCTCGACGATGAAGCTCGTGACCACCTGGTCGGCGCTCAACCTGCTGGGGCCGGCCTACACCTGGAGGACCGAGGTCGCCACCGCCGGATCGCTCGACGCAGGCATCCTGCAGGGCGACCTGGTGTTCCGCGGCAGCGGCGATCCGACGCTGGTGATCGAGAGCTTCTGGCTGCTTGTGCAGCGGATCCGCGCCACGGGAATCCGCGAGATCCGTGGCGACCTGCTGCTGGACAAGGCGGTCTTCGTGCCGCAGGTCCACGATCCGGGTGCGTTCGACGGCGATGCCCTGCGTCCGTACAACGCCGGCCCGGACGCGCTGCTGCTGAACTTCAAGACACTGTCCCTGGATTTCGTGCCGGATGCCGCGGCGGGAATGGCCCGCATCGTCGCGACACCACGGCTGGCGGGCCTGCGCCTGCAGGCGGGCGTACCGCTGGGCGACGGTGCCTGCGGCAACTGGCTCGGCGCGCTGCGCCCCGACGTCGCGGATCCGCTGGCTCCGGTGTTCCTCGGCACCTATCCGCGCAGCTGCGGCACGCGCAACTGGAGCCTCAACCTGCTGGATCACACCACCTACTTCGCTGCCGCGTTCAGGGCGCTCTGGGAGGACGCAGGGGGCACCTGGACGGGCCGGGTGCTCGGCGGTGAGTGGCCCGAGGGCGCACGTCTCGTCGCAGCGCACGAGTCCGCGCCGCTTTCCGCAGCGATCCGCGACATCAACAAGTACAGCAACAACGTCATGACGCGCCAGCTGCTGCTGACCCTGGGCGCACAGCAGACCGGGCAGGCCGGTTCCACGGCCAGCGGAGCTGCCGCGGTACACAGCCTGCTGCAGGCCCGCGGCACGCCGATGCCCGAGCTCGTGCTGGAGAACGGCTCCGGCCTGTCGCGCATCGAGCGCATCGCACCCGCCAACCTGGCCGCGATGCTCGTCGACGCGTTCCGCAGCCCGCTGATGCCGGAATTCATGGCGTCGCTGCCGATCATGGGCGTCGATGGCACGACACGGAAACGCCCGGCGGCGAGCGGCGCGGCACACATCAAGACCGGGCAGCTGGTGGATGTGTGCGCGATCGCCGGATACGTGCACGCCGACAGCGGCAGGCGCTACGTGATCGTCGCCATCGTCAACCATGCGAACGCCGGCTCGGGCCAGCGTGCGCATGACGTCCTGCTCGAGTGGCTGCGCCGCGAGGGCTGACCCCGCCCGCAGCCGG
>CAJACZ010000192.1 GCA_903938365.1 uncultured Pseudomonadota bacterium | reverse complement strand
TCGTGTCGGGATCGTTGAACGACGTGAAGAGCCTGTATTCGACGTCGCATTCCGTGGCGCTGCGACGGTAAAGGCGCTTCATCTCGCAGCCTTCGAGCCGGAACAGGATGCGAGGCTGCCCCCCCGGCACCACGCCCAGGTACACGCCCCTCCACCATTGCGGCGAGATGCGGCCCGAGAGATCCCCGGTGGTCCGGAGGAAATTCTCGTAGCGCCGCTGGGGATCCTGCAGCCAGGCGTCCTGCGGACCGGCGCCCGTGGGCGGAGGCGAAGCATGAGCCAGCCCCGGCGCCATCAGCGCGGAAGCCAGCAGTCCACCGCCTCCGGCGAACAGGTCGCGCCGCGAGAGTCGCGCGGCCGGCGGTGAGTCGTCGTGTGCAAGTTCGAGCATGGTGGAAGTCCTGTCGGCAGCCGTATCAGTCGGTGAGGACGCGAAACCCGTCTTCCGTGCGCACGATGCGCACGCTGGTGGGGTTAGGGAAATGCGCAGGGATCAGCCGGGTCGTGGAATCGGCGATCGACTCGAGCAGGCCCACCCGGCTCGCGACGGCCGCCGGCGGGTCTTCGCAGAAACGCGAATACCAGTCGGGACGATCCACCTGCATGGGATGGTGGATGACATCGCCGATCAGCCAGGCGGTCGAAGTGCCGTCGAACAGCCGCACCATCACGCAACCGGGCGTGTGGCCGGGCGCGGGGTGCAGCGACACGCCGGGAACGACGTCGTGCACGCCGTCGACGAATTCCGCGAGCCCGGCGTCGAGCACCGGCTGGATGCTGTCCTGCCAGATGCCATGGTGGATCGCAGGGCCCTCGTTCTGCATCCGCTCGCGGAAGTGCTCGATTTCGCGACGGGCAAAGAGATGCCGGGCCCTGGGAAAGGTCGGTACCCAGCGGCCATCGACCCGCTGGGTGTTCCAGCCCACGTGGTCGGCATGGAGATGCGTGCACAGCACCACGTCGATGTCTTCCGGGCGGAGGCCCAGCGCACCGAGATCCTCGAGGAAGGCGCCGCTCCGCTCGTTCCACTCCGGCACCATGGGGCGCGGCTTGTGGTTGCCAAGGCAGGTGTCCACGATGATGTTGTGGCTGGGCGTGCGCACCAGCAGCGCGTGGAACGCCATCACCAGCAGGTCGCGCTGACGATCATAGAACCGGTCGTCCTGCCAGGTCGGCGTGGCGCGAACCTCGGCGTCCGTCGCGAGCGGAAACAGGTGCGTCGCGGAGCGGAACGGCCCCTCGAACTCCACGAGTCGATCGATCCTGAAAGGGCCGGGAAGCGCGGACGGACGGAATGACACGGTGGGGGTACCTCGTTGCAGGATCATGGTGCCACGCCCGAGCAGGCGGCCACGCCGCCATGGACGCGATTTCACTTCGTGAAATCCATCACCGGGCCATCCGCACTATGCTCGGACTCCAGGGTTCCGGGCGTCGGATTTTCCCGGTGGGGTACCCCATGTCTGCATCGATCCGCTTCCATTCAATCGTTGCCCCGGACGGGGTCACCCTGAACGTCGCTGAGAGCGGGCCGCAGGACGCGCCGCCGGTGCTCTTCCTGCACGGCATCGGGCAGTCCGGCCTGAGCTTCAGGAAGCAGCTGGAGGGCCCGCTCGCGCAGCAACTCCGCCTGGTCGCGCCGGACCTGCGCGGGCACGGCGATTCAGGCAAGCCTTCGGACCCGCCCGCCTACCGCGAGGCCAAGCGCTGGGCGGACGACGTGCGCGCGGTCCAGGACGCGCTGGGCCTGGTGCGTCCCGTGCTGGTCGCCTGGTCCTTCGGCGGGCTGGTCGCCATGCATTACCTGCGCTGCCTGGGCTCGAGCGGAATATCCGGGCTGGTGCTGGTGGCGACGGCCGGAGGCCGGCTCGTCGCCGCACCGCCGGCCGCGTCACCGTCGGAGGGCGTGCGCCTGGCGGGACTCGCCGCGCGCGACATGGCGTCCCAGGACCTGCGCGCCAGCATCAAGGGCGCAAAGGCCTTCGCGGCACTGATGTACGCCACGCCGCCCGATGAGGCCTGGGAGGAAGAAACCGTCGCCGCGCTGTTGCGGCTCCCGGCGTACGTGCGGCGCGCGCTGGCCGGCGACATGATCGGACCCGATGGCGGGAAGATCGCGAGTAACGAGGACCTGGCCGTGAAGGTCACGCTGCCCCTGATGGTGATGGTCGGTCGCCGCGATTCGCTGAGCGACGGGGCGGCCCTCGCAGGCGCCTACCGGGCGCGTTTCCCGGGCGCTGCGGTGCTCGAGTACAACACCGGGCATTCGCCGTTCGCGGAGGATCCGGCCCGCTTCGACGCGGACCTGCTGTCGTTCGTCAGCGCGGCGCGAGGCGGGACGCCAGCTCGCGGTTGATGCCCTGCTGCTTCGCGAGCGAGACGTCGAGTCGACGAATCACGCTCGCGACACCGGCTGCGCCGACAACACAGAAGACCGCGACGAAGGCAGCGAGCTCGGTGATCGCGCCGGATGAGATCTCGCTGACCGGCACGCCCTTGGGGAAGCGGATCAGGTCGAGGTACACACCCGTGACGAGCGACATCACGCCGCCTGCCGTCTTGATCGCCAGCGTCAGGAACCCCGCCACCAGGGCCTGCTGCCGATCGCCGGTGGCAACCTCGTGCTCATCCGCGATATCGCTGCTGAGCGCGCCGACCGCCACCAGGTAGAAACCCAGGAACACGCCGCCCGCGAACATCATCGAGATCACGACCCACGCCAGTTCGCGGGTTCCCGCGCCGGGCCCGATACCCAGCACGGGCAGCATGACCGCCAGCGCGTTGAGCATCGTGAAGCCGACGATGCCGAACATGATCGCCCTGCGCCGATCGAACTCGCGGCCCACCAGCGGCAGCAGCAGCGCGCCGAACGCGCCGCCGAATCCCTGCGCCGACATCACCCACTTGGCGAGGTCCTTGGGCACCTGCCACACATAGGTGAGCACGTGGATCTTGAGGACCGTGATGGACACCAGGCAGACGAACACGAATATCGCCAGCACGAACATGCGCCTGATGTTCGCCGTCACGGTGACCGCCTTGACGACCTCGCGCAGTGCCGCTGCGGGGGACATGCTGCCCGCCGGCTGCGGCACCTCGGCGCGCTCGTCCTCGCGGAGCGGGCGCAGCGTGCCTGCGACGACCAGGGCGATGCAGGCCACCATCGTCACGGCCGCGGTGATGGCAAACGGCGCATAGTTGGCAGGATCGAGCTGGCCGCGCTCGTAGCGTTCACTCTCGGCGAAGAACAGGCCGAAGGTGGCCAGCGGCAGCGCGATGCGGGCCACGGTGTTGCCGATCGCGGCGGCCGCGACGATCCGCGGCCGCTCCAGCGGAGAGCGGCTGAGCTCGGCGCCGATGGCCTTGTAGGGAATGACGAAGAACGTCAGGGCGATCCGCGAAGCGACGCCGAACACCAGCAGCCAGGAGAAGAGCGCCCATTGCCCGAGTCCCGATGGCGGCATGAAGAGCAGCGCGAAGGTGAGCGCCAGCGGGACCGCCGCGGCAATCAGCAGCGTGTTGCGGCGACCCCAGCGCAGCCCGCGCAGGCGATCCGACAGGAAGCCCACATAGGGATCGGAGACCGCATCGATCACCAGCGACACCAGGATCGCCAGGCCCGTCAGCGAACCCGAGAGGCCCAGCACCTGCGTGTAATAGAAGAGGACGAACAGGTCCCAGGCGTAGAAATAGACGCTGTCGCCCATCGAGCCTGCCCCGTAGGCAGCCTTGCGCCAGAGCGGAACCGCCCTCTCGAAGCCCGACGCTGGGGAGCCTGCCATGCGCTCAGCCCAGCGCGTACTGGATCTGCTGCGGCCCGTGGTACTGCTCCACGGTGCCCGCCTCGCCGTGGAAGATGTTCTGCACGAAAGTGCCGCTGCGCTGGCTGCGCAGGATCAGCGCCGCCGTGGTCTCCGGACCGTTGAACTCAGCGTGCACTTCCCAGGGCGCGATGTAGTCCACATGGCCCGGCCCCACGTCCACTTCGTCGGTGGCGAGCACGGTCGCATGCGACAGCAGTTCCGGTTCGTCCGCGTCACCCCGCGACACGGGCGACTGCACCGCATAGCGGGCCACCTTTTCGGCGCCGGTAATGACCCCGTAGATCGTGTGGGAACGACCATGGTCATGAATGGTGGTGCGCGCACTGGCGCGCTTGATCAGTCCGTTGAGGACGAAGCCGTAGTCGGGGTCTTCGTAGAACAGCAGGTTGGCGTGCTTGCCCTGGAGACCCAGCTTCGCCGGGCTGATCGGCCAGCCACGCGCGTGCTCGGCCAGCTCCGGATCGGCCAGCAGGACCTGGACCCTGGCAGCGGCCTCGGACCACCGCTGCTGCGGCGTGATCGACGCCGCGCACAGGAGGCGGACTTCACGGATCAGTTGTTCGACGGCGGGAAGCATGCGGATGATGATCGCGCCGAAGCAGCCGGGGCGCGATGCTCCACCGGCCCGGATTACGACTG
>CAJACZ010000191.1 GCA_903938365.1 uncultured Pseudomonadota bacterium | reverse complement strand
TCCGTGAGCATGGACATCGCGAACAGCACGTTGCCGGCGAAGGCGATGCCGTTGACGAAACCGCGCACCGCCAGCAGCCAGTCGGGTTCCCCCGGTTGGGCATAGACCCAGGACATCGCCACCAGGCCCGTCAGCACCGTCGAGAACACATAGGCCCCGCGCTTGCCCAGGGTCCTGGACAGGCGCACCAGCAGCGGCGTGCAGGTCAGCACCGCGATCGTCATGGGTCCGCCGATCACCGGCAGCTTGGTCAGCGGCATGTCGATCACGCTGACCAGGAAGAACATCAGGCCGCCGGAGCTGGCGCTGACGCCGATCAGCTGCACCAGCTTGATCGCGAGGATCTGCTGGAACGGACGGTTGCGCGCGAAGCCGAGCAGCTGGTCCCGGAACGACAGCCGCGCGGTGCTGCGCGCATGGAACGGGGCGCTGCGGGTGCCCCACCACGCGACCAGCATCGCGCACAGGATCAGCGAGCCGCCCAGCACGCCCACGGTCGCATGCGCATCCCAGTCCTTGCCCATGACCTGCAGGACTGCGCCGGCCAGCGACTGCGACAGGAAGCCGCCCACCGAGGCGAACATCACCCGCCAGCCGTGGATCGAGGAGCGCTCGTGGTAGCCGTTGGTCATCTCCGCCGGCATGGCCATGTAGGGCACGTTGAACAGCGAATAGCCGCTGGTATAGAACACCAGCGCGGTCAGCACATAGAGCGCCGCGATCAGGCCCGGGCCCGAAGTCATGGTCTCCCAGGGCCCGACGAACGGGATGGTGAACACCATGACGAAGGACGCCGCCGAGACGATCGCGCCCCAGAACAGCCACGGCCGCCGCCGGCCCGCGCTGCCGCCCTCGGTCCGGTCGCTCAGGTAGCCGGTCAGGGGGTCCGACAGGGCGTCGTAGATCTTCGACAGGAAGATCAGGAAGCCGGCGGCCGCCGCCTCGATCTGCAGCACGCTGACGAAATAGAACATGGCCAGCGCCGAGATCCCGTTCATCAGGATGGCGACGCCGAAGGCGCCGGTGGCCCAGCTCGCCTTCAGCCTGTTCGGCAAGGGGGCTTCGGCGGGGGGCGGGGGGCTGGCGGTCGCGTCCATGCTTTGTACGGGAACCTCGGCTGGGGGGAGCCACTGTAAGGGCGGGCGGCTGCGCCGTCACCCGCCGCAGCGGAAAAGGGCCACGCGTTGCGCCGGCGGGGGCGCGTCCGTAACATCCCGGCCCTTATGCGAACCCACTATTGCGGACAGGTCGACGAATCCCTCACGGGCACCCAGGTATCGATCGCGGGCTGGGTCCACCGCCGGCGTGACCACGGCGGGGTGATCTTCGTTGATCTCCGGGACCGCGAAGGGCTGGTCCAGGTGGTCGTCGACCCCGACTCGCCCGAGGTGTTCGGCGAGGCCGAAAAGCTGCGCAACGAATATGTCGTGCGCATCACGGGCCTGGTGCGTGCGCGCCCCGCAGGCACGACCAACGCCAACCTCGCCTCGGGCCGGATCGAGATCCTGGCGCGCGAGATCGAGCTGCTGAACCGCTCCGAACCGCTGCCCTTCCAGCTCGACGAGCACGTCTCCGAGGAAGTCCGGCTGCGCTACCGCTACCTGGACCTGCGCCGCGACGTCATGGCCAACCGCCTGCGCCAGCGCCACCAGATCACCCGCGCCATGCGGCACTACCTCGACGACGCGGGCTTCGTCGACATCGAGACCCCGATGCTCACCAAGGCGACCCCCGAGGGTGCCCGCGACTACCTGGTGCCCTCGCGCACGCATCCCGGCAAGTTCTTCGCGCTGCCGCAGTCGCCGCAGATCTTCAAGCAGCTGCTGATGGTGGCGGGCTTCGACCGCTACTACCAGATCGTCCGCTGCTTCCGCGACGAGGACCTCCGCGCCGACCGCCAGCCCGACTTCACGCAGCTCGACATCGAGACCTCCTTCCTGCCGCAGGAAGACATCATGACGATGATGGAGGGGCTGATCCGCCACATCTTCAGGACGGTGGCGGCCATCGAGCTGCCGGACCCGTTCCCGCGCATGACCTATGCCGAGGCCATGCGCCGCTACGCCAGCGACAAGCCCGACCTGCGCGTCACGCTCGAGCTGGTCGATGTGGCCGACCTCGTTGCCGACTGCGACTTCAAGGTCTTCGCCGCGCCGGCGAAGGACCCGAACGGTCGCGTCGCCGCGCTGCGCGTGCCCGACGGCGGCAAGCTGTCGCGCAAGGAAATCGACGACTACACGGCCTTCGTCGCGCGCTACGGTGCGCGCGGCCTCGCGTACATCAAGGTCAATGAAATCGCCAAAGGCCGCGAGGGCCTGCAGTCGCCCATCATCAAGTTCCTGTCCGACGCCGCGCTCCAGGGCATCCTCGAGCGCACCGGCGCGCAGGACAACGACCTGGTGTTCTTCGGCGCCGATTCGGCCAAGGTGGTCAACGACGCGCTGGGCGCGCTGCGGCTGCGCGTGGCCACCGACCTCAAGCAGGTGCGCGCCGGCTGGGCGCCGCTGTGGGTCGTGGACTTCCCGATGTTCGAGTACGACGCAGAGGACCAGCGCTGGACGGCGATGCACCATCCGTTCACCTCGCCGAAGAACCTCGACGCCGAGGTGCTCAAGTCCGATCCCGGCGGCGCGATCGCCAAGGCCTATGACATGGTGCTAAACGGCTCCGAGATCGGCGGCGGTTCGGTGCGCATCTTCCGCCAGGAGCTGCAGTCGACCGTGTTCGAGCTGCTCGGCATCGACGCCGAGGAAGCACGCCGCAAGTTCGGGTTCCTGCTCGATGCGCTCAAGTACGGCGCGCCGCCGCACGGCGGCATCGCGTTCGGGCTCGACCGCCTCGCCATGCTGATGTCGGGTGCCGACAGCATCCGCGACGTCATCGCCTTCCCCAAGACCCAGACGGCGGCCTGCCCGCTCACCGACGCGCCGACTGACGTCAGCGAGAAGCAGCTGCGCGAGCTGCACATCCGCGTGCGCCCGCCCGCGGGGAGCTGAGCCTGGCCCCACAGGACCCCCGCAGCGGCGCCACGCCCCCGGTGGCCGACGTGCTGTTTCTCCACGGGTTGTGGATGTCCGGCATCGAGGCGCAGTTGTTCCGCAACCGCCTCGAGAGCCACCACGGGCTCCGGACCCACGTGTTCCGCTACCCCACGCACCACGAGACCATGGCCGTGGTGCTCGAGCGGCTGGCGGGGGTGGTGGCGGAGCTGCAGGCGACCCAGCTGCACCTGGTGGGCCACAGCCTGGGCGGCGTGATCACGCTGCGCTTCCTCGAGGCGCAGGCCGCGAGCCTGCCGCCGGGCCGCGTGGTGCTGCTGGCGGCGCCCGTGCAGGGCAGCCTGGCGGCCACCCGCATGGAACATTTCGGCCTGGCACGCAGCCTGGTGGGGCCGCTGGCCTGCGAGGAACTCGTCGGCCGGCGCGAGCGGCGCTGGAGCGGCGCGCGCGAGCTCGGCGTGATCGCCGGTGACCAGTCCTTCGGGCTCGGCCGCTTCATCGCGATGTTCGACGAACCCAACGACGGCACCGTGGCGCTGCGCGAGACCGAGCTCGAGGGCTGCGCCGACCGCCTCGTGCTGCCGGTGAGCCACATGGGCATGCTGCTCTCGAGCCGGGTCGCCGACGAATGCGCCGGTTTCCTGAGTTCAGGACACTTCGGGCTTCGCTCCTGAACCGCCGGCGCGCTGCGCCGACAGCGCCTTGAGTTCGTAGAGCCGCTGCAGGGCATCGCGCGGGGTCAGCGCGTCAGGGTCCAGGGTGTCGAGCGCCGCCAGCAGCGCCTCGAGCCGCGGGTCGGGTTCGGGCGGCGCTGCGGCCGGCTCGAGCGGCAGTTCGCCCTGCGGACCGCCTGCCGTGGCGGTGCGGATGGAGTGCGCCTCCAGGCGCGCCAGGTAGCGCCGCGCCTCGCCCAGCACTTCGCGCGGCATGCCCGCGAGCTGCGCGACGGCGAGGCCATAGCTGCGGTTTGCCGGCCCGGGCTTCACCGCATGCAGGAACACGATGCCGTGGCGATGTTCCGCCGCATCGAGATGCACGTTGGCGACGCCGTCCAGCTGCTCGGCGAGCGTGGTCAGCTCGAAGTAGTGCGTCGCGAACAGCACGAACGCGCCGACCTTGCTCGCCAGGTGCCGCGCGGTCGCCCAGGCCAGTGACAGGCCGTCGAAGGTGCTGGTGCCGCGCCCCACCTCGTCCATCAGCACCAGGCTGCGCCGGGTTGCGTTGTGCAGGATGTTGGCGGTCTCGGTCATCTCGACCATGAACGTCGAGCGGCCGCCGGTCAGGTCGTCGCCCGCGCCGATGCGCGTGAAGATCCGGTCCATCGGGCCCATCAGGAGCTCGTCCGCGGGCACGAAGCTGCCCACGTGCGCCAGCAGCGCGATCAGCGCCACCTGCCGCATGTAGGTGGACTTGCCGCCCATGTTCGGGCCCGTGATGACGAGCATGCGCCGGCGCGCGTCCAGCTCGAGGTCGTTGGGCACGAAGGGATCCTGCAGGAACTGCTCGACCACCGGGTGCCGGCCCGCGCTGATGACGAGCACCGGCTCGCTGCTCAGGCGCGGCTCGGTCCAGCGCAGCGCCGCCGCCCGTTCGGCGAGCGTGGCGATCGCGTCGAGCTCGGCGACCGCCGTGGCGGTCTGCTGCAGCGGCGCCAGCCGGTCGATCAGCTGCTGCAGCAGCGCGTCGTAGAGTTCGCGTTCCCGCGCCAGCGACTTGTCGCGCGCGCCGAGCACGCGATCCTCGAAGCCCTTGAGCTCGGGCGTGATGAAGCGCTCCGCGTTCTTGACTGTCTGCCGGCGCAGGTAGTCCGCGGGCACGCGGTCCGCCTGGCTGCGCGCGATCTCGATGAAGAAGCCCTGCACGCGGTTGTAGCCGAGCTTGAGCTGGGGCAGGCCGGTGCGCTCGCGCTCGCGCGCCTCGAGTTCCAGCAGCCAGGCATCCGTGTCGGTGGAGATCCGCCGCAGTTCGTCCAGTTCCGCGTCGTAGCCGGTCGCGATCACGCCGCCGTCGCGCAGGAACGCCGGCGGGTCCTCGGCGACCGCCGCCTGCAGCAGCGAGGCCTCCGCAGCGTGCGTGCCGATGGCGTCGCCGAGCTGCACCAGCAGCGGCGCATCGAGCCCCGCCAGCCCGGCGCGCAGCGCGGGCAGGGCAGCCAGGGCGAGGCGCAGGCCCGTCAGGTCGCGCGGCCGCGCCGAGCGCAGCGCGATCCGGCCGAGGATGCGTTCCACGTCGCCGATCGGGCGCAGGCGTTCGCGCAGCGTCGCGAAGCCGCGTTCGCCGAGCAGCGTGCGGATCGCCTGGTAGCGGGCGCGCAGCACGGCGTGGTCGGTGAGCGGACGGTTGATGGCGCGCCGCAGCGCGCGGGCGCCCATCGCCGTCACCGTGGTGTCGAGCAGGCCCACCAGCGTCGCGCCTTCGCGGCCGCTGGCGCTGCTGTCGATCTCGAGGTTGCGGCGCGTGACCGCGTCGACCTGCAGCGCTTCGCCGCGCTCCTCGACGCGCAGCGCGCGCAGGTGGGGCAGGGCGGTGCGCTGGGTGTCGCGCACGTACTGCAGCAGCGCGCCCGCTGCGCCGAGCGCGAGCGGCAGGTGGTCCGCGCCGTAGCCCTTGAGGTCCAGGGTGCCGAGCTGGTCCGTCAGCAGCCGTGAGGCGCTGGCGAGCTCGAAATGCCACGGCGGCCGTCCGCGCACCGCCGCCACGCCGGCAAGGCCGGAGCGTTCCGCCTGGGTGTGCTCCGGCACCAGCAGTTCCGCCGGGCGCAGCCGCTCCAGTTCCGCGCCCAGCGCGCCCTCGCCGGTGCCCTGCATGACCGTGAACAGCCCCGCGCCCAGGTCCAGCCACGCCAGCCCGAACTGCTCGCCTTCGCGCAGCAGCGCGGCCAGCAGGGTCTCGCGCCGCTCGTCGAGCAGCGCCGAGTCGGTGACCGTGCCGGGCGTGACGATGCGCACCACCTGCCGCTCCACCGGCCCCTTGGAGGTCGCCGGATCGCCGATCTGCTCGCAGATCGCCACCGACTCGCCCTTGCGCACCAGGCGGCCGAGGTAGTTTTCGAGGCTGTGGTGGGGCACGCCCGCCATCGGGATCGGCGCGCCCGCGGAATGCCCGCGCGCGGTCAGCGTGATGTCGAGCAGCTGCGCGGCGCGACGGGCGTCGTCGAAGAACAGTTCGTAGAAATCGCCCATGCGATAGAACAGCAGCTCGCCGGGGTGCTGGGCCTTGATGCGCAGGTACTGCGCCATCATGGGGGTGTGCTCGGGCGCAGCGCTCGTGCGTTCCGATCCGGGCTGGTTCATGGAAGTGTCCGGGCGGCGCTCTGGAACCGGGCGCCGGCTTCTGCGGGGGAGGTCATGCCGGGAAGTGTACCCCTGCACGGTTGCCGCGAAACCCGCCGTGCGGGCGCCACGGCCTGGCCTGGGCGGCGCTATGCTCGTCCTCGAGGCACTTCGGGTAGTCACCGACCGCATGGACATGAAACGCTGCACGACGGATGCCCCCGGAAGCGCCCGCGTCCCGAGGCGCCCTGCGCTGCTGGCCGCCCTGCTGGCCGCGCTCGTCCTCATCGTCCCGTTGCCGGCGCAGGCCGCCGAGCGCGTGCTGCACCGCGCCGGCACCGACAATCCCTCGACGGTCGACCCGCACCAGATTTCCTTCCCGGGGGAGCAGTTGGTCATCCTCGACCTGTTCACCGGACTGACCGCGCCCGACATGCTCAATCGTCCGCAGCCGGGCTGCGCCGAGTCCTGGACGGTGAGTGCCGACGGCCGCACGTGGCTGTTCCGGCTGCGCCCCGGGCTGCAGTGGTCCGATGGGCATCCGCTGACGGCCGAGGACTTCGTCTGGTCGTTCCGCCGCGCGCTCGATCCGGCGACCGCGTTCCCGTTCGCCTCGCGGCTCTATCTGTTCCGCAACGCCCGCGCGGTCGCGACGGGCGCGCTGCCGCCGTCGGCGCTGGGCGTCAGCGCGCCGGATGCGCGCACGGTGCGGATCGAACTCGAGGATCCGGTGCCCTACCTGCTCGACGTGCTCTCCGGTGGTGTCGGCATGCCGGTGCCGCGCCACGCCATCGAACGGCACGGCCGCGCGTGGATCCGGCCGGAGAACTTCGTCGGCAACGGCCCGTTCGTGCTCGAGCGCTGGGTGCCGCAGGCCTACATCCGCATGCGTCGCAACCCGCGCTTCTGGGCGGCGTCGGCCGTGCGCCTGGACGCCGTGCAGCACTACCCGGCGGATAATCCGGTGACCATGGTCAGGCGTTTCCAGTCGGGCGGCCTCGACCTCGTGATGGTCGTGCCTCCGGAGCGTGTGGAGTGGGCGCGGCGCACTTATGGCGAAGCACTGCGCGAGTCGCGCGCCCTCGGCAACGAGGTGCTGGCGTTCAACACCCGTCGCGGCCCCACGGCGGATCGGCGCGTCCGGCGGGCGCTGTCGATGGCGATCGACCGCGACCAGCTCGCTGCGCGCATCGTCGGCGATCCGGGCGCTGCGGCCTGGGCCTACGTGCCGTCAGGCGCCGACAACTATCCCGGCGGCGGCGCGCGCGCCGACTTCGCTGGCTGGCCGCTGGCGCGGCGGCAGGCGGAGGCACGGCGCCTGCTGGCGCAGGCGGGCCACGCGCCAGCGCGGCCGCTGCGGGTGCGGGTCGCGTTCGCCGGCAGCGACCAGAACCGCAAGCTCGCCGTCGCGATCGGCGCGATGTGGCGCGCGATCGGCGTCGAGGCGGTGCTGCAGCAGCAGGAGACCAAGTCCGTCGTCGCCGCCGTGGCGCGCGGCGACTTCGATGCGGCGCGCTTCGTCTGGACGGCGGGCTACGGCGATCCCGTGGTCTTCCTCGAGCGTATGCTCTCCAGCGGGTCGAGCGCCGGGGTCAACGCTTCCGGCTACGCCAACCCCGCATTCGATGCGCAGATGGCCCGCGCTGCCGCCGAGGCGGACGTGGGCCGCCGTGCAGCGCTGCTGCGCGAGGCAGAGGCGCTGGCGCTGGCCGACCAGCCGGTGGCGCCGCTGCACTACATGGTCGGCCGGCGGCTCGTCTCGCCACGCGTCTCGGGTTTTGCCGACAACCCGCGCGGCCTCTACCCGAGCTGGCTGATGACCGTCACGCCGCGCTGACGAGCCGCGTCGCGATGAGCGGGGCGCAGCGTCTGGAGCGGGCGATCCGGCGTGCCACCGCGGCGATCCCGCTGGTCTGGGCTCCGCACCGGGCTGCGGACGGGCCTGCGCTATGATGCCGACGTAACGATACCGGCGACAGGACGATCCAGTCATGAGCACGACAATGCGGCGGGCGAGGGGTGGAGTGGCGATCATCGCAGCGGCGCTGGCGCTGACGCTGGCGCTGGCAGCGGCCTCGGCCGGAGCCGCCGAGGTGCTGGTGGACCGCTCGTTCCACCGACTGGCCGAGGGCCTGGTGCACCTGCGGTCGGTGGCGGGCAGTGGCGCTGCGGGCGGGCCGCCGGTGCTGTTGCTGCATCCGTCGCCGTCGTCCTCGCGCACGCTCGAGCCGCTGCTGCGCGAATTGGCCGCGCGCCGCCCGGGCGTGCAACTGCTCGCGCCAGACACGCTCGGCAACGGCGACTCCGCGCCACCCGCTCCCGAGACGCCCGAGGCCGCTTATTTCGCGGACGCGCTGGCGCGCCTGCTCGACACCCTGAAGATCGAGCGGATCGACCTCTACGGTGCGCACACGGGCGCGCGCATCGCCGCGGAGTTTGCGGTGGCCTACCCGCAGAGGGTGCGGCGGCTCGTGCTCGACGGGATCGCCGACTATCCCGCGGAGATCAAGCAGCAGATCCTCGCGAACTACGCGCCCGCGGTGCAGCCGGACGAATACGGGCGGCAATTCATCTGGGCGTTCAACTTCATCCGCGACCAGCAGCTGCACTTCCCCTACTTCCTGCGCCGGCCGGAGTATCGCCTCGCGACCACGATGCCCGCGCCGGAGGATCTGCATCTGCGCACCCTCGACGTGCTGAAGGCGCTGCAGACCTACCACAAGCCCTATCTGGCGGCGTTCCGCTACCCGGCGCGAGAGCGTCTGCCCCGCGTGGCGGCGCCGACGCTGTTCACGATCACGGCTTCGGAGCCCCCGGCGCTGAAGACGATGTCGCGCGAACTCGCGGCGCTGGTGCCCGCGGCGCGCGTCGAGGAGGTCGACGCGACACCGCGGGGCAAGGCGGCGGCGATGGCTGCCTTCTTCGGCGCGCCCTGAGCGGCGGCGCACCGAAGGCCCCGTTCGCCGGCTGCGCCGCGACTGGAAGGCCGCGGCGCCATGGTCGATGCGATGAGCCTGTTACTTCGGCATGACCATCGACCCGCGCGATCGGTTCCACAGAACGGGGCAGGTTCCGCAAAAAAGTCCGGACCTGCCCTCAGGGCGCAGCCAGACGTCAAAGCGGACGTGCATGACGTCGCTTTGGGGTGCAGTGTGGTCTGTCGCTGGCTCTTGCTGCGTGTGCCAGGGTATCCCGTGTTTCGCTGGTCAACGGAGACGACATGACTGACGCGGATTCAGGCGCTTCGATCCACAGCTCGAAGGTCGACACCTGGCTGATCCTGGTGGCCGCGCTGGCGGCGGGCGCCTCGGTCGGGGTTGCCGTCGCGCTGCTCCGCGAGGGTGGCGTGCCCGTCGTGGTCATGGTGCCGGTGGTGGTGGTGCTCGGCACCGGCCTGCCGCTGTGGACGCTCTTCGGCACGTGTTACGAACTCACGCCCGGGCGCCTGCGGATCCGCTGCGGGCCGTTCCGCTGGACCGTGCCGCTGAACGAGATCCGCGCCGTGACGCCGACCAGCAACCCGCTCTCCAGCCCCGCGCTCTCGCTGGATCGCCTGCGCATCGACTACGGCCGGGGCTCGAGCGTGATGATCTCGCCGCGCGACCAGGCGCGATTTCTGGAAGAAATGGGACGATACCGCTCGGCAGCCAGCTTGTCCGCGGCGTCGTAACGCGTTACGCTGGATTTCGGAGGGCGATCATGGCCGAGCCAGCAGAGCGGATGAGGGCGATGCGCGCACGGCGCGGCGGCAAGGGTTTGCGCGAGCTGAGGCTGGTGGTGCCTGATGCACGTTCGCCGACGGTGCGCCGGCAGGTCGCACGCGAGGTCGCTG
>CAJACZ010000190.1 GCA_903938365.1 uncultured Pseudomonadota bacterium | reverse complement strand
TGGCTGCAGGTATTCCTCGAGTGCGGCCAGCATCGAGGTGTGGGCCGGCGGGTAGCTCCTGACCGAGGGCCAGCCCGCGCGGAGCACCCGTTCGGCGGCGGCCAGGTAGCGCGGTTCGCCGAGCAGGTGGCCCATGCGCTGCAGCACCCGCGCGGCCACTGCGTTGCCCGAGGGCGTCGCGTCGTCCGCGAAAGTCTTCGGGCGGTGGATCAGCGCCTCGTGGTCGTCGGCCGTGAAGAAGAAGCCGCCGTGCTCCGGGTCCTCGAAGCGCTGCAGCAGCACCTCGAGCAGCTCGCAGGCGAACTCGATGTCTCCGGGCCGCCAGCGCGCCTGGACCAGTTCGAGCACTGCGTCGGCCAGCAGGGCGTAGTCATCCAGGTAAGCCGGCAGCTGCGCCCGGCCGTCGCGCGCGGTGGCCAGCAGCCGCCCGTCGCGCCACAGGTGCCGCCGGATGTAGTCGAGGGCGCGGGAGGCCGCCTCCGCCAGCTCCGGGCGGCGCAGCGCCCGTGCGGCCTGGGCGAGACCGCGGATGACGATCGCGTTCCAGCTCGTCAGCACCTTGTCGTCGCGCTCCGGCGCGATCCGCTGGCCGCGGTTTGCGAGCAGGGCGGCGCGCGCCACATCGATGCGGCGCAGAGCCTCTGCGGCGTCCAGCCCCGCCTCGGCGGCGACCTGTTCAACGGACTTGAAGCAGTGCAGGTGCCAGGCCCGGCCCTCGAAATTCGGCTCCCGGTCCAGCCCGAAGCGCGCGGCAAGCAGTGCATACGCGTCCTGTTCGACTGCCCCGCGCGCCGCGTCGGGGGTCCACAGGTAATGTTGGCCCTCGTGTCCCTCGGAGTCCGCATCCAGGCTCGAGCAGAACCCTCCGTCCGGCAGCTGCATGTCGCGCAGCAGCCAGTCGGCCGTCTCAGCCGTGATGCGTGCGAAGAACTCGTCGCCGGTGGCGACAGCGGACTGTGCGAAGGCCGCGAGCAGCGCACCGTTGTCGTAAAGCATCTTCTCGAAGTGCGGGATCATCCAGTACGGATCGACGGAGTAACGGAAGAAACCGCCGCCGAGCTGGTCGTTGAGACCGCCGTCGGCCACGCGCTTGAGCGTCAGCGTGGCCATGAACAGCGCCTGCAGGTCCGGCGTGGCGCCCATCGCGGTGAGCCGCCAGTCACGCAGCAGGCGCTCCAGCGTGGCCGGGTGCGGGAATTTGGGCGCGCCGCCGAAGCCGCCCCATTGGCGGTCGAAATCCGCCTCGAGCGCGCGCCGTGCCTGCTGGCGCGGTGCGTCGTCGAGGCGATCATCCGGGCCTGCCGGGGGCGGATGGAGGCCCGCAAAGGCCTCTGCCAGCGCGGCGTTCTGCTCGGCGATGGCCGCGGGCTGCTCGCGATGGTACTGCGCGATGCGCGCGAGCATGTCGCGGAAGCCCGGCATGCCCTGGCGCGCGACCGGCGGGAAATACGTGCCGCCGAAGAAGGGCTGCTGGTCCTGCGGACTGAGGAACAGGGTCAGCGGCCAGCCGCCCGGCCGCCGGGTCAGCATCTGGTGCGCGACCTGGTAGATCCGGTCCAGGTCCGGCCGCTCCTCGCGATCCACCTTCACGTTGACGAACAGTTCATTCATCACGGCCGCCGTGGCCTCGTCCTCGAAGGACTCGTGCGCCATCACGTGGCACCAGTGGCAGGCCGAATAGCCGATCGACAGCAGGATGGGGCGGTTGCTGGCGCGCGCCTGCTGCAGCGCCTCGGCTCCCCACGGGTACCAGTCGACGGGGTTGCGGCCGTGCTGCTGCAGGTAGGGACTCGTCTGCAGGGCGAGGCGGTTGGGCGGGCGGGGCTTGTCGGCTGTGGTCATCGCACTCGGGTCCGCTTGAGTCGATAGAATGGCGCCGCACTATATCCCAGCCATCCAGGCGCAACCCGCGGGTCACCCTTTGCCTCCCCATCCCGAACACGACACCACTCCCGCGCTCAGCTTGCGTCATGGCGAAGACCGCCGCCTCCGTAGCGGGCACCTCTGGGTTTTCAGCAACGAAGTGGACATCCGCAAGACCCCGCTGACGGGTTTCGCGCCCGGCGATCGGGTGCGCGTGATGTCGGACCGCGACCAGTTCCTCGGCCACGCCTACGTCAACCCGGCCACCCTGATCGCGGCGCGCATCGTGTCTCGCTCCGAAGGCCACCCGATCAGTCGCGGCCTGCTCAAGGACCGGCTGCGCAGCGCGCTGGCGCTGCGCGAGACCTTCAGCGCGACGCCGCACTACCGCTGGGTGTTCGGCGAGTCCGACGGGCTGCCCGGCCTGGTGCTCGACCGTTACGGTGACGTGGTGGTCGGCCAGATCGCCACGGTGGGCATGGAGCGCCTCAGGCCCGATGTCGAGGCTGCGGTGCGTGCGGTGCTCGATCCCGCGGTGCTGGTGTGGAAGAACGACTCCGGCGCCCGGGCGCTCGAAGGCCTTCCCGAGACGGTCGAGGCCGCCTGGGGTGAAATCCCGACCGAGCTCGAAGTCATCGAGACCCTTCCCGACGGTCGCGCCCTGCGCTTTTCCACCGCACTCCAGGCGGGTCAGAAGACCGGCTGGTTCTACGACCAGACCTTCAACCGCAGCCTGCTCGGCCGCTTCCTGCGTCCGGGAACCCGGGTGCTCGACGTGTGCAGTTACGCGGGCGGCTGGTCGGTCACGGCGGCGGCAGCCGGCGCGGCGACGGTGACCTGCGTCGATTCTTCGGCGGCGGCGCTGGAACGTGCGGCGGCCAATGCAGCCGCCCACGGGTTCCACCTGGCGCAGCGCAAGGGTGATGCCTTCGAGGTCCTTGCCGCCATGGCGGAGGCGGGCGAACGCTACGATGCCGTGATCCTCGACCCGCCGGCCTTCATCAAGCGCCGCAAGGAGCTGCCCCAGGGGCAGGCCGCCTACCGCAAGCTCAACCAGCTCGCGATGCGCGTGCTCGAGCCGGACGGCCTGCTCGTCACCTGCTCCTGTTCCTATCACCTCGGACCCGAGGACCTGCTCGCGGCAGTGCAGGGCGCGGCGCGCCACGTCGACCGCTTCGTGCAGGTCCTGCATGCGGGCGGCCAGTCGCCCGACCACCCGGTGCATCCGGCCATTCCGGAGAGCCGTTACCTCAAGGCCCTCTTCTGCAGGGTGAGCCGCAACTGAACAGCGATGCTGCCCGTGCGGCCCGCCAGCGTTTAGAATCCCACGATGATCCCGTACACCGGCTTCGACCCCATCGCCTTTGAACTCGGCCCAGTCAAGGTCCACTGGTACGGGATCATGTACCTCGTGGGCTTTGCCGCAGCCTGGTGGCTGGGACGCTGGCGGGCCGCCCGGGCGGGCTCCACCTGGGACGTCGAGGCGGTGGACGACTTCATCTTCTTCGCCATGCTCGGCGTGATCGTCGGCGGTCGGGTCGGCTATGTGCTGTTCTACGGCCTGCCTTACTGGGCCGAGGATGCCCTCTATCCGTTCAAGATCTGGGAAGGTGGCATGTCCTTCCACGGTGGCCTGCTGGGCGTGCTGGTCTCGATCGCGGTCTTCGCCCGGCGCCGTGGCCGCAGCATCGCGGACGTCTTCGACTTCGCGGCGCCGCTGCCCGGCATCGGCCTGCTGGCCGGCCGGGTCGGCAACTTCATCAACGGCGAGCTCTGGGGCCGCCCGACCGACGTGCCCTGGGGCTTCGAGGTCGACGGCGTCGTCCGCCACGCGACACAGCTGTACGAGGCTGCGCTCGAGGGCCTCGTGCTGTTCGTCGTGCTGTGGTGGTTCACCGCGAGCGCGCGGCCGCGGCTGGCCGCGTCCGGCCTGTTCCTGGTCCTCTACGGCGCCGCGCGCACGCTGGTGGAAACCTGGCGTATTCCGGATGCCCACATCGGCTACCTCACGGGTGGATGGCTGACGATGGGGCAGCTGCTGTCGTTCCCGATGGTCATCGCCGGCGTGGCGCTGCTGGTGGTCGCTTACCGCCGCAACGAGCCGTCCGGTAATCTCGCGCCAGCGCGGTGAAGCAGTACCTCGACCTCATGCGTCTCGTGCGCGAGCACGGGACACCGAAGACCGATCGCACCGGGACCGGCACGCTGTCGGTGTTCGGCCACCAGATGCGCTTCGACCTCGGTGCCGGCTTCCCGCTGGTGACCACCAAGAAGCTGCACCTGAAGTCCGTGGTGCACGAACTGCTGTGGTTCCTGCGCGGCGACACCAACACCCGCTACCTGCGCGAGCACGGTGT
>CAJACZ010000189.1 GCA_903938365.1 uncultured Pseudomonadota bacterium | reverse complement strand
GGGATCCGCTCCGCGGCGTACTCGGCGGGCTCGCGCACGTCGATCAGGACGATGCGACCGGCTTCGAGCAGTGCACTCACTTCAGCGGGACTCAGGGTCTCGAGGGCGGCGGGACTGGCGTGGTTCATGTGGACTCTCCTGTGAGGGGGATTTTCAGGAAGCGGTGGCCCGAAGCGTCGGGCTCCGGAAGCGCACCGGCGCGGACGTTCACCTGGATCGCAGGCCACAGCAGCACGGGCTTGCCGAGCGTCGCGTCGCGCGCCTGGCGCAGCGCCACGAACTGTTCGCGCGTGACGCCACCCTTCAGATGCAGGTTGCCGGAGCGCTGGGCTGCGGGCGTCGAGAGGCTCTGCGGCGCCACGCCGGCGGACGGGTAATCGTGGCAGAGGAACAGACGAGTGTGATCCGGCAGCAGCAGCAGTCGCTGGATCGAGTCATAGAGCTGACCCGCGTCGCCGCCGGGGAAGTCGCAGCGGGCGGTGCCGTAGCCGGGCGGAAACACCGTATCGCCGACGAACACGGCGTCGCCCACGCAGTACGCGACGCTGTCGGGCGTATGGCCGGGCACAGCCAGCACCTGGACCTGCAGCCCGCCGACGGTGAAGGTCTCGTTGTCCGTGAAGAGGTGGTCGAACTGCCGGCCGTCGACGGGGAACCCGGGGCCGAGCTGCAGGAGATCGCGGAAGCACTGCTGGACCTCCACGATGCGCGCGCCCGCGGCCACGCGCGGCGCGGTGCCGCTTTCGCGCTTGAGCCACTGGGCTGCACTGAGATGATCGGCGTGCGCGTGGGTCTCGACGATCCAGTCCAGCCGACGGCCTTGCGCGCGCAGGTGCCGGAGCACCCGCGCAGCCGAATGCGTGGCCACGACGCCCGCGTGGGGATCGTAGTCGAGCACGGGATCGACGACCATGGTGGCGGGCGAAGCGGGATCCTCGACGACATGGGTGAAGGTCGAGGTCGCCGGATCGAAGAAGTGGGTGACGTTGGGCAGGTGCAGGCTTTCCATGCGCCCATTTTATTAGCAATTGCTAAATTAGCAAGTGTGTATTAATATCTGCATCCCGGAATCACTGTCGGAGCTCAGGATGTCCCCCGCCACCGCACGGACCCCCGCCCGCCGCCCCGCGGCCGCCCGTGACATGCGCCCTCACGCAGAGCAGGCCGCGACGCTGCTGCGCGCGCTGGCCAACGAACAGCGGCTGATGATCCTGTGCAACCTCTCCGAGGGCGAACTGTCGGTGGGCGAACTGAACGCCCGCCTGCCACTGAGCCAGTCGGCGCTGTCCCAGCACCTCGCCGTGCTGCGCGAGACGGGCATCGTCACCACGCGCCGCGAGGCGCAGGTCGTCTTCTACTCGCTGAGCCAGGGTCCTGCGGCGCGCGTCATGGGCACCCTCCACGACATCTACTGCAGCCCGCGACGCGGCGGCGCCTGAGCGCGGCCACCGTCCATGGCACTGCCCCTCCTCGGACTGGCCGGCGCCCTCGGCATCGGACTCTCCCTCGGATTGCTCGGCTCAGGCGGCTCTATCCTCACCGTGCCCGTGCTCGCCTACCTGTTCGGGCAGGATGAGAAGCAGGCCATCGCCGGCTCACTGCTGGTGGTCGCGCTGGTCGCGCTGACCGGAGCCATCGCGCAGGTCCGCAGGCAGCGCGTCGACTGGACTGCCGTGGGCTGGTTCGGCCTGCCGGGGGTCGCGAGCGCGTCGCTGGGCACTTTTGCCGGAACCCTGGTCGGCGATGGCACGCAGATGCTCGTGTTCGCGGGGACCATGCTGGCGGCCTCGGTGCTGCTGCTGCGCGACGCCGGCCCGCCCGCAGCCGCTGCCTCCTCCGCAAGCCCTGGCCCCGACAGCACCGCGCCCCGGCCGCCAGCGACCCTGGCCCGGCTCGTCGCCGGCGGCACCGCCGTCGGACTGCTGACCGGCTTCGTCGGCGTGGGCGGCGGGTTCCTGATCGTGCCGGCGCTGGTGCTGATCCTGCGCGTGCCCATCGCATCCGCGGTCGGCACCAGCCTCGTGATCATCACGCTGAACGCGGCCTCCGGTTTCGCGGCCAACCTGCCGCGCGTCCTCGCGGGCACGCTGACGCTGGACCCGCTGGTGCTGGGGGTGGTCACCGCGCTCGGCATGGTCGGCAGCCTGGCCGGCGGCAGGCTGGGAGCGCGCCTCGCCCCGCGGCATCTGCGGCGCGGATTCGGCCTCCTGCTCCTGCCCTTGGCGGCCGTCGTGCTCTGGAACAACCTGCCGCGCGCGGGCTGAGGCCGGCTTGCCTGCGGGGCGCGCGCGGCACAGACTCGTCAAATGCCACTGCACCATCGGAAACACACTGTCCTGCGCAGCGTCGCCATCCTCGTGGCGCTTCTGCAGACCGCAGCCGCACAGTCGGCGGACTCCGCGCGAGACCCCGCGCTGGATCACGCGCGCAGGCTGCTCGCATCCACCATCCTCGTCGACGGCCACAACGACCTGCCGATCACGTTGCGCGGCTACCGGAGCGCGCCGGGCGACGTGGTGGCCTACGACCTGCGGGGCCGCGCGCCCGCGCCGGGCGAGACCGACCTCCCCCGCCTGCGCGAGGGCGGGGTCGGCGCGCAGTTCTGGTCCGTCTACATTCCATCGGAAGGGCGCGGCCCGTTCGCGCGCGTGCAACTCGAGCAGATCGACCTGGCACGGCGGATCATCGACCGCTACCCCGAGGCGCTGCGCTTCGTCGGCACAGTGGCAGAGATCCGCGCCGCGCGTCGCGACGGACGCATCGCCTCGATGCTCGGCATGGAGGGCGGACAGGGCATCGAGAACTCGCTCGGCGCGCTGCGCGCCTATTACCGGCTTGGCGTGCGCTACATGACGCTGACGCACAACTCGCACACGGACTGGGCGGACTCGGCCGCGCAGGTCCCGCCGCGGCATGGCGGCCTCACTGCTTTCGGCGAGGAAGTCGTGCGCGAGATGAACCGGCTCGGGATGCTCGTGGACCTCGCGCACACCTCGCCCGAGACCATGGCGGATACCCTGCGGGTCACCGAGGCACCCGTCATCTTCTCGCACGCCAACGTGCGTGGCATCTGCGACGTCCCGCGCAACGTGCCCGACGACATCCTGGCGCAGCTGCCGCGGAATGGCGGCGTGATCATGATCACCTTCGTCGCCGGCTTCGTCGACTGCGAGGTCGCCAGGGTCACCCAACCCGCCCTGGTCGAAATGACCCTGAAGGCGCGTGCGGCGGCCACGCCTGCGGAACGCGCGAAGGTCTTCGAGGAAGGCATGGCGAACCTGAAGGTGCCACCGACCAGCGTCGGCAAGGTGGCCGACCACATCGAGCACGCGCGCCGGATCGCCGGCGTCGATCACATCGGCATCGGTGGCGACTTCGACGGCAACAGCTGGTGGCCCGTGGGGCTCAGCGACGTCTCGATGTACCCAAACCTCTTTGCAGAGCTGATCCGTCGCGGCTGGTCCGACCGCGACCTGCGCAAGCTGGCGGGCGAGAACGTGCTGCGCGCCATGGAGCGCGCGGAGCAGGTGGCGGCCCGCCTGCAGCGCGAGCGGCCCGCCTCGACGCTGCAGATCACACCTTGAGGGCTTCCCGCCAGGCGATCCGGGCAATGGTCTCGACTTCCGCTGCATAGCGCTGCGCCTGCGGGCTGACCGCCGTGCCGCGCCGAACCCGCCCGCGGATGCCGTGGAAGATGCCGGCCAGGCGGAACAGGCAGAACGCGACGTAGAAATCGAGCTGCGGCACCTCGGGTATACCGCGGCGCTCGCAGTACCACGACACATATTCCGCCTCGGACGGCAGCCCCAGCGCGACCAGGTCGCGCCCGGCGAGGCCCGGGATCGGCCCGGTGTCCATGCGGTACATCATCACGTGGTAGGCGAAGTCGGCGTAAGGATCGCCGATGGTCGACAGCTCCCAGTCCAGCACAGCGATCACGGTCGGCTCGACCGGATGGAACACGAGGTTGTCGATGCGGAAATCCCCGTGGACCACCGCGGGTCGCGGCTCCTGCTCCGGCAGGTGCTTCGGCAGCCATTCGATCAGCTGTTCGATCTCCGGCACGCGGCCCGCGATCTCCGCATCGCCGGCATACTGCCTGGACCAGCGGGCCACCTGACGCGCGACATAGCCCTCGGGCCGCCCGAAATCGCCCAGGCCGATCGCCACCGGATCGGCGGCGTGCAGGCTCGCCAACGCGCCGTTCATCGCGCGGAAAATCGCGGCGCGCCCGCTGGCAGGGACTTCCGGCAGCGTCGGATCCCAGAAGATCCGGCCCGCGGCATGGTCCATCACATAAAAAGCCGTGCCGATGACCGTGGTGTCCTCGCACAGCAGCAGCGGGCGCGCGATGGGCACCGCGGTGGACTCGGCCAGCGCATGCATGACGCGGAATTCACGCTCGATGGCATGGGCCGAGGGCAGCAGCGCCCCCGGCGGCTTGCGGCGCAGCACATAGGCGCGCCCCGGCGACTGCAGCTGGTAGGTCGGATTGGACTGGCCGCCCGAGAACTGCCTGACCTGCAGCGGGCCTGCGAAACCCGGCAGCCGCGCCGCGAGCCAGGCCTCGAGCGCCGCCACGTCGAATTCCAGCCCTGCGCGAAACTCGTGCTGCATGTCGTCCTGCTCCTTTCAGCGCGACCGCGGGGGCCGTCGCCCCGCACCCACCGGGCTGCCGGGCCGCACGGGGCGTGCCGGGCGTGAGGCCTGGGCCCGCGCGCGCGGCGGCGCATCGGGAAGGCCCGTATGCTGGGTCCTGAAGGGCTGCGGCCTGGGCAGCGCACTGGCCGGGGCCGCGCTCGCGCCCCCATGCTTGCGCACGTCACCGCGCGCACGCCCCCCCTCCGCCAGCTGGCCCGTGCCGGCCGGCTGCCACGCCGGGACCAGTTGATGCTTGCCGGCGCCGATCAGTTCGGCGCGCCCCATGCGCCGCAGCGCCTCGCGCAGCATCGGCCAGTTGTTGGCATCGTGATAGCGCAGGAAGGCCTTGTGCAGGCGCCGTACGCGCAGCCCGCGGGGAATCACCACGTCCTCGCTGGTGCGCGTGACGCGCTTCAGGGGATTCTTGCCGGAGTGATACATCGCGGTGGCCGTGGCCATGGGCGACGGCAGGAACGCCTGCACCTGGTCGGCGCGGAAACCG
>CAJACZ010000188.1 GCA_903938365.1 uncultured Pseudomonadota bacterium | reverse complement strand
CGTCGCGCTGGCCATGCCCATGCACTTCGCCAGCCTGATGCTGGCCTATCTGGGCACGGGGTTCGCCGACTGGGAGATCGCGCGCGCGGCCTCGCTGCAACGTTACTCCATGCATTTCGGCTTTGCGGCCTGCGCGACGGGCCTGACCGTGGCGGCCGCGTGGGCGCTTGAAACGGCGCAGTCCGCTTTCGCAAGACCTGCTTCGGCGCGCCCGATCGTGCTCGGCTTCGTGGGCGTGTGCGTGGTCTACGCTGTAACGGTGCTGTATCCGACGCTCGGCTATGCCAGGTACCACTTCAAGGACATTGCCCCCGCGCGCCAACTGGCCGTAGCGGGGCTCGCAAGACTCGAGCCCGGACAGCAGGTCGCTGTTATGGGCGCGGACTGGGCGGTGCAGTTCGCGAAATACGTGAGCTGGACGGCTTTCGTTCCGACACAACGCTCCACCATCGCAGGATGGAAACTGTCATCGACCCGGGAGCGGCGCGACGCGGCGATCGCACGGATTGCTGAGTGGCAAGCCAACCCGCTGATGGACGTGATCCTCATTATCGATGCGCAGGACCTGGCCGTGACGCGGGAACTCCCGGCTGCCCCGAACCACAGATGGTCCAGGGCCAGGGGGCGCTGGAACGTCAGAGACCTCTAGCCGCTGCCCTGCCCCAGCGGCCACCAGCTCCTGTAGCGCCTCAAGCTAGATGGTGATCGTGCGCTGCGCGGTGTCGTTGATCTGCTCGCCGCCTGTGCGAGTGATCAGTGTCAGATCTTCAAGGTGCGCCGAACCGCCCATACCCGCCTGCCGAACCGGGAGGTCAACGCTCAGGATCATGTTTTCCTGGAGCAGGATGTCGTCCTTCACCCAATAGCCCCCAGAAACACCCCTGCCGGGCTCATCCGTGTGGGACAAGCCGACACTGTGGCAGGTGAATGCGACGTCCAGTTGATACCCCGCCTTGCGTAGCGCCTCGGTACCGATCCTCTTGATGTCGGAATATCGCAATCCTGGCCGCAGCTGTTCACGTACCGCATCCCAACCCAGAGAGATAGCGTCAGTCGCACGCTTCATGGTGCGTGTCGGCTCGCCGACGAACACCGTGCGGCCGAAGTCGCCAAAATAGTGAAGCCCGTGGCTCAGGCAATCGATGGCGAAAGCGCTGCCGTCCTGCAACGACCCCCCGGATGTCTCGGCGAGGATCGTGTCGATTTGCATCATCTGGGCCGTAGCGCCGCGCCTGGCGCACTCAGAGACGAATGCTGCGCGCAGCTCCGCATGGTTTGCTCCAGCACGCACGCTCTTTACCGCTGCAAGCGCAGCGTCCGCGTTGGCCTTCGCGGCGAGGCGCATCATGCTGATCTCGAGCGCAGACTTGATCATCCGGACCCGGCGCAAGGAGCGATCTGCAGGCACCAGGACCGCATTCAGCCCCTCGGCGGCGCACATAGCCGGCACCACCATGCTGTCGTGGCCGACACGCCCCCGGTCGAGCCCCATCGCGCGGGCAGCCCTTGAGAGAGCAACGCCGGCGCCATTCGACAGCGCGGCACGCGCCAGGCCAGCGCTGTTGACCTCGATGCGGCGCCGCTCGAAGCGACGCAAGGGCGCCTGGCCCGTGTCACCGAACGTGAACGGCGGAGACGCCTGCCCGGGCTGCAGCTGGGAGTCCCAGCCCGTGAACAGGAAAGTCTGCAAGGGGAAATCGATCCCCGTGTCCGCGAAGCTGTAGTAGTACAGGAACTGGCTCATCACAAGACCGGGAGCCTGTCGCGGATCACGAGCCAGCAGCACGAAGGCCGACGGCGTGTCGTGCATCAAGGCCACGTGGTCGGTGTAGCCGGTCAAGTGGAAGACGTTGGTCGGATGGCAGAGAATCAACCCGTCCAGCCCATCCTCCGCCATCACTTGGTAGGCCCGCTCCAGGTTCATCAATGGCCCTGCGCGCAGCAACGCCGCTCCAGTCTCCAGCAGACTCTCCGGCCCAGCCTCTTTTCCGTCCGCTATAGCGTCGCTGGGGATTCCTCCCGCGAGCACGGAGGAGAATCCCGCCTGGAGGACAGCACGACGGTCGATCACGAGCCGCCCTGCCTCAGAACCTGGCCGACACTCGTATGCCGAAGGTGGCACGGTCCGGCAGCGAGACGGAGATCGCGTTCGTCCCGGTCAGGGAGTCGGTGTTCCGCGCCAGGCTGGTCGGAGTCAGATCGTCGAAGAGGTTTGTCCCGTACAGTTCGATCGAATAGTCATCGTTGGAAACGCCGACCCGCAGGTTCGCCTTGGAGGTGGGCGACGTCCATGCCACGTTGGCCTCTGACTCGAACACCTTGCCGGTGTAGATATAGTCAGCCCGCGCAAACCCGTCCCAGCGGCTCGACACCGCCCGCTGGTACTGCGCGGACAAGGTTCCCTTGGTCCTCGGGTAAAAGGGCAGTTGCGTCCCTACGGGCGTCGGATTACCGGTAATCAGGCGGCAGTCGGTACAGAAAGTGGCGCGGATGTCCGACTCCGCCACGCTGAGCGTTCCCTCGAGCGTCAACTCATCGGTGGCCTGAAATGCCGCCTCGATCTCGAAGCCCTGCAACTCAGTCTTGCCGCCCGGCTGTGTCAGCGGCAACTGCTGGAACAGCACACCGTTCCGGAAGGTATTGATTACGGTCGGAATGTGGCGGTTTGTCCACCGGCCCTGGTAGAGCGCCGCCAGCACACGCAGGCGCCGCTCAAAGAAGACACCCTTGACGCCCAACTCGGTCATCGCCACCTGCTCTTCAGGCACCGCTGCCGCGACGGAGGTGACCGCGTCCACCTGCGCCTTGATGTCCGGGGCAAGCGTGTAGTAAAGCGTGTTGAACTGACCGGGACGCGTGCCTTCCGCGTATGACGCGTACACCGTAAGGTCCCCTGAGGGTTTGTACTGTGCGATCACGCGGGGCGTAAAGGAATCAAAGGTCTTGCGTGCCACGATGTTGGCAGGGTTGTCGATGCGGTTAGTCCCGGCAGCGCTTTTCTGGAACAGGCGATCAGTCTGCGAGCGGGCTTCGGCGCTCACCGAGAACTGCTCGGTGATCTCGTATCCCACCGAGCCAAACACGCCGTAGGTGTCGATCTCGTTCCGGTTTATCGGTGTCGCGGGGATGAATCCTGCGGGCCCGAAAGCGTTGGTGAGCTGGTCGGACCTCGCGTGGAAGTAGTTGGCCCCAAGCAACCAGGTTAACGGACCCCCGGCAGCCGAGGTCAGCCGCAGCTCGAGAGAATGGTTGCTGTCGATGTTGACCCCGTACGCCGAACGGCTGAAATACGGCACGACGTTCGGCAGGACCCCGAAGTTCGGATTGGGGATGCTGCGGGTGTCACGAAAGGTCGTGTCTGTCAGAAAAGCCCACTTGTTTTCATCGACGGCACCGCTCACACCGAGCACCATGCCGTTCGCGAATTCATAGTCGACGCTCCCGTGAACCTGGTAGGCCTCCCGGTGCAGACCGAAGCGATCGAGGAAATCCGGCGCGACGATGCTGTAGCCCGGGCCGATCGCACCAGTGAGAACCTGAATGGCCGAAGGCGTCAGGACAGTGTTCTGCACTTGCGTCTCAGTGGGGACGCGGCCGAGCTCCCCGCAGATGTAATTCAGCGTTCCTGCGGTAGCGCCACCAGCGTTGCAGTTGTGGTAAGCGTTGTTGTACTGGGCGTTGGCCGGCGGACCATCGTCATCTTCCCAGATATTCATGAACAGCTTGGCGCGCAATTGATCGCCCGGCGTCGCCAGCAGTGTGAGCGAGAGGGAGTCCGTATTGCGGCGGCCCAGTCTGTCGCCGGGAATCTCGCGGTTCGGGTACTGGCCATCCGTATGGAAACTGCGGCCCGACGCCCTGAAACTAAGCCAGTCACCGACGAGCGGTCCTTCGACCGTCAGACTGAAATCCTTCAGGCCGCGACTTCCCGAATTTGCGGCAACGCTTCCGCCCCATTCGTCGGAAGGATCCATCGTGATGTAGTTGATCGCGCCGGCGAATGTCGCGCGGCCAAAGTACGCGCTCTGCGGACCTTTGACGATTTCCACCCGTTCGATGTTCGTGACCCCTTCGACATTACCTCCAACCACGGCCGTGCCGTCGATGAAAACCGAGACTGACTGGCGCAGCGAGGTCGGATTTCCAGGCACCATCCCGCGGATCACGAAGCTGCGGAACCCACGATCGTTCCGGTTGACCGACTGGTTCTGGTAGGTGAACCCTGGGGTGTAGGTAGCCACATCAGCCAGCGGATCGAGCACGCCGCGGCTGGCGAGATCCTTCGCACTGAAGGCGGTGACGGCAACCGGCACCGAGACCAGCGACTCGGAGCGCTTGCGGGCGGTCACGACGATCTCCTCAAGGCTCGGGCGATCTTCCTGCACAGAGGAAACCGCTGTGGCAGCCGGGACAGCACTCGGCATGGGGGGCGCCGCCGTGACGGGCGGGCGCCGCTGGATCATGATCACGCCCTCCGGACTTCTCGTGGCCACGAGGTCCGTTCCCTCGAGCAGTCGCGAAAGAGCCTCTTCGGCGCTGTAGCTTCCGCGAAGCTCCGGGGCGAGCCGGTCGCGGACCAGATCATTCGTGAAGATGATCTGACGTTCAGCGGTCTGTCCGTAGCTCTGCAGCGCAGCAGCAAGCGGCTGGCGCGGCATGTCGAACTTGTAGGGACCCACCTGCGCAAACGCAGGGGCGCAGCAGCAGGCCACGGCCAGCAGAGCCATTCGCAAAGCGGCGCCGCGACCCGTCGCCCGGTTGTAACGAGGTTTCATTTTCCCATCCCCCTGGCCCGGAGAAATCCTGGCCTCTGTGGAGTAGGACGCCGCAGGGGTGAAAACCCTCCACCCCAGCGCTCAGCGCGCTCGACGCAGCACCACCTCGGCGTCCTCGCCCGTATCGGCGCGCACGGGAAGATAGCGGGTCACGGTGTCCACGAACGTTGCCACGTCGCCTGCCTCGAAGACCCCGCTCAGGCGGAGGTCGGCCACGTCGGGATCGGCACGCACACTCTGGTCACGCGCGTGGCGGGTAACCTGTTCGGCGACAACCGCGAGGGGTTGGTCGTCGAATACCAGCCGCCCCTGCTCCCAGGCCGTGACACGCGACAGGTCCGGGCGGCGTACCGCGACTGGCGCTTCGGCTGCCGCGGAGAGCTGATCGCCCGGCCGCAGGCTCACGGGAGGTTCGGCGTGCTTCGCGTTGCGCCCCAGGAGCAACCCGGATGGCCCGGCATCGCTCTCGCGGACTACGCTGACACGACCCGTCAGGAGTGTCACCACGACACCCGAGCCCAGCAGATCCACTGTGAACGCAGTGCCCAGCGCAACGATCCTCCGGTCGCGCGCGCTGACCACGAACGGTCGCATCGCATCGTGCGCGACATCGAAGCGCGCCTGACCCTCGACGAGCTCCAGGGCTCGACGATCCGTAGACAGGCTCACGCGCAGCAAGGTCCCGGAGTCGAGCGTGACACGCGAGCCGTCCTGCAGCATGACCACACGCCGCTCGCCGAAAGCGGTCCGGTAGACCTCGGGTTGCCGAACCGTCCACTGAACGCCCAGGACAAGCAGGAGCCCGGCAGCAACGACGCCCGCCCAGACTCGCGGCCAGCGCACACCGACACGGCCACGGGCGCTTTCGCGGGCCCGGGTCAACGCATCGCGCCGCAGCGCGATCAACTCGGGCGCAGCGGCTTGTTCGCCGATGTGGCGCCAGGGCGCCTGCACCTCTTCCCATGCCTCGCGGTGCAGGGGTGAGGCTTCCAGCCAGGCCTCGAAGGCCATGGAGGATTCCACCCCCACCTCGAACAGGTGGACTCGCCAGGCTGCGGCCTCCGCAACAGCGACGGCGCGGAGATCGGTGCGTTGCGACTGCGTCGGGTCGCTCATGGCCGGCTATGCCGCAGCGCCAGGTGCAGCGTGGCACGCATCACATGCTTTTCGACCGTGGAGACGGAAATGCCATAAAGGTTGGCTATGTCCCGCTGCTTCATGTTTTCAAGACGGAACAGCACGAAGATGTCGCGCGTGCGTTCGCCCAGTTCATCGAGGGAACGCAGCACATGGGCCAGCGTGTCGCAGCCGAGCAGCTCACGCTCCGGCGTACGCTCCTCCGCGACAGCCTGCAGCAACTCATCGATGGAAGCGGCGCTGCAAGGCAGGGCGACCCCGTCCGATCCGCGGGCCTGTCGGCGGGCGTGGTCACGCAGCAGGTTGGCCGCCACCTGAAAGACAAAAGCATCGGAATGTTCGATGGTCTGTGATCCCGAGGCGCGGATGATCCGAAAGAAGGCTTCCTGCGTCAGGTCACGGGCTTGCTCCCGATCCCGCAGCCGGCGGCCGAAAAAGCTCATCAGCGGCCCACGGTAGCGCGAGTCGAGCCGTTCCCGCAGGGTCTGTTCCGCGACGACGGGCGTATGCGAGGCGGGCTCAGGGGTCATAGTGGCCTGTACAGTCGGGACGTGGCAGGAGCTCTAGGTAAGACGCTGGAGCGCCGGGAATCCTCCAACGGAGCCCCCTGTCGTTGGCGGACACCTGCCTGCCCGGCCATGGGCCCCGGCCACCGTTCCAGCAAAACCCGCGCGATCACTTCATTTCCCGCCGCCGAGGGGTGGCCCCGGTACGGGCTGACATTGAAGCGGCGTTCGTCGAATCCAAGGCTCGCCACGTCGACGACGGTCAGTTCAATTCCGGCACGCGCGAGCTCCTCCTGCAGGAAGCCCGCATAATCGGCAGGCAGGCGCCCCCGGCTCCAGTCCTGCACGGACGGGATGAAGAGCAGCACGGGACG
>CAJACZ010000187.1 GCA_903938365.1 uncultured Pseudomonadota bacterium | reverse complement strand
GCGGACTCCACGAGTTCGGCGGTGCTCTGGATCGCCGCCAGCGGGCTCTTGAGTTCATGGGTCAGCGCGTGGACGTACTGCTCCACATACTGCTTGCCCTCGAGCCGCTCGCGCATGGTCGCGAGTGCGCGACCGAGGTCGCCGAACTCACCCGGCACGTCGGGCGCCGCCACCCGTTCACCCGCGGTCGTGGCGTCGGCATAGCGGCGCAGCGTCGCCAGTTGCCGCGACAGCCACCACGCGGCACCCAGCCCGATGACGAGCGCGGTGCCCAGCAGCACGAGGCCCCAGCGCAGGATCGTGTCCTGGCTGCGCGCGATGAACGGGGCGATCGACTGGTTGGGCTTGGCGACGGTCAGCACGCCGGCGATGCGTGCCTGGCCGCTGCGGCGATCGAGGATCGGCGCCGCGACGTGCATCACCGTCGAAGCTTCATCCGCGGGATCGGAGCGCGTCGAGCGGGCGCCGTAGCGGCCCTGCAGCGTCAGGTGCACATCATTCCAGCGCGAATAATCCTTGCCGACGTCCCTGCCGCTGGAGTCGAACACCACCACGCCGCGGGCGTCGGTGACGTAGATGCGGGTGCCGATGCGGCGTTTCCCGAAACCCCAGATCTGCGCGCCCGGATCGCGCCCCTCCAGCGCGCGCACGCTGGCGGCGAATCGCCCGGTGTCGATCTGTCCCGACAGCAGGTCGTCCGTGGCCTGTGCGGCGAGCAGGTTTGCCGTGTCGACCAGCGTGTCCTCCATCGTCTGCCGTACGCCCGGCTTCACTTCCTGGACGAACACGCGGGTCAGCAGGATCGCCGCCAGGGCGACGATCAGGAAGTAGCCGAGCAGGATGCGTAATCCGATCCGCATGCGGCCTCGCGTCGCTCAGCAGCCGGCGTCGGGGTCGATGGAGTATCCGAGGCCCCGATGCGTGTGGATCGGGTCCGCTTCGGTGCTCGCGGCGCGGAGCTTGGCGCGCAGCGTCTTGATGTGCGTGTCGACGGTGCGGTCGCCGCTGTCGAGCGCGTCGGGCCAGACCCGGTCCATGAGCTGTGCGCGCGACAGCACGGCGCCGGGACGCGCGAGCAGCGCCTCGAGCAGTCCGTGCTCGTAGCGGGTGAGCTCGAGCATCCGGCCCCTGTAGCGGATGCGCCGCCCCTCCGGGTCGATCTCGAAGGCGCCCGCGCCCTGCCAGCGCGCCTGTGGCCGGGGCGCACGCCGGCGCAGGCAGGCCCGCACCCGGGCCACCAGTTCGCGTGGCGAGAACGGCTTGACGACGTAGTCGTCCGCGCCGAGTTCCAGGCCCAGCACGCGATCGACCTCGCCCTGCCGCGCCGTCAGGAAAATCACCGGCACGTCGCTCGCGGCGCGTACGCCGCGGCACACGTCGAAACCGGTCATGTCGGGGAGCCCGACATCGAGGATCAGGAGGTCGACGCCGCCGGCCTGGATACGCGGCAGGACGGCCGCGCCGAGCAGCACGTGGTCGGCGGCAAAGCCCTCGGCGCGCAATGCGTAACCCACCGCCTCGGCGATCGTGGTCTCGTCTTCGGCGATGAGTATGGTCGGCATGTCGCGCCGTGGGCGAGGTGCCCGGTGCTGCGCGCCGGGTACCCCGCTGCAGTGCCCGATGTCAGCCCAGCAGGTCCTTCACGCCGTCGCGCTCCTCGAGGAGCTCCTTGTGCGTGGCGTCCATGCGCTGGCGGCTGAACTCGTCGATCGAGAGGCCCTGGACGATCTCGTAGCGGCCACCGCGGCAGACGACCGGGTACGAGTAGATCACGCCCTCGGGAATGCCGTAGCTGCCGTCGGAGGGAATACCCATCGACAGCCAGTCGCCCTGCGGCGAACCATGGAACCAGTCGCGTACGTGGTCGATCGCGGCCGAGGCCGCCGAGGCGGCCGACGACGCGCCGCGTGCCTTGATGATCGCCGCGCCGCGCTGCTGCACGGTCGGGATGAAGTCTTTTTCGATCCACGGCTGGTCGACCAGCGACGTCGCGGGCTTGCCCTTGACGAGGCAGTGGTTGATGTCCGGGTACTGCGTGGCCGAGTGGTTGCCCCAGATGATCATCCGCTGGATGTCGTTGACGTGGGCACCCGTCTTCTCGGCCAGCTGCGACAGCGCGCGGTTGTGGTCGAGGCGCGTCATCGCGGTGAAGCACTGCGGGCTCAGGTCCGGCGCGTTCTTCATCGCGATCAGCGAATTGGTGTTGGCCGGGTTGCCGACCACCAGCACGCGCACATCGCGGCTCGCGACGTCGTTGAGGGCCTTGCCCTGCACCGAGAAGATCGCGGCGTTGGCGAGCAGCAGGTCCTTGCGCTCCATGCCGGGGCCACGCGGGCGGGCGCCGACGAGCAGCGCGGCGTGGCAGTCCTTGAACGCGACGCGCGCGTCGTCGGTGGCGACGACCTTGTTCAGGGTCGGGAACGCGCAGTCGTTGAGCTCCATCAGCACGCCCTGCAGCGTCGGCAGCGCCGGCGTGATCTCGAGCAGGTGCAGGTTGACGGGCTGGTCGGCTCCGAGCAGGGCGCCCGAAGCGACACGGAAGGCGAGGGCATAGCCGATCTGGCCGGCTGCGCCGGTGATCGCGACGTTCAAGGGCTGTTTCATCCGCAAATCTCCGCGAAAAAAGGCGGGCGAATTCTAGTCGATCGCGACGCCCGGCGGCTTTCCCGCGAAAGGCCTTGACTCTGTGCTAGTGGTGTAGTTAGATACAACACCATAAGGGATCAGAGATGCATCCCCCCACTATCACCCCCCGACTTCAGGAAGCCTCCCCATGAACACCCAGACCCTCGATGCCCAGACCCTCAATACCCAGACCGCGCATTTCGCAACGCCCGCCAGCCCCGTGCTGCTCGCCGGCGTCGTCGCCCTGCTGCTCACCTCGATCATGGCCTGGGGCTTCGTCGATTCGACCCGCGTGGCCCGCTGGGTCGCCGTGGCCGCAGACCTGCCTGCTACAGTAGTGATGTAACGCGCTGCAGCACCCGCCACCAGGCCAGACACCGGAGCGAACATCGATGGAACCACAATGGGACGACGGGGCGCCGATCTACCGGCAGCTGCGCAACCGGGTGGTCGCCATGATCCTCGAGGGCGTGCTCAAGGAGGGCGATCCTCTGCCCTCGGTGCGCAACGTGGCGGCCGAGTTCCGACTCAACCCGCTGACGGTGCTCAAGGGCTACCAGCAGCTGGTGGACGAGCAGCTCGTCGAGAAGCGTCGCGGCCGCGGCATGTACGTCAACGAGGGCGCCCGCGCAGCCCTCATGAAGGACGAACGGCAGCGGTTCCTCCAGGACGAATGGCCGAGGACCCACGCCACCATCCGCCGTCTCGGCCTGGACCTGCAGACCCTCCTGCAGGATCCGCCGGCGCGCACACCCCCACCCGGCACTGCCGCTGTGCCGGGCCAACCCGCAGGAGCGGAAGATGAGTAACCCAGTAATCGAAGCCCGCAACCTGTCCAAGACTTATGGCGGCGGCGTGCGGGCCCTGGACGGTGTCAGCTTCACCGTGCAGCCCGGCCGGATCGTCGGCCTCATCGGCCCGAATGGTGCCGGCAAGACCACCGCGCTCAAGGCCATCCTCGGCCTGACCCATGTCGAGGGGGACCTCAAGGTCCTCGGCCTCGACCCGCGCACCGAGCGCGACCAGGTGATGGAGCAGGTCTGCTTCATCGCCGACGTCGCCGTGCTGCCCAAATGGCTCAGGGTGTCCGATGCCCTGAGCTACGTGCAGGGCGTGCATCCGCGCTTCGATCGCGCGCGCGCCGAGGATTTCCTGCGCCGCACCGATGTGCGGCCCCGGGCCCGCGTGCGCGAACTCTCGAAGGGCATGGTCACCCAGCTGCACCTCGCCCTGATCCTCGCGATCGACGCGAAGCTGCTGGTGCTCGACGAGCCCACGCTCGGACTCGACCTGCTGTACCGCCGGGCGTTCTACGACACGCTGCTGAACGACTATTTCGACCATGAGCGCACGATCCTGATCACCACGCACCAGGTCGAGGAGATCGAGAACCTGCTGACCGACGTGATGTTCATCCAGCACGGGCGGCTGGTGCTCGATGCACCGGTCGAGCAGCTTGCCACGCGCTTCTCGCAGGTGCTGGTCGCACCGGACCGCGCCGCGGAGGCGCGTGCGCTCGGGCCCTTCCATGAGCGCGAGGTCTTCGGTCGCCTCGCCATGACCTTTGACGGGCGCGATCCCGGCCAGCTGGCCGCGCTGGGCGAGGTCCGGACCCCATCCATCGCCGACCTCTTCGTCGCGCGCATGCAGGAGAAAAAATCATGAACTCCCGTTCCTTCCCGATGCTGGTCCGCCGCGAATTCTGGGAGCACCGTGGCCTGCTCTGGGCCCCGGTCGGTACCGCCCTGATGCTGGTGGTGCTCGCTTTCCTCGGCAGAGCCGCCACGGGCGGCCTGCAGATCAACGTCGATGGCCGCGAGGCGGATTTCCTCACCGCCATGGCGGGGGCCGCCCAGCTCAAGTTCTTCGGCGTGTTCATCGGCGCGCTGCTCGTGCCGCAACTGGTCGTCGCGCTCATCGTGCTGTTCTTCTACCTGCTCGACTGCCTCTACACCGAGCGGCGCGACCGCAGCATCCTGTTCTGGAAGTCCATGCCGGTGTCCGATGCGGCGACGGTGCTCTCCAAGGCCTGCACCGCCCTCGTGGTGGTGCCACTGCTGGTCTACGCCTTGTCGCTCGTGGTCAGCGTGCTGAGCTTCGCTGCGCTCGCGCTCAAGCTCTCGGGCACGCCCTATGCGGCCATCGGCACCTGGCACACCGGCGCCTGGCTGGCGGTGCAGGGCACGCTCCTGCTCAACCTCCTGGTGGCTTCCCTCTGGTATGCGCCGGTGGCGGCCTTCCTGCTGCTGGTGTCGGCGTGGGCGCCGCGCGCTGTGCTGCTGTGGGCAAGCCTGCCGCCGGTGCTGCTGATGATCGCCGAGCGCACGGCGCTGGGCACCGCCGAAATCGCTGCGTTCCTGGGCTACCGGCTCACCGCTTATTTCGAAGCCATCGGGGCGGCGGGCACGCGAGCCGCGTCGCCGGATACCGCTGCGCAGGTGGCGGTGATCGGTGACCTCTACAACCGGATCAGCGTGGCCCCGCTGCTGGCGAACATCGACCTGTGGCTCGGCGTCGTTGCCGCGGCGGTGATGCTCTGGGGTGCGATCCGCCTGCGCCGCTGGCGCGACGACGGCTGATCATCCGGCGGGTCCGTTCAGTCGCCGCGAGCCCCCGCCAGCAGCGTCGCCGTCATCGCCCGGGCCTTCGCCCGGGCCTCTTCGATCGAGCCGCCGCGGGCCAGCGACACGCCCATGCGCCGCTGGCCGCGCACCTCCGGCTTGCCGAACAGGCGCAGCGCGGTGTCCGGCTCGCGCAGCGCGGCCTCGACGCCCTCGAAGCGCAGGTTGTCGGTGTCGGCCTCGACCAGTATCGCGCTCGACGCCGAGGGACCGTGCTGGCGGATGTCGGGCACCGGCAGCCCGAGGATCGCCCGCAGGTGCAGGGCGAACTGCGACAGGTCCTGCGAGATCATCGTCACCATGCCGGTGTCGTGGGGTCGCGGCGAGACCTCGCTGAAATACACCTGGTCGCCCTTCACGAACAGCTCGACGCCGAAGATGCCGCGGCCGCCAAGGTTCGCCGTCACCGCCGCGGCGATGCGGCGTCCCTCCTCCAGCGCGCTCGGGCTCATCGGGTGCGGCTGCCAGGATTCCCGGTAGTCGCCTTCGACCTGGAGGTGGCCGATGGGCTCGCAGAACGAAGTGCCCCCCGCATGGCGCACCGTAAGCTGGGTGATCTCGTAATCGAAGTCCACGAAGCCCTCGACGATCACCCGGCCCGCGCCGGCGCGGCCGCCGGCCTGCGCGTGATCCCAGGCCGCCTGCACGTCGCTGCTTTCGCGCACCACGCTCTGGCCCTTGCCCGAGCTGGACATCACCGGCTTGACGACGCAGGGCATGCCGAGCTCGCGGACCGCCTCCTGGTATTCCTCGAGCGTCGAGGCGAAGCGGTAGGGCGAGGTCGCCAGTCCCAGTTGCTCGGCGGCGAGCCGCCGGATGCCCTCGCGGTCCATGGTGAGGCGGGCCGCGCGGGCGGTCGGGATCACGGTGAAGCCCTCGGCCTCCAGCGCGAGCAGTTCCTGCGTCGCGATGGCCTCGATCTCCGGGACGATGAAATGCGGGCGTTCCTTCAGCACCAGTTCGCGCAGTGCCGCGGCATCGAGCATGCTGATCACGTGGGAGCGGTGCGCCACCTGCATCGCCGGCGCGCCGGGATAGCGGTCGACCGCGATCACCTCGATGCCCAGGCGCTGGGCCTCGATGAGGACCTCCTTGCCCAGTTCTCCCGAGCCGAGCAGCATCAGTCGGGTGGCGGACGGAGCAAGCGGTGTGCCGATGGTCGTCATGGGGTGCCTCGCGCTAGACTCCCTGCAGTTTAGCCGCCCCGCCACCCGGCGCCGCGGCGCTTCGCCGGAGATATTCAATGTCCTCACCTGTCGTCGCCAGCCGCACGCCCATCCCGGTCGAGGTAGAGGCCGGCAAGTCCTACTGGTGGTGCACCTGTGGCAAATCGGCCAGGCAGCCGTTCTGCGACGGCTCCCACAAGGGCTCGGAGTTCGTGCCGCAGAAGTACGACGCCCAGGCTACCGGCAAGGTCTGGTTCTGCGGCTGCAAGCAGACGGCCAACGCGCCGCTCTGCGATGGTGCGCACAAGAAGCTTCCCTGAGAGTCGCTTCCCGCGCCGGGGCTGATCCGCCCCTGCGCGCCGCGACGGGTCATCCGATGTACGTCAGCGGTTCTGTTCGTGACGGTGTGCTGCACCTGGCGCTTGCGGGCGACTGGCGGGCCCGTGACGTGCCCGCCATCGAGGCCGAACTCGCCGGCCTGTCCTGGCAGGGCCTCGCCTCTATCGAACTCGACCCGTCCGGTCTCGGCGCCCTGGACCTCTCGGGCGCCTGGCTGCTGCACGACTTCGGTCAGCGTGCCGCACGCTCCGGCGCCGTGGTGTCCTACCCCGGCGGGATCCCTGAGCCGGTGCGTCTGGTGGACCGCACGCTGCAGGACGCGGCGGGGGCGGGCGCGGGGGCTGCCGCGACCGCGGGCGAGGGTACCCTGGCCGGACGCGTGTCCGCTCTCGGCCAGACCGTCGTCGACCGTCTGCGCGGCGGGCGCCGCGCGCTCGAGTTCGTCGGCGAATCGACCCTGCGGTTCCTCGCTGCCGTCGTGCTGCCGCGGCGCTGGCGGCCGATCTCGGTGGCCCGGCACGTGTACGACACTGGCATCACCGCCATCCCGATCGTCGCCCTGATCGCCTTCCTGATCAGCGTCATCATCGCCTACATGGGCGCGCAGCAGCTGCAGAAGTTCGGCGCCGACATCTTCGTCGTCGACCTGGTCACGGTTGGCGTGCTGCGCGAGATGGGCGTGCTGCTTACGGCCATCATCGTTGCCGGCCGCTCGGGCAGCGCCTTCGCCGCCGAGATCGGCGCGATGCAGCTCAACGAGGAAGTCGACGCCCTCAAGGCCATCGGCGTGGTGCCCAACGAGGTGCTGGTGCTGCCGCGGGTGCTCGGCCTGGTCGTGGCGCTGCCGCTCCTGACGGTCATCGCCAATGGGGTGGGTCTGGCCGGTGGCGCCCTGCTGTGCAGTTTTCTGCTCGACATGCCGCTGGTGCAGTACATCCAGCGCATGCAGGAAGCCATCGGGCCCTGGACCTTCTGGGTCGGCATCATCAAGGCGCCGGTGTTCGCGCTGCTGATCGCCGCCGCCGGCACCTACTGCGGCATGCAGGTCCGGGGCTCCTCCCGGGAACTCGGACGACTCACCACGGTGGCCGTGGTGATGGCGATCTTCCTGGTGATCCTCGCCGATGCGCTGTTCGCCGTGCTGTTCATGGAGATCGGGATCTGATGGCGGCCGCGGCGATCGACGTCCGGGGTGTCGTCAACCGTTTCGGGCGGCAGGTCGTCCACGATGGCCTCGACATGACGGTGCTCGAGGGCGAGGTGTTCGGGATCGTCGGCGGCTCGGGATCGGGCAAGTCGGTGCTGCTGCGGACCATCCTCGGCCTGCACCGCCCGCAGGCAGGCGAGGTGCGGATCTTCGGCACGGACCTCACTCGGCTCGATGACGCGGAGCTGCGCGCGGTGAAGGCCAGCTATGGCGTCACTTTCCAGGCCGGGGCGCTGTTCTCGGCGCTGACCGTGCTGCAGAACGTGCAGCTGCCGATGCTCGAGCACCTGTCGCTCGGGACTCGCGCGCGCGACGAACTGGCGATGCTCAAGCTGCGGCTGGTGGGCCTGCCCCCCGAGGCCGGATCCAAATATCCTTCCCAGCTCTCCGGCGGCATGATCAAGCGTGCGGCGCTGGCGCGCGCGCTGGCGCTGGATCCCCGGCTGCTGTTCCTCGACGAGCCGACCTCGGGCCTCGATCCGATCAGCGCCGCGGCCTTTGACGAACTGCTGATCGGGCTGCAGCGCGAACTCGGCCTGACGGTCGTGATGATCACTCATGATCTGGACAGTATTTTCCGAACCTGTAATCGTGTCGGGGTGATTGTGGACCGCAAGATGCTCACGGACAGCCTCGAGGCCATCGTCCAGAACCCGCACCCCTGGATCCAGGCGTATTTCCACGGGGATCGCGCCCGGCGCTTCGGAGTCGGTCATGGAGCGTGACGCCCGCTATGCCGCGGTAGGCGCCTTCGTGCTGCTGGTGGCGGCGTGCGCCGTAGCCTTCGTCTACTGGTATTCGGGCGCGCGCGACTCCCGCTCCTACACCCGCTACGAGGTCTATTTCGAGGGCTCGGTCAGCGGCCTTAACGTGGGCAGTACCGTCCGCTACCTCGGCGTGGACGTCGGCCGCGTCATTTCCATGCGCATCGATCCGCGCAACGCCACCCGCGTACAGGTGATCGTCGATATCGACTCCAGCGCCCCGGTGTCCGAATCCACGGTCGCCGAGCTGTCGTTGCTGGGCGTGACGGGCCTGCTCTACATCGACCTGCTGGGGCGCGCCGGCACCAAGAAGCTGGCGGACCCGGTGGTGGGCGAATACCACCCGGTCATCCGGTCCGTGCGTTCGGGCTTCGAGGTGTTCTTCAGTGGCATGCCGGAAGTGTTCGCCCGGGCGAGCGAGGTCGCCAACCGGGTCAATGCCATGCTTTCGGACGAGAACGTCAAGGCCGTCACCTCGCTGTTGGCCAACCTCGATACGGCCAGTCGCCGCCTGCCGTCCTCGATGCGCAACGTCGATGAACTCGCGCTCGAGCTGCGCTCGATGGCGCGCGACATGTCCAGCGTCGCGGCGACGCTGCGCGACGTCACCGCCGAGACCGCGCCGGAACTCAAGACCACCATCCAGCGCGTGCGGGTGGTGGCCGAGAACCTCGCCAGCACGAGCGCGCGCGTCGACCAGATCCTCGCCGAGAACCAGCAGCAGGTGCGGTCCTTCACGCAGGCGGGCCTGCCGGAGCTCGAGCGCCTCGCCCGCGAAAGCCGCGATGCCGCGAACGAGATCCAGAACCTGGTCCGCTCGCTGCGCGACAACCCCTCCCGCCTCCTTTACCAGCCGAGCAATGGCGGCGTGGAGATCCCCCGATGATGCATTCCCGCACCGCCGTGCCGCTGCTCGCCCTGCTGGCCGCGCTCCTGGCGGGCTGCAGCGGCCTGCGCAGTCGCGAACCCCAGGCCGTGGTCTTCACCCTGCGGCCGCCGGCGGCCGTCGCGCCCGCTGCGCCGCTGGCGCCCGAGGTCGCCAGTCGCCTCGGGGCGACCTCGCTGCAGGTCCTCAAGGTCATGCCCCAGCCCGGTTATGCCGGTGACCGCGTGCTGCTGCGGCTGGCCGACCAGAGCCTCTCGCATTACGCCGGCGCACGCTGGGCGGACAACCTGCCGCGGGTGATCGAGAGTCTCGCCGCCGCAGCATTGCGTGCCGATGGCGGCCTGCGTTCGGTGCAGGACGATGCGGGGCCCTTCCTCACCGACTACTCGCTGCGGCTGACGGTCCGGCGTTTCGATGCAGAGCTCGCGCCCGGCCAGGACGCGCGGGAGGGCACTCCGACCGTGCGCGTCGCCTTCGACTGCGTGCTCGGTCGCCGCAGCGACCGATCGGTCGTCGCGGCGTTTTCCGCCGAAGGTTCCGCGCGACCCGCGGCGCACCGCATGGGGGACGTCATCCCCGCCTTCGAGGCCGCGGCGCAGGCGGCGCTCGCCAGCGTCGCCGCGCAGACGCGGGCAGCGCTCGCGGCGGACAGCGCGCCGCCGCGCCGCTAGAACGTCGACAGTCCCGACGCCTCCATGATCCGGTACGCCCAGTAGCTCGACTGGGCGGGGTCCGCGTAGGTGCCGAAATCCGCGCTGTACTCGATCCCGGCCGGCGCCCGGTTGGTCCACAGTGTCTCGAAGTAACGGGCTGCCGCGAGGGCGATGGGCGCGGACGTGGCTGCTTCCAGCGCCAGGTTCGCCTCTAGGTTGAAGTCGCCGATATTGCGGCGCGTAAGGTTGGCCGAGCCGGTCGTGAGCCAGACACGGCCGTCATGGCGCACCATCACCAGCTTGGTATGGAACTGCTCGCCGTGGGTGCGGTACCACCGCAGCTTGATGGCTCCGTCGCTCTTCGCGACCAGTTCCGAGGCGACCGGGCGGTTCGGAATGCCGCTTTTCTCGTGTCCGAACGCGTCCTTGTTCGGATCCAGCAGCAGCCGCAGCTCCACGCCCCGCGCCGCGGCATCGAGCATCGCACCGATCAGCGTGCGCTCCGACAGGTAGAACATCGCGACGTCGATGCGGTCGCCGGCGCGGGTGGCTGCGATCCGTGCCAGCAACTCGTCGCGGATCGCGCCTTCAGTCAGCGCCCGCGCCCGCATGGCGGTGTCGCCCGCACCCGCAGTCGCACCCGACGGCCCGGCAGGTGCTGCCGCCGCGGCTCGGGCCAGGGTCGTTGCGCCTGCCGCCGGGGCGGGCAGCGCGGGGCCGCGCCAGCCGGACGCGCGGGCGATCTCCAGCTCGCTCTCGAGCAGGGGCCGCAGCGCCGCGCCGCGCAGCTGCAGGGCGAGGTTGGAATGCGCGCTGCTCGCATCGTGTGGATTGGCGGAACCGACGATGCCGACGAGCCCCGTGCCGCCGTCGTCCGCGATCAGGACCTTGCGGTGGTTCGCTTTGAAGTTCAGCAACCGTGCCCAGGCGCGGAAGCTCACGCGCTCGGGGCCTTCCTCCATCGGGTTGGGCAGCCAGCCCCGGCCGCGCCCATCCGGCCCCCACCAGCGGACTGCAAGGCGCCAGAGCGCGGAATAGGCCGGATTGGAGTCGCGCAGCGGATCCAGGTCCGTCCGCACCACGTCCACGCCCGCCTGTTCCAGCCGCGCAAACTCCGTCGAGGGATCGCCGCCGTAGACATCGTTGATGGGGTCGGTGATCAGCAGCACCCGCAGCGTCGGCCTGCGCTGGCGCGCGGCGACCAGCGCGTCGGCCAGTTCGCGGGACAGCGGGCGCAGCGGGTTGAGCGAGTTGCGCTCCAGCGCGCCGCGGTGGTCGTTGAGCAGGAACTGGTCGAGCACGATGAACGCGCGGGCGGAGGCGATGACGGCCAGCGTCTCGTCGAAGATCTCCTGCTGGATGACCGGTCGGCCATAGCCGTCCGCGGTCGTCACGTCGACCAGCAGCCGCGCCTGGTCGGCGGCAACGGGTTCCCAGGGGCCGGCGACCCGCATGCCCGCCGGCAGAGGCTTGGTCGTGTGCCAGACGGCCATGCCCACCCACGCCGCCAGCAGCAGGCCTCCGGTGGCCTGCAGGATCCGGACGCCTCGTGTGCCGCGTGTGCCGCGCGGCCTGCCCGGCGCTGCGCCAGCCGCACCCCTGCCCGAAGGGCTGATCTGGGGTTGTTGCGCAGCCGCATCGGAAGCCATCGTCTGATTCTAGTCTCAGCCGGCCTCCAGCCGCTCGCTGAGCTCCAGCCAGCGGGTTTCCATCGTGTCGATGTCCTTGAGGAGCTTGCCGTGTTCCGCCAGCAGGGCGCGCTGCGCGGCCGGTTCGGTGCTGCTGTAGAAATCCGGATCGGCCAGCCGGGCCTCGAGTGCACTGCGCCGTTCGCCCTGCGCAGCCAGGGTCTTCTCCAGCGTGCGCAGCTCGGCTCGCAGCGGCGCGAGCTGGTTGCGGGCCTCGGCTTCCCTGCGCCTGAGCTCGCGGCGGTCCGCGGCACTGGCGAAGCCGGGCGAGAGTCCGCTGGAGCCGCTGTCGGCTTCCGTCGCGCCGCTGGACTGTCGCTTGCCCAGCCAGGCGGCGTAGTCGTCGAGGTCCCCCTCGAAAGGCGCGGCCCTGCCGTCGGCGACCAGCAGGAACTCGTCGCAGACGCCGCGCAGCAGCGAGCGATCGTGGGACACCACCACCACCGCCCCGGTGAAATCCTGCAGGGCGAGCAGCAGCGACTCGCGCATCTCGAAATCCAGATGGTTGGTGGGCTCGTCCAGCAGCAGCAGGTTCGGCCGGCGCGCGACGAGGATCGCCAGCGACAGGCGCGCCCGCTCGCCCCCCGAGAACCGGCCCACAGGATCGAACACCCGGTCGCCGCGAAAGCCGAAGCGTCCGAGGTGGTCGCGCTTCTGCTGCTCGAGCCAGCCTGCCGCCTCGGTGCCGCCGCGGCGCGTGAGCTCCAGGATCGCGGTGCTCGAGGGATCCAGCTGGTCCACCTCGAGCTGCGCGAAGAAGCCGGTCTCGAGCTCGGGTGAGGCGGTGCGCGTGCCGGCCAGCGGTTCGGTCTCGCCGGCGATCAGCTTCATGAGCGTGGACTTGCCGGCGCCGTTGCGGCCGAGGATGCCGATGCGCGCCTCCGGCGCGATAGACAGCCCGAGATTGCCCACCACCGTGCGGCTGCCATAGCCGGCGGCCGCCCGGTCCAGGGCCACCAGCGGGCGGGGCAGCTTGCGTGGCGCGGCGAACGCCCACTCGAAGGACTCCTCCTCCCGCAGATCCATGATGGCGGGCAGCCGCTCCAGCCACTTCAGGCGGCTCTGCGCCTGCTTGGCCTTGCTGGCCTTGGCGCGGAACCGCTCGACGAAGCTGCGGATGTGTTCGGATTCGCGCCGCAGCCGTTCGTTGGAGGCGCGGGCCTGGGCGGCCCGTGCCGTCTGCTGGTCCTCGAAGGCGCTGTAGTTGCCGGTGTAGCTGGTGATCCTCCGGTCACGGATGCTGAGGATCCTGCCCACCACGGCGTCGAGGAATTCCCGGTCGTGGGACACCAGCAGCAGGGTGCCGGGGTAGGTGCGCAGCCAGGCCTCGAGCCACAGCACGGCGTCCAGGTCCAGATGGTTGGTGGGCTCGTCCAGCAGCAGCACGTCGGAGCGGCGCATCAGGGCGCGCGCCAGGTTCGCGCGCATGCGCAGTCCGCCCGAGAACTCGCTGATGGGCCGATCGATCGCGCCCGCCTCGAAACCCAGGCCGTCGAGCAGCGACGCGGCCCGCGTGCGGGCCGTGTAGCCGCCGAGGCGCTCGTGCTCGGCCAGCAGGGCGGCCTGGCGCAGCCCGTCCTGCGCGCCTTCCGCGACGGCGAGCAGGGCCTCGTTCCGCCGCAGCTCTTCGTCGCCGTCGATCACGTGCTCGATGACCGCCTGCTGCGAATGGGGCAGCTCCTGCAGCACGGAGGCGATGGCCAGCGACGGCGCGCATTCGAACTCGCCCGCGTCGGCGCCGAGGTCGCCGCGCACCAGCGCCATCAGGGTCGACTTGCCGCAGCCGTTGCGTCCGACGATCCCGACTTTCTCGCCGCGGAAGATGCTCAGCGTCGCGTGCTCGAGCAGTGGTTCCGGGCCGCGTCGCAGGCGGATGTCGCGCAGGGTGATCATCGCGGGATTCTACGCCAGGGGCGGCAGGCCGCCG
>CAJACZ010000186.1 GCA_903938365.1 uncultured Pseudomonadota bacterium | reverse complement strand
CTGCTGGCCTCGGACGCCTTTTCATTGATCCTCTACCACCTGTATTTCGGCAAGGTCGACCCGCTGTCGCTGGACTCGAACTGGAACTTCGAGACCCGCGAAATCACCGAGCAGGACGCACTGCCGTTCCTGTACGAGGCGATTACCGCCGGGCGCATCCGCCAGTCCGTGGACGTCGTGCGACCGTCGCACTGGATGTACCAGGCCGGTCGCGAGGCGCTGGCCACCTATCGCGGCATCGCCGCGCGCGGCGGCTGGCAGCGCATCCCGGAGGGCACCACCCTGAAGGTGGGCATGAGCGATCCGCGCGTACCGCTGCTGCGGCAGCGCCTCGCGGTCGAAGGCGACCTGACGGCGGCAGGCCTCGCGGCGACGCCGGCGCCGGGCGCCGACCCCAACCTCTACGACGCCGGGCTCGAGTCGGCCGTGAAGCGGGCCCAGCGACGCTACCGGCTCGGCGCCGACGGCGTGGTGGGTGCCGGCACGCTCCGCGCGCTGAACGTGCCAGTGCAGCAACGCGTCGACCAGCTGCGCGTCAACCTCGAGCGCGGCCGCTGGGTCCTGCACGAAGTGAAGGACGGCGACCTCGTCATCGTCGACATCGCGGGCTTCCTCGTGCGCTTCGTGCGCGACCGCAAGACGGTCTGGGAAACCCGGACCGTGGTCGGCCAGCCCTATCGCCAGACGCCGGTCTTCAAGGCCACGATCGACCACGTCGTCCTGAACCCGACGTGGACCGTGCCGCCCGGCATCCTCGAGAAGGACATCATGCCCTCGCTGCGGCGCAACGACCGCAGCGTGCTCGCGCGCAAGCGGCTCAAGGTGCTCGACCGCAGCGGCCGGCCGCTCAACCCGGCGGGCATCGACTTCTCTCAGTACACGGCGCGCAACTTCCCCTTCATGCTGCGCCAGGACGCCGGACCCGACAACGCGCTGGGCGTGGTCAAGATCATGTTCCCCAACCCGCACCTCGTGTACCTGCACGACACGCCGAGCAAGTCGCTGTTCGACGAAGACCTGCGCGTCTTCAGCTCGGGCTGCATCCGCACCGAGCGGCCGCTGGAGCTTGCCGAACTGCTGCTCGGCGATCCGGCGAAGTGGAATCGCGGGACGCTCGACGCCGTCGTGGCCCTGGGGGAAACCCGCACGGTGCGGCTGCCGAAGAAGGTGCCGGTGCTGATCATCTACTGGACCGCGGACCGCGATGACGACGGCACGGTGGTCTTCAAGCCCGACCCGTACGAGCGGGACGCCAGGGAACTGGCCGCGCTGAACCAGCCGTTCCGCTTCGGGCGCCGCGCCAAGCTCTAGGCGCGCTGCGCTCACAGCGCGCGCAGGGGGCGCTACTCGCCCTGCAGTTCGCGCTTGTGGAACTCGAGGGCCGGCAGGGACGCGGACTGGCTCAGCCTGAGCCGGTCGCCGTCGAACTGGTAACGGGTGCTGGCCGTGAGCGCCTTGACGAAGGCCGCCTCGAATTCCATGCGGCCGGGCTCGCAGGCCATCCGCGTCAGCATGCCCTGGGAGACCCGGAGGGCGCCCGGTTCCGGGCCGAGTTCGAAGCCCACGTTCATGCGGTTGCAGCCGGCGTGGCCGCTGACCCGACCGTCCTTGAAACTGAGGATCACGGGCTCGCCGTTGTCACCGTGCGGCACAGTGCGGCCCTCCCAGTAAACGAGCTCCCAGCGGTGGGACTCGAGGCGGACCCGCGCGGTGGCAGGGTCCGGGATCGACGCGCCGCCGCCGCCTGAGGGCGCCGCCGCGCAGGCCACGAGCAGCAGCGCTGATCCGAGGATGCCG
>CAJACZ010000185.1 GCA_903938365.1 uncultured Pseudomonadota bacterium | reverse complement strand
GTGACCCGACGTGTGCGGGTTCGGCTCGAGGCCGAACTCGACGTCGAGACGGCTGCGCGCTGGTATGAGACACAGCGCGCGGGGCTAGGCATCGATTACATCGATGAGATATCCAGGACCCTCAGCTCGTTGGCTTACAACGCGCTGCGCAATCCAGAGATCATCGACGGGGTACGCCGCGTCCTGACACGGCGGTTTCCGTATTCGATCGCCTATCGAATCGTCGGCGACGAAGTGGTCGTCCTGTCGGTTTTGCACATGAGTCGGGAGCCGCCCGTCAGAACACGCTGAGGATTGCCTGGTACTTCTCGATGTACCAGCGGTTCTCTTCGTTGTATCGCGGGATCGAGCGCGGCTCGACGCCCGCGGGTCCCTCGGTCCACAGGCAGGGGCAGGGCACGGCATCGCCCTCGGGTTGTTCGCCCGGAGCGCGCAGATCCTCGATGTTCACGCCCATGCGCTCTATCTCGCGGTGCAGCTTGGTCACGTTGCGGGGCCCGCCGTTATAGGCGGCGACCGGGAAGATGCCGAGCACCTTCATGTTGTCGCGATAAGCCATGCGGATGTCGGCGCGCATCTGCAGCAGTTCGACGTCGAACAGGCAGATCGCGGCCTTCATGACGTTGAGCAGGTTGGTGGCGCCGCGCTCGAAGTTGGGGTCGATGCGCGCCGCGGGGCAGCGGCGGACCACCATCGAATACGTGCCGTTGCCGCGCCGGTTGGTGAACTGCATCGGGCCGATGGCCTTGGCCCGCGAGACGCTGTAGCGGTAGGCCTCCTGGCGCTTCAGCCCGTACTGGCTCAGCACCTCGCTGAACGCGTCATCGCCCTTGGCCCGGAAATCCGTGTCGTCGGTCTGCTCGATCACCGCCAGCGTCGTGATGACTTCAGCGGGCACGATGTCGGCGAGCAGCTTGTCGGGAAACGCGCGCGAAGGGATGCCCGCGCGGCGCAGTTCGTCGATGGCCTCACGCGCGGTGGCAAGAAGGAAGTCGCGGCCGTCGGCGACGAACTTCGGGTCCAGGGTGTCTTCGGTGTAGGGCAGGTAGACGATCGGGCGCGCGGTCTGCACGACGGCGCGCCAGCGCTTCTTGCGCAGCAGCCTGTCGTCGAACACCGGGAACTTGCGGCCATAGACCTTGAGCGCTTCGCCATCGCGGCCGGAGAAGGCGAACATCAGGCGCTCGGCGCCCGTGCCTTTGACATGGCGCGCGGTGACGCCGGGCGTGCGCACGATGAAGCTCATCGGCCGACCGCCGGGGCGCCACTTGATCGGGGGACGGGGGATCTCGATGTGCGCGACCGTCCACTGCTCCCTGGCCTCGCTCCAGAGCGCGAAGGCCACCGGGCGACCCCGCAGCGTTTCGCGTCGTCCGTTGCGCAGGATCACGTACTGCAGGCGCTCCTTGGTGAGCATCGCGCGCGCCTCGGTGACGAGGTCGCGGATCACCTCGTCGCGGCCGCGGGTCGGCGCGGCCACGACCACTTCGGTGAGCGGCCCCTCGGTGCGGATCTCGGGCGGCGGCGCGACGACGGGCGGAGGCGTCGCCGGCTGCGCTGCGGGCGCGGTCGGCTCGGCGGGCTCGGCAGGCTCGGCAGGCTCCTCTTCCGGCATCTCGGCCACATCGCCGACGCCAGCGGCGGGAAGTTCCTCGGGCACGTAGGTCGGCTCGGGCTCGTCGGCGACCTCTTCCACGGTGGTGCAGCCGCCGAGCAGCAGCGCAAGCGCAGCCAGCAGCGCGCAGGCCAGGCTCGGTCTGGGTGTCGTTGTCGTGGTCGTTGTCGAATTCTTTGGGGTCAGGTTCAGCATGGGGTCGGCCTCAGGTCTGCACGAGCGGCAGGCGCCGGCGGCGGGTTCCAGTCAGGGCGAACAGTGCGTTCGCGACGGCGGGTGCGATGGGCGGTACACCGGGTTCGCCGAGCCCGGTGGGCGCGGCTTCGCTCGGCATGATGTGGACCTCGATCTGCGGTGACTCGGCGAGGCGCAGCAGCCGATAGGCGTCGAAGTTGCCCTCGCGCGCGACGCCGGCATCGAACGAGACCTTGCCGTGCAGGGCGGCGGACAGGCCGAAGATCACCGAGCCTTCGATCTGCTGCCGGATGAGCCCGGGATTGACGGGGATCCCGCAGTCCACCACCGCCACGACGCGATGCACGCGCGGCTGCTGGTCCGGCGCGAGCGAGACTTCCACGACCTGCGCGACGACCGAGCCGAAGCTGGTGCACAGCGCGACCCCGCGGGCCACGCGTGCGCCATCGGGCGCAGGGGCCGGGGGCGAGTTCCAGCCGGATTTCTCGGCGATGGTGCGCAGCACGGCGTGCTGCCGCGAGCCCGCTTCGAGGTGGGCGAGGCGGAAGTCGAGCGGATCGCGCTGCGCCGCCGCGGCGAGCTCGTCGATGAAACTCTCGGCGAAGAAGGCCTGGCTGGAATAGCCGACGCCACGCCAGACGCCGATCACC
>CAJACZ010000184.1 GCA_903938365.1 uncultured Pseudomonadota bacterium | reverse complement strand
GGGTTCCCGCGGCCACCAGCAGCAGCAGCATCGGTTCCCGCAGCACTTCACGCAGCACCGGCCAGAAGCGTCGCACGCGCTCCGCAGGCAGCTCGTTGGGTCCGTCGCGGGCGAGACGCCGCGCGGCCTCGGCACCGCGGAGCCCCCCGGGTTCGGGCGGGTCGTCGGGCACGGGTCCATGCTGGGCCATGGCCCATGTTCGCAGAAGTGCTGGCCGCCGGACGCTGCGGGATCTGCGGACAGCCTTCGCCGCGGTTCGCCCCTAGCATGGCCGACAGGAATCCCCCTGGCGGAACGCCGATATGACGATTGCCCTGTTGGAAGCACGCCGGGCGGGCCTGCTGCGGCGGCCGCACTGGTTGCCCAACATCGTATCCGGCCTGGTGGTCGGGCTCGTCGCCCTCCCTCTGGCAATGGCCTTCGCCATCGCCTCGGGCGCGAAGCCGGAGCAAGGGCTCTACACGGCCATCGTCGCCGGCCTCGCCGTGTCGGTTTTCGGCGGGAGCCGCGTACAGATCGCCGGTCCCACGGGTGCCTTCGTGGTGATCCTGGCCGGAGTCACGGCCCGACACGGCGTGGCTGGACTGCAGGTCGCCACTCTGATGGCGGGCATCATGCTGGTCGTGCTGGGGCTCTCCCGCATGGGCTCGATCATCAAGTTCATTCCCGACCCGGTGATCGTCGGCTTCACGGCCGGGATCGGCGTACTGATCTGGACGGGTCAATGGAGCGAATTCTTCGGCCTGCCGGGCGCGCTCGGCGAGCACTTTCACCAGAAGCTCTGGCACCAACTCACAGCCCTGCCGGGCCTGCATCTGCCCACACTCCTGCTGGCGTCGGGCTCGCTGGCCATCCTCGTGGTTACCCCGCGAATAACTGCGCTGCAGCGCCTCCCCGCGCCGCTGCTCGCCCTTGTGGCGGCGACGCTGCTGCAGTTCACGCTGCAGTGGGAAGGCGTGCGGACGCTGGGCAGCGCCTTCGGAGGCATTCCCGCCGGCTTGCCGCCGCTGCAGCTGCCGCAGCTGAGCGTCGGCCTGGTGATCGAACTGGTCGGCCCCGCGTTCACCATCGCGATGCTGGGCGCCATCGAATCGCTGCTCTCGGCAGTCGTCGCGGACGGCATGAGCGGCACCCGCCACGATTCAAACCAGGAGCTGGTCGGCCAGGGTATCGCCAACATCCTCGCCCCGCTGTTCGGCGGCTTCGCCGCCACGGGCGCCATCGCGCGCACCGCCACCAACATCCGCAACGGTGGCACCAGCCCGCTGGCCGGCATCGTGCACGCGCTCGTTCTGGTGCTGGTGCTGCTGCTGTTGGCACCCCTCGCCGCTCACCTGCCGTTGGCCGCGCTGGCCGCCATCCTGTTCGTGGTCGCGTGGAACATGAGCGAGCTGAAGCGGGTCCGCCGCATGATCCGCCGTGCACCGCGCGCGGACGTGCTGATCCTCGTGGTCACCTTCTTCCTCACCGTGTTCGTGGATCTGGTCGTCGCCGTGAACATCGGCGTGATCATCGCCACCCTGCACTTCCTGCGCCGGATGGCGGCGGCCGTGGAGGTGCGTCATGCCCGGGAACCGGAGTTGCAGCAGGAACTGGCCGCCGCGGGGCTGGCGTCGCTTCCTGAAGGCGTGGTGGTCTATGCCGTCGAGGGCCCGTTCTTCTTTGCGGCTGCGGAGGCATTCGAACGCGCCCTGGCAGGCACCCACACCGATCCGCGGATTCTGATCCTGCGGCTCCGCTGGGTGCCTTTCATCGACATCACAGGCCTGCAGGCGCTCGAGGATGTCATCCGGGAGCTCCAGCAACGCGGCGTCCGGGTGCTGCTGACCGGGGCAAACCCCAAGGTCCGGGCGAAACTGGACAAAGCCGGCGTTCTTTCGCTGCTCGGACCGGGCGGGAACTTCAGCAGCTTCGAAGCGGCGCTCGCGAGCATCACGGGAGGTCGCTGAGGAGGTCGCGCTTGCCGTAGTTCGGTCAGCCGGTCGAGGCCGCGGGCTCCAGGGGAAGGGGCGAGGTTAGTATCGGGTTTCAATCCAGCCGCCGGAGCCACCCATGGAAGTCGACATCATCCTCGAGCCGGACCTGAGCCCGGGGCAGGTTTCCGAACTGGGCCAGAAAGCCGAGAAGTACGGTATCCGGGCGCTCTGGAGCTCGAATTATTTCGCACACTGGGACTGCTTCATGTCGCTGCTACCGCTGGCTCAGTCGACCAGCCGGCTGCTGCTCGGACCCCTCGCGGTCAGCCCCTTCGAGATGCATCCGCTGAAGATCGCCAACAGCCTGCTGTCGCTGAACGAATTGAGCGGCGGTCGCGCGCTGATCGCCATGGGCGCCGGCGAAGGCAACATCGACTGCATGGGGATCCAGCGACCCGAGAAAATCGTGCGGGCCGTGCGCGAGGGGATCGAGATCGTGCGCGGCGCCGGCCGTGGCGCGCTCGCACAGGGTTACAAGGGCGAGGACTTCGTGGTGAACCTGCCCTGCGCCTACGGCTGGCTCAAGGCACCCAGCCCCCCGCTCGTCTACGGCACCGCCTACCGCGGCCAGATGATGCGCATGCAGGCGCGCGTCGGCGACGGCGTGTTCATCGGGTGCACCCCGCCTGAGGTGATGGCCGCGGCCATCGAGGAGGTCAAGGTGGGCGCCGCCAAGCGCGAACCGGGCATGGGTCCGCTCCACACCAACACCTTCTGGGCCTGGCACCTGAAGCGGGACCGTGCCGAGGGCTATCGCGAGTCCCGCCGCGAGCTGGCCTGGCGCGCCATCAAGCTGCAGAAGGAACTCATCCAGCAGTGCCTGAGCGAAGAGGAAGCCCAGCTGGTGCGCGACAACTATCAGAACTTCGTCGCCGCCTGGTTCGACCGCTCGGGCCACGTGAAGGGACTGCCGGAAGACATCCCCAACCGGCTCTGCGAATACTTCACCTCCACGGGTGGCCTGGAAGACCTGGACCGCGAGATCGAGCGCTTCAGGATGTTCGGTCGTGCGGGCCTCACCGAAGTCGCCCTGCGCCTGCATGATGACCCCATGACGGCGCTGGACATCATCGGCCAGGAAGTCCTGCCGAAGCTGCGCTGAGACCCCCGGAACTGCTCACCACCATGCGTGCCGCGATCTACCGCAGCTTCGGTCCTGCCCTGGACACCATCGAGCTGGCGGACTGGGAACTCGGGGCGCTGCAGCATGGTGACGTGCGGGTCGAGGTCGAGGCGACTCCCGTTCATTTCGGTGACCTGCTCTACGTGGAGGGGCGGCTGGCCAACGCTCCGCCGCCCCCCGCCGTCGCGGGCAGCGAGGGCATCGGCCGGGTCGTCGAGATCGGCCCCGGCGTCGAGGGTTTCCACTGCGGGCAGAGGGTGTTCCTGCCCCGCAAGAGCGGCACCTTTGCGCAGCAGATGCGGGTCGCCGCCAGTCGGCTGGTGCCGGCGCCCGGGCACGGCGACCCCCTGCAGCTCTCGCTGGTGCCGGTCAACGCACTCACCTCGTACCTCCTCCTGACCCGGGTGGTGAAACTGCAGCCCGGCGAATGGCTGCTGCAGAACGCGGCGAACTCCAGCTGCGGCCGTTTCAACATCGGCATCGCGCGACGGCTCGGCCTGCGCAGCGTCAACGTGGTCCGGCGCCCGGAACTGGTGGACGAACTGCTTGCCGCGGGCGCGGACGTCGTGCTGCTCGATGGGGACGATCTCCACCAGCGCGTGGCCCGGGCGACCGAAGGCGCAGCGCTCCGCTTCGCCATCGACTCGGTCGCAGGCGAGGCCACGACGCGACTTGCGCGCTGCCTGGCGCTGGACGGGGTGATCGCGATCTTCGGCCTGATGTCGCTGCAGCCGTGCAGCGTTCCCGCCGAACTGATGTTCCTGAACAACCTGCGCCTGCAGGGCTATTTCATGCCCCATTACGAGCGCGGGATCCCGCGGCAGGAGTGGCTGGAGATCATGCGCCAGCTCGGCGAGTGGGTTGCCGCGGGGGAACTGCGGGCGAAGATCGCCGGCGTGTACACGCTGCAGCAGGTCCGTGAGGCCTTCCGCCACGAACTCGAATCCGGCGCGGCGCGCGACGGCAAGATCATCCTGCTGCCGAACGGCTGAGACAGGCGGTTCGTCAGGGAGCCGGCGCAACCGGCGACCAGGCGCGCTCGACCAGTTCCACCCGCTCGCCTGCGGGCCCCTGGAAGGCGAACATCCGCGCCCCGTCGTAAGGGGCGAAATCGAGTGCCTCAGGCCGCGACAGCAGGCGTGCGGCGGGATCCGCAGCCACCGCGGCACAGGCGGCCTCGATGTCGTCGCTCGTGTAGGTGAGCAGGCAGGCACCGCCGTCGAACCGATCGACTTGCGCCGGTTCTGGATCCACGATGAAAGGCTCATAGCCCTGCAGCTCGATACCGCCGAGGCCTGTGCCGGGCGCATTGCCCTTGTAGATATCCAGACGCGCAGGCGAGTCGGGTGGCAGCTTCCAGAGCCGGTGCCAGAGATGGTCGCGGAACTCCGACTGCAGGAAAGGCACCATGCCGAGCGTCTCGCAGTAGAAGCGCTTGCACTCGGGGAAACGCGTGGTCACCAGCGGCACATCGAACACGTGTCCGACCTGGGCCGCAGCGGTCGGGAACTCACGGCCCACGGGTCGGGTCAGCCCCATGGTGAAGGCCAGGTGCGTGCCACCGGGCACGCTCCCGATGAAAGCACGATGCACATTGCTGCCATATTCGGTCCAGTCCCAGGTGGACGGGGGCAGGAAGCTGTGGAACGCGGGGTAGCGCGACAGGCGAGCGTGCAGTTCGTCGAGCTCGCGGGTGACGATCATCTCGACCCCGGCCCAGCGCGTCGCCATCGCGCGGGTGCGCGGCCTCTCCGCTCCGGCCACCACGCGCACCATGCCCCGGCTGGTGCCCGCGGACCGGTACACGCTGGCCCGCGCGCCGGCGCTCCCCGGCGCAATGCCCCATTGCCGCTCCAGCGGGGGGCTGATCGCATGTTCGACCAGCGGCTCCCAGCCGAGGGCGTCCTGGAGGATTTCGCCCAGCAGTTCCGGTTGCCCGGTCGCGATCGTCATGCACTGCAATGCCGTGACCCGTGGACATTCCGCTGCGGACGCACCCGGACCGCCGTGCCTCGCTGCCTGCTTCGTCGTCATGCCTGGGATCCTCCACGCGGCCCGGGACACGGGCACCTGCCGACGATTGTATAGTCGCTGGATGCAGACCTCAGCAGCAGACACAGGCAGCGAGCTCCGCGCCAACGCAGGCGTGGTGGTGGCGAGCATGATGGGGCTCGCCTTCAGTATCGCCACGCTCGGCTTCACGTACTCCATCGGCTCGTTCGTGAACCCGCTGATCGCGGAGTTCGGCTGGAGCCGCCAGGACATCATGGGCGCCCAGTCCTTCATCACCGTCGCGGTGATGGTCACGAGCGCGCTGGCCGGCTGGTTCGCCGACCGGCACGGCGTGCGCCGCCTGGTCATGGTGTCGCAAGCCCTGTTCGGCGCGGGTTTCTTCGCGCTGGCGCTCTGGCTGGATTCCCTCACGACGCTCTACGCGCTGTATTTCCTGATGGCGATCGGCGCCGGCGGCACCGTGGGCATCGGCTTCGCGCGGCTGCTGTCGCAACGCTTCGAGCGCCAGCGCGGCCTCGCCCTCGGGGTCGCCATGTCGGGCACCGGGCTCTGCGGGTTCCTCGTCCCGCCCTACGCCACCTGGGCCATAGAACAGTTCGGGTGGCGCGGCGGCTATGTCGCGCTCGGACTCCTGCCCTTATGCGTTGCCCTGCCGCTGGCCTGGCTTTACCTTCACGACCAGCCGGCCGGGGCCAGGGCTGCAAGCGACATCGGGGACGACGCCGTCACCATCGAGAGCACGCCGGCACCGCCCGCCGGGGCAAGCTTTGGCGAAGCCCTGCGCGACTTCCGCTTCTGGCTGATGGCCATCGGCCTCTTCACCTGTTCCGGTGTCGTCACGGCCTTCGTGACGAACATCGTGCCGTTGCTGCAGGAGCAGGGAAACGCGGCATCCCAGGCTGCGCTCGTGGCCTCGGTGTTCGGCATCTCGGTGCTGGTGGGCCGGGTCGCCGTGGGCGCCCTGATCGATCGTTTCTTCGCGCCCTACGTCGGCGCGGCACTGATGTTCCCCGCCGCGCTCGCGGTCCTGGCCATGGCCACGCTCGAGCCGGGATTCGCCGGCGCCGCGGCAATAGTGTTCATCACGGGCCTGGCCGCCGGCGCGGAGGTCGACCTGATGGCCTACCTGTGCTCCCGCTACTTCGGCCTGCGGGAATACGGCCGGATCTTCGCCGGCCTGTATATAGCCTTTGCCTTCGGGCCCGGCGTGCTGGTGCCGGTGTTCGGCAGGCTCCGCGACGTGTCTGGAAGCTATGAGCTTGGGCTCTACGGCATCGCCGCCGGCATCGCCCTGTTCGGCGTGCTGCTGCTGCTGATCGGGCCCTACCCTCGCCTCGCACCACCCGCCCAGTAAAAAGGCCGGGGCGTCACCGCCCCGGCCTCAATGTGCCATCCCGCAGTCAGCGCGCGAACGCGCTGCTGCTCTTTGTCCTCAGCGACGGGCGCCGAAGTTGTAGCGGAAGTTCACAGCCCAGGTGCGCGGCTCCTGGATATACGCGAGTTCGGACAGCGTCGAGACGATCTGCGTCTCGTCGGTGCAGTTCCTGCAGTTCGCCTGCACGGACCAGCCGCCCTCCTCGTTCGCCAGCGTGAGGCCCGCCTCGACCGTGTCATAGGACGCCACGATGCCCGGGGGCGAGCCGCTGGTGCCCACGTTGTTGTCGCCGGTGCGCGCCCAGAGCACGTTCGGGGTCAGCTTCAGGTTGCTGCCGATCGCGAACGAATAGCTGCCGCCCAGGGTGATGGTGTCCGGCGTGCGCACGGGCTCGGCGATGTTACCCGCCGGGTTGATGATGCCCGCGTTGCAGCTCGAAGCCACGCCGCCGGTGCCCGCGATGAACGCCTTGCAGGACGCCTGCTGCGCCACGATCGGCGCACTGATGTCCTTGTACTTCGCGTCCTGGAGACCGAAGAACGCGAACAGCGTCAGGTTGTCGACCGGCGAAGCGATGATCTCGGCCTCGATGCCCTGGTTCTTCAGGCCCGCGAAGTTCTGGGTGATGAAGGAGATCGCGCCGTTGGCCGGGTTGACGAACGCAGCCGGCGTCTGCAGGTCCTGCACGTCAAGCATGAAGGCCGTGAGGTTCACGCGCAGCTTGCGATCCATCCACTCTGAACGCAGGCCGGCTTCGTACGACCAGACCTTCTCGGGCGAGAACGGCTGGTTGGCGACCGCGGTCGTGCCGCGGGCGTTCCATCCACCGGACTTGAAGCCGCGGGTCGCGCTGGCAAACAGGTTGACGTCCTGGTTGATGTCGTACTTCAGGGCCACGCGCGGCGTGAACAGCTTGGTGGACTGCTCCAGCGGAATGCCGAGGGCGGTCATGTTCGCCGAGGTGGTGCGCGTCGGCGCCGTGACCGCAGGCAGCAGCGGGCTGGCGTTGGCGATGAAGTTGACCTTCTTGGTCTCGTCCGTGTAACGACCACCCACGGTCAGGGTGAGCGCGTCGGCGAAGCTGAAGTCCCACTGCGTGTAGGCCGCCAGCGCCTCGGTCTTGTTCTCGAGGATACGATCCTCAAGCGCAATCGTGAGCGTCGGGCTCAGGCTGAACAGGTCGACGAAGTCGGTCGTGTTGTCTTCGTCGAAGTAGTACACGCCCGCGACGTAGCGGATCGAATCGCTGAAATCGCCCGTCAGCTTGATTTCCTGGCTGAGCTGCTTGTGCTCGCCGTCATTGGCGATCGTGAAGCCACCCGCGGGGTTGGAAGCCTGGCGGACGCCGGAGGCGAGGTTCACAGTGGTGCCGTTGAAGAAGTCGATGGCGAACTTCTGCTCGAGGTTCACGTAACCCGTGATGAAGCTGACGTCGCCGAGTCCCGTCTCCCAGCCCACGTTGGACGTGACGAACAGGTTCTTGACTTCGTTGCCGAGGTTGTAGTTCTTCTTGTCGCCCACCGTAAGGTTGGCGAGCGGGGTGCCCGTCTGGCGCAGGCCCGTGCAGGCGAAGCGCGACTTGGTGATCGTGCCGGCACAGCGTGCCTCGATGCTCTGGGCGGTGGGCGACGTGGCCGGAAGGCCCGCGCGGTAAGGCACCAGCGCCACCTGCGGTCCGGTCGCCGGGATCGGCACCAGTCCGTTGGCCACCACGCCGCCGCGGTAGGCCTGGCCGCCGGATCCGGCGGTGAAGTTCATGATGTTCAGGCCTTCGTCCTGGATGTACTGCGCCGAGAGATCCCAGGTCAGGGCATCCGAAACCAGGAAGCGCACAGCGCCACGCAGGCCCAGGGCTTCCTGACGGTTCAGGTCGTTCTCGCCCGTGATCGGGTTGGACACATAGCCGT
>CAJACZ010000183.1 GCA_903938365.1 uncultured Pseudomonadota bacterium | reverse complement strand
GTCCGCATAGAAATCCAGCATGACCGGTCGCTTCGCGGCCGCAGCCGCGGCGACTTCGCGTTCGAGGTCCTGCAACGAACGGATGCGCCGGAATTCGAGGCCGCGGTGCTCCCCGGCCAGTTGCGGGATCGGCGAGAGGGGATCGCGTCCGCCCAGCGCGGCTCCCGCGAGCAGTGCGAGGGCCCACACGCCCAGCGCGGTGCCGAGTCCCCGCAGCGCCCAGCCACCGGTGCTGCTGGGCCACGCGCCGCGCCACAGCAGCGCGGCTCCCGCCAGCGCGGGGATCGCCCAGATCACGAGCGCCCAGCGCTCCGGCACGATGCGCGCCAGCATCCATGCGGCGACGCCCAGCATCAGCACGCCGAACAGATTCTTGACGGTGTCCATCCACGCGCCGGCGCGCGGCAGCAGTCTTCCGGCCGAGGTGCCGACGACCAGCAGCGGCACGCCCATGCCGATCGACATCGCGAACAGCGCGCTGCCGCCGCGCAGCAGGTCGCCGGTCTGGCTGATCACCGCCAGCGCTGCGAACAGCGGCGGCGCGACGCAGGCGCTGACGATCAGCGCGGACAGGGCACCCATGATGGCTACGCCCGCGAAGCTGCCGGCACGCTGCTGCCCGCTTGCCATCGCCAGCCGGGTCTGCAGCGCAGCCGGAACCTGCAGAGTGAACAGCCCGAACATGGACAGCGCGAGCGCGACGAACAGCGCGGCGAACAGCACGATCACCCAGGGCTGCTGGAACGCCGCCTGCACCTGCTGCCCGGCGGCGGCCGCGGCAACGCCCGCAAGCGTGTTCATGAGGGCCATGCCGAGCACGTAGGTCAGCGACAGCGCAAAGGCACGCCGCGTCGTGATCGATGCCCCCTGGCCGGCAATGATGCCCGACAGGATGGGCACCATCGGCAGTACGCAGGGCGTGAAGGCGAGCAGCAGTCCCAGCCCGAAGAACGTGCCGAGCACGACCAGCAGCTGGCCCGAACCGATGAGCCTGGCGAGGCGGTCCTGTTCAGAGACGAACGCCCCGGGGGGCGTGCCCGCCACGGCGGTACCGGCGCTGGCGGGCAGGGTCACCGTGAAGCCCCGGGTCTCGGGCGGGTAGCACAGGCCGGCCTCGGCGCAGCCCTGGAACCCGACCTCGACGGGCAGTTCGAGCGCGGCGCCGGCGGCGCGCGATACCGGCACCGTGATGACGACATCCGCGTCGAAGACTTCCTGGGTGCCGAAATACTCGTCGGTCTTGTCCTTGCCCCGGGGGATAGATGGCGCACCCAGCAGCACGTCGGTGCCGGGGGTCGTGACCTTGAGGCGGTTCTTGTAGAGGTAATAGCCCGGAGTCACCGCAAAGCGGATCCTCAGTTTGTCCGGACCGTCCGCCAGCGCATCGATCCTGAAGGCCTGGTCGACGGGCAGGAACTCGTCGCTGCCACTGCCCGCGCTGGCCGGGCTGGCCGCGGCGCTCGACAGGCTGCCGCGCAGCCGGTCGAGCAGGCCGGTGGTCGTCGGCAGCGCGGCCTCAGCCTCCCAGCGTTGCGGCGGGTAGCAGAGGCCCGCGTCGGCGCAGCCCTGCGAGCGCAGGATGAGCGGCAGCCGGTTTGCCGCGAGGCCCTCGGCCGTGCGCTGCAGCGGCATCCGGACCTCGAAGCTGCCCCGGTAGACCTCCTGCTCGCCGAAGTACTCGTCCGAGTGCTTCTCCCCGGTCGGGTAGAGGGCTTCGCCGAGGCGCGCCCAACTGGCTGTGGTCTCGACGCCCAGGCGCTTGCGGTAGAGGTAGTAGCCGGGCGCAACGGTCCAGCGAACGACGAGTTCCTGTCCGTCGCTCTGCAGCGAATAACTGAACGCCTGCTGCGGCGCCAGATACTCCTCAGCCGCGGCAAGCGCCTGCGACGAGCCGCCGGCGGCGGTCCCGAGGACCAGCAGCAGAGCGACCATCCGCAAGGAAAAACCCATTGTTTTCATTCGCTTGAAGCGCTTGAACCGTCTTTGACCCGTCCAGCATAGCGCGCCGGGCCGGTGGCCGTCATCCGGGGTGGCGGGGGCCTCGAGCGGGCCCGGAGGTCTCGTTGCCACTTGAAAAAAAAGCATTCGCCGCTATGATTAGCAGCCACGCGGGGTGAGTGCTAACACACCCTCTCCGCATCCCTCCCAATGTCAATCTGCTTCCTAAGGAGCGAAACAATGAAGATTCGTCCGCTTCATGACCGTGTGATCGTGAAGCGCCTGGAGGAGGAACGTACCTCCCCGGGCGGCATCGTTATCCCCGACTCGGCTGCCGAGAAGCCCGCCCAGGGCAAGATCGTTGCTGTCGGCAAGGGCAAGATCCTCGAGGACGGCACCGTGCGTCCGCTCGACGTCAAAGTCGGCGACAAGATCCTGTTCGGCAAGTACAGCGGTACTGAAGTGAAGGTCGACGGCGATGATCTCCTCGTGATGCGCGAGGAAGATGTCATGGCCGTGATCGAAGGCAAGTAAGCCCCCCGGCAACCACTGAAGGAACCATAAGCAATGGCTGCTAAAGAAGTACGTTTCGGCGACGACGCGCGCTCCAAGATGGTGCGCGGCGTCAACATCCTCGCGAATGCCGTCAAGGCAACGCTGGGCCCCAAGGGTCGCAATGCGGTGCTCGAGAAGAGCTTCGGCGCCCCGACGATCACCAAGGACGGCGTTTCCGTCGCCAAGGAGATCGAGCTCAAGGACAAGTTCGAGAACATGGGCGCGCAGATGGTGAAGGAAGTCGCTTCCAACACCTCTGACGAGGCCGGCGACGGCACCACGACCGCCACCGTCCTGGCGCAGGCCATCATCCGCGAGGGCCTCAAGGCCGTTGCCTCGGGCCGCAACCCGATGGACATCAAGCGCGGCATCGACAAGGCCGTCACGGCCGCCACCGAAGAGATCAAGAAGCTGTCCAAGCCCTGCAAGGACACCAAGGCGATCGCCCAGGTCGGCACGATCAGCGCCAACTCCGACGAGTCGATCGGCAAGACCATCGCGCAGGCGATGGAAAAGGTCGGCAAGGAAGGCGTGATCACGGTCGAGGAAGGCTCGGGCCTGCAGAACGAACTCGACATCGTCGAGGGCATGCAGTTCGACCGCGGCTACCTCTCGCCGTACTTCATCAACCAGCAGGGCAGCCAGACGACCGAGCTCGAAAAGCCGTTCATCCTGCTGGTCGACAAGAAGATCTCGAACATCCGCGAAATGCTGCCGGTGCTCGAGGGCGTCGCCAAGGCGGGCCGTCCGCTGCTGGTCATTGCCGAGGACGTCGAGGGCGAAGCCCTTGCGACCCTGGTCGTGAACAACATCCGCGGCATCCTCAAGGTCGCGGCCGTCAAGGCCCCGGGCTTCGGTGACCGTCGCAAGGCCATGCTGCAGGACATCGCGGTCCTGACGGGCGCGTCGGTGATCTCCGAGGAAGTCGGCCTGCAGCTCGAGAAGGCCACGCTGAGCGACCTGGGCCAGGCCAAGAAGATCGTCGTGGAGAAGGAAAACACCACGATCATCGACGGCGCCGGCAAGGCGTCGGACATCAAGGCCCGTGTCGAGTCGATCCGCAAGCAGGTCGAGGAAGCGACCAGCGACTACGACAAGGAAAAGCTGCAGGAGCGCGTTGCCAAGCTCTCCGGCGGTGTTGCCGTCATCAAGGTCGGTGCCGCCACCGAGATCGAGATGAAGGAAAAGAAGGCCCGCGTCGAAGACGCCCTGCACGCCACGCGTGCGGCGGTGGAAGAGGGCGTGGTGCCGGGCGGCGGCGTCGCCCTGATCCGCGCGCTCAAGGCGCTGGACAAGCTGGAAGGTGCGAATGAGGACCAGACGGTCGGCATCCGCATCCTGGCCCGCTCGATCGAGGAGCCGCTGCGCCAGATCGTCGAGAACGCCGGCGAAGACGCGGCCGTGGTCCTGAACCAGGTGAAGTCGGGCAAGGGTGCGTACGGCTACAACGCCGCCACGGGCGAGTATGGCGACATGCTCGAGTTCGGCATCCTGGATCCGGCGAAGGTCACCCGTCTCGCGCTGCAGAACGCCGCCTCGGTGGCGGGCCTGCTGCTCACGACGGAAGTGATGATCGCCGAGGCCCCGAAGGACGACCATGACCATGGCCACCCGGCTCCGGGCGGCATGGAAGGCATGGGCATGTAAGCCCTGCGGACGGGTGGCGCTCGCGCGTCACCGGCCCGATCGTTCGTCGAACGAAGAGCCCCGGGGGGAAACTCCCGGGGCTTTTTCTTTGGGCGCGGCGGGCCGCCGCTGCTGCAAAGTCTGTCCGTCGCGAGCAGCCTGAATCAGGCCCGTCCTTGTCGGCCGCGGACTCGCGGAGCAAGATCGGACTGCGGCGTCGATGGGCGTCAGCATCGCCTGTCTGGCGAGCGTTTCAACATCGGGAGACCGGCGATGACGTCCAAGTTCGATCGAGCCCAGTTCCTGCGCGCCGCGGGCGCCGTGACCGTGCTGGCCGCCACGGGGCAGACGATGGCCGCCGAGGCTTACCAGAGCTCCTGGCCGGAGGCGACGCTGAAGCAGCTGCGTCATCCGTCGCTGAAGGATCGCGTGGTGCTGATCACGGGCGGCAGCCGTGGCTTCGGCTGGTTCATCGCCGAGGAACTCCTCAAGGGCGGCGCGAAGGTCGCCCTGACGGCGCGCGGTGAGGATGCGTTGAAGGCCGTCGCCCGCGACATCGAGGCGCGCTACGGCAAGGGCCGCTGCGTCACGGTCGCCGGCGACGTCAGCCGGCAGCCGGACTGCGCGCGTATGGTCGACGCCACCCTGCAGGGCTTCGGCCGTATCGACGTGCTGATCAACAATGCCGGCCGCAGCCCGCAGGACTTCCGCAGCGGCGGAGTCGGCAACGGCATGATGGTGCCGTTCTACGAAACGCCGGACGATGCGCTGAACACGATCATCGACACCAACCTCAAGGGTGTCTGGTACATGTCGAAGGCCGCGGCGCCACACATGGTCAAGCAGAAGTTCGGCAAGATCCTGTCGGTCTCGACGAGCGCCGGGAACATGATCCGCGCGGGCAACCCGATCTACGGTCCCGCCAAGGCCGCGCTGGAGGCGATGACGCGGGTCTGGGCGCAGGAACTGAAGGGCAGCGGCATCGACGCGAACATCATCCTGCCGGGCGGCGCTTCCGACACGTCGTTCATCCGCCAGGAAGTGGCTCCCGGCGCGGTCGGCGAGCGCTCGAAGGATGGGCGCCTGCTGCCGGGGGACGTGATCGTGCCGCCGGCCGTCTGGCTGTGCACCGACGCGACCAACGGGGTGACGGGCGTCCGCGCCGTCGGGCGGAACTGGGACAGGACGGCGGCGACCGCCGAAGAGGCGTTCCAGAAGTGCCTCGATCCGCACATCGACGTGCCGCAGATCATGTGAAGACGCGTGGGCGCCTCGCTTGCCCCACGGCAGCGGTCAGGCCAGGCTGCGACGCCGCTAACGGATCCTGACAGGCTACGTCTGAGCGGCCTTGTCCCGGGGCAGACATCCGCGAGGGGAGACGTCCCATGTTCCGTAACCGCGCCGCCCGCTACCCGTAGCGGAAGCCGGGATAGGCGAAGCCGCCGGCGATGCGCTCGCAGTCGCGCTCGCTGACGCCCTCCCGGCGCGCGATCTCGTACCAGCGGGCGCGCACGGTCGCCTCGATCTCGTCGAGGGTCCTGGTTGCCGCGTCGGGACTGAGGAGGAAACGCCCGCACTGCGACAGCAGGTTGGCGGCGTTCGCACGCCTGCCCTGGTCGCCGCAGGCGAGTGCGAGGTCGCGACGCTCGAGCGAGGACGGTGACGTCGGCGTCAAGTCGTAGGCGGGTGACAGCCTCCAGCTGTCGTCGACCGCGATGCAAGCGTGGTTGCGCGGGTGATCGTCGCTGTTCGAGATCAGCGCGTTGAACGCCATGCGACGGAAAAGCTCCGCGCCGTCCTCGACGGGACGCGCCGACAGCCGCCGCAGCTCTTCCGCGAGCAGCGGATACGACCAGCGTTCGCGATCGCGGATCGAGTCTCCGGCGCGCAGCAGAGTGAGCGCGGAGAGCATGCGCGCGCGACGGTAGCCGTTTGCGGTGCGCTCCCGGTCGAAGCGCTTCACGAGCAGCACGTCGCGATCGCCGATCGCGTCGACGCGCGAGGTCGCGACCTCGAGTCCGCAGGGGGCGGCGAGCTGGAGCATGGCGTGCTCGACGCGGGCGTTGTTCCAGCGATCGGAGCTCGTGTTGAATTTTGCGACCCAGAGCGCCTCGTCGGCCTCGACCACCGCCTTCGGTCGCGCACCACCCATCGAGGTCCCGATCAGGAGGAGTTCCTCGGCCTGCGCCGTGAGCGCATCGTTCGGCGGGCGATCTTCGTCGGCGAGGATCGCGTCAGCCGCAGCCTGCAGCTTCTCAAGATCCACGGTCTGGTTGAGGTCGCGCTTCGGCGCCGGCGGCTCGACAGCGAGCCCGAAACCGAGCGCGCCCGCGCGGTCGTCGGGTGACTGCAGAAGGTAGTCGATCTCGAGGAGCTCGCCTGCATTCACATGCCGCTGGATCACGCGGCGACCCCAGAAGTCGGGCGCAGCATCGCGAAGCGCGCCGAACACGCCGCCGAGTACGCGGGTCTCGTAGGTGCGCGCGGTCAGCGGCAGCTCGAGTGGATCGAGCGGCACAGCCTCGGGCCGTTCGAGGTACTTGCGACCATAGACGAGACGCCCGAGCGGGAGCCCGCCCTCGTCCGGCAGCCACGTGAAGCGGGCGGCCGGAACGAACGTGGACTGGCCAGGCAGGACGAGGTGGCCGTAGCAGCTGCGTATGGCTCAGAAGTCGTTGTCAGTGTCGCGCGGCATGCGTTTCCGTGCGCGTTTGCGGCGCGCACCGGAAGCGAGCCCGACCGGATCGAGCGCCGGATCCGCGAGGCTCTTCACGGGCTCGAGCAGGTCGTACGCCCAGAGCAGGGCGAGGTAAACCGCCGCCGCGGTGCCGGGCTTGCCTTTCTCCGCATCGAACACGGCGCGCCGGCCGGTGCCGATCTTCGCCGCTGCCTCCTTGATCGTGAGGTTCCGGGTAAGGCGCGCGGTCCTGAGGTTCGCCCCCAGCCGGGCGAGCGCCTGCTCGACCAAGTACGGTGGGGAGTGGAGCAGCGGGGTCTTTGTGCGTGGCATGGCTTTATAAAAAACTTTAAGTCTGTTAAAGATCTATTTATAGCGTACGCCGGCATCGGAAAGCTTGTCAAACAGGAGTGCTTTTGAAAGCATTTAAAGTGTCGTTAGTGTGCTATACAAAACACATGAACCGGCATGGGCCGACAGGTTCACAGGGCGCATAGCCACTCAATTGGGGGCGGCCACTCCACCGCCTCTCCGTGCTCGCAGGCGGTCAGCCTGCGTATTCCGGCCGATCGTGACCGAGTTCTGCTGCGGTGACGCTGACGCGAGGGGGCGTCGTCTATTGTGTCAGTCCGCCGAGATCGCCGACGCCGGGCGGTTGAGTCGCTCGCCAGGGCATTGACCGCCGGCGAAGCCTTGGTAGGCGGTGTCAGCCCAGGCATCGCGGCGGGCCGTGAAGGTCTCGCGGAACAGTTCGCAGCGCGCCGCCAATGCGATGGGTTCAGCCTCCATCTGTCCAACGAGGCTATCGCGTGAGACCCGCTCGTCGGTCATTCGGCTCCCGCCGCCCGCAGGCGTATCGAACACCATCAAGCGGCGTGCGTCGGACGGCTCATCCGACCAAGGCCGCCACGCGACGGCCGGATCATCGATGGCCTTCCCAGGGTCGCCTGTCCGGGCGAACTCAGCCCAGAAACGCATCATCCGTGCACTGAGCGCAAGGCGCTCCTTCTCGTTGCGCTCGTGGAACAGCAG
>CAJACZ010000182.1 GCA_903938365.1 uncultured Pseudomonadota bacterium | reverse complement strand
GGCGAGGCGGGCGTTCCGCCGCTCGCGCCGGCCCTGACCAACGCGATCTTCGCGGCGACCGGCAAGCGCATCCGGCGCCTGCCACTGCGGGCGCCGCACAGCGGCATCGAGATCTGAACGACCGAGGGCGTCAGGCCCTCGAGCGCCAGGCAGCGCACAGTTCGGCGCCGGTGGCGAACCAGACGCCCTCGCGCGCCGAGAGGTCTGCGAGCAGCTCGCGCAGCGTGCCGATGCGGTAGGGCAGTCCCACGATGTAGGGCGTCAGGGGCAGGCTCAGGATGCGGCGCCCGAAGTGCTGCGACTCGGCCAGCAGGACGTCACACTGGTCCCTGACCTGCCGCGCGTAGTCGGCCTCGCTGTGGTGATAGTCGATCAGGATCTGCCGGTCCGAGAGTTCGAGGGAGTGCGGCATCGCCACCAGCGGCCCTGCCGGAGTCGCGAAGTCATACGGCAGTTCGTCGTTGACGAAGTCGCAGAAGTATTCGATGCCGCGCTCGGCGAGCAGTCGCGGCGTGCGAACCGACTCACTGCGCGCGGGTGAGAGCCAGCCCCGCACGGCCTGGCCGCTTACGCCTCGCAGCGTTGCGAGGGACTCGTCGACGAGCGCAGCCTCGCTGGCGTCGTCGAGCCCGCCGTGGTGCAGCTGGCCCATGTCGACGCCATGCGCCATGATTTCATGCCCGTCCCCGCACACGTCGGCGATGAGCTGTGGATAGCGGGCCGCGACGGCGGCGTTCACGGCGAAGCTGCCGCGCAGCCCGAGCGCGGCGAACAGGCGCAGCATGCGGTACACGCCGACCCGGTTGCCATAGTCGCGGGTCGTGTAGTGGCGGAGGTCCGGATAGGGCGTGACCATGCTGCCGGGAGCCTTGAATGGCTTGCCCGACGGATTCAGCGGAAAGAACTCGAGGCTGGTGCAGAGCCATACCGCGAGCCGCGCGCCGTTCGGCCATGCATGCGCGGGTATCGAGAAATGGTTCCGCCAGGGATACCAGTCGTGATCCATGCCGTGCCGCCGCAGCGGGTATTCGAGGTAGTCCTGCGGCAGCGTCATGGCTTCGCTCCGGCGCGGCGGTCGAGGTCCGCCTGCACGAGGTCATAGCAGTTCGCGTGGTAGTACTCGGCGATCTCGCGGGCGGTCGTCACCCAGACGCCCTCATGCCCAGTGATGTAGCGCAGCGCTGCTTCGAGAGCACCGACCCGGTGCGCATGCCCCACGAGGTAGGCGTGCAGGGGGATGCACATGACCGTTCCCGATTCGGCCCCTTCCGCGTACAGCGTGTCGAACTGGCGGCAGATCATCTCGCCGTACGCCCGCGGCGTGGCGAAATAGCTGTTGTAGGCGATCACGTCGTTGATCTCGAGCGAATAGGGCATGCTGATCAGGCGACCCCTGGCGACCTTGACCGGTTGCGGCTGGTCGTCCTGGAACAGGTCGCAGGTGTAGAGGATCCCGTACTCCGCCAGCAGGTCCATGGTGCGCTCGGTGTGCGTGAGCGCGGGTGCCAGCCATCCCGCGATGGTCTGGCCGGTGGCCTCCCGGACCGTGCGGATCGAGTCCTCGATGATGGCGCGTTCCTGCGCCTCGTCCATGCCGTACGAGTAGCGCGTGTTGTAGATGCCGTGCGAGAAGAACTCCCAGCCGCGCTCGACGCCGTCGCGGATGAGTTCCGGGTGATGCTGGCACATCGCCACCGACAACGAGACGGACCCGCGTACCCCGCAGCGGTCCATGGCATCCATCATGCGGTAGTGACCGACCCGGTTGCCGTAATCACGATGGGAATAGGACTGGACGTCGGGGAAGGGGCGAGCCCAGGCCTTGCGCTGGGGATTGTCCGGCGGATCCAGTTCGTAGTACTCGATGTTGGGAGCCACCCAGAACGCGATCCGCGCGCCATTGGGCCAGCGGATCGCCGGCCGCCCGCGGTAGGGCCAGAAATCATAGAGTCCCGGATCGCTCTTCACGGGGTGCCGCCCACGCCGGAAACGGGCACCGCCAGCAGCGCATCGCAGACCTCCGAGAGCGGCATCACATCGGCGTACTTCAGCATCAGGTCGGTGAGGTTCGCGTAGTGGTAGCTCTCGTGCTTGTCGGCCACGCATTCCTCGGGAACGATGCAGCGATAGCCGCGACTCAGGCCATCGACACCTGCGGCGCGGACACAACCGGAGGTCGAGCCGCCCGTGATCACCACCGTGTCGCAGCGGTGCCAGACCAGCAGCGACTGCAAGGGCGTCTCGTGGAACGGCGAGGGCATCTTCTTGCAGTAGATGACATCGCGCTGCCGGTCGATCTCGCAGCGCTCGTCGAAGGCCGCGCGATCGGATCCGAACTTGATGTTCTGCAAGGAGTCGGGCGTATCGGAGCGCGTGCCCCAGATCCCGGCGTCCTCGCCCGATTGCATGTAAGCCACGTAGGTCCACACCACGGGCCAGCCGCGCGCCCGGAACAGCTGCGCCAGCCGGTTGATGTGCTCGATCTGCCGCGGGTCGTTCTCGTAGGCCGTCCGGTAGAGATCGGGCCGTGTGTAGACCTTCTGCAGGTCGATATTGACCAGGGCGGGTCGCGCCCCGATCCCGAAGCGCGAGCGCGCCGGGTTGGCACGAACGGTGTCGTAGATCTGCCGGGCGGTCTGTGTCGTGCGCTCCAAGAGAAACCCCGTCTATGGTCACGAATTGAGTGCAGTATGTTATAACATCACTCATTAGCTTTCAGGAGCGTTCCCGTGCTCGACCCGGCCAGTGAATCCAGCGTGCCCGCGATACGGCCAAGCGATTTCGCCGCCTGTGCCGTTCAGGTGACGGCTCTCAGCGCGCAGGCTGGCTCCCTTGATCACTGTCTCGCCAGGCTGGCCGCGGAGCGCCGCTGGCCCGGCGACTACGCGCGGGCCGTGGGCCTGCGCTACCTCGCGCTGGGACGCTACCTGGACTCCCCGGCGCGCAGCGCCGTCATTCCCGACGTACTGCTCGTGCTGGCGGCGTCCGCGACCCCCGTCGGGCCCGACGGGACCTTCGATCCCGATCTGCTCGCCGCCGTGGCGGATGGCTGTGGTGGCCGCCTCCAGGCGGCCAACCGCACCGCCGCCTGAGCGCCGCTTCGATGACTCCCGCCCGCGATCGTCGCCTTCCGGTCACCGTTCTCTCGGGCTTCCTGGGTGCCGGCAAGACCACGCTGCTCAACCACGTGCTGCGCAACCGCGAAGGCAGGCGGGTGGCCGTGATCGTCAACGACATGAGCGAAGTGAACATCGACGGCGCCCTGGTCCGCGCCGGCGGCGCAGACCTCTCGAGGACGGAAGAGCGACTGGTGGAGTTCTCGAACGGCTGCATCTGCTGCACCCTTCGCGACGACCTCCTGCAGGAAGTGCAGCGCCTCGCCGCCGAGGACCGGTTCGACCACCTGCTGATCGAGTCCACGGGCATCTCGGAGCCGTTGCCGGTCGCCGCCACCTTCGCGGTACGCGACGAGGCCGGGTTCTGTCTCGCCGATGTGGCGCGCCTCGACACGATGGTGACGGTCGTGGACGCCGGCACGCTGCTGCGCGATTTCGGTTCACCCGACATGCTGGCCGAGCGGGGCGAAACCGCAGGCGAGGACGATCACCGCAGCGTCGTCGACCTGATGACCGACCAGATCGAGTTCGCCGACACGATCATCCTCAATAAGGTCGATCGCGTCGACGCAGCGCAGAAGCACCAGGTCGTGGCGCTGCTCAAGGCCCTGAACCCCGCGGCATCGATCATCGAGGCGTTGCGCGGCGAGGTGCCGCTGGACCGGGTGCTCGATACCGGGGCGTTCGACTTCGAAGTGGCGCGCCAGTCCGCGGGTTGGGCCGCAGCGATGCGCGGCGAGCACCTGCCCGAGACCGACACCTACGGGATCACGAGTTTCGTGTACCGACGCTGGAAGCCGTTCCATCCGCAGCGGCTGATGGACTTCTTCCATGAAGAATGGCCCGGCGTCGTGCGCAGCAAGGGCTATTTCTGGCTTGCCTCACGGCACGACTGGGTGGGCTCGTTCTCGCAGGCCGGCGGAGCGCTGACGCATGAGGCTGCAGGCCTGTGGTGGGCCGCGGCGCCGCGTAGCGACTGGCCTGCCGACGCGGAACTGCTCGCGGGCATCGAGAGCGCCTGGCGCGCGCCGCACGGCGATCGTCGACAGGAACTGGTGGTGATCGGCATCGGCATGGACGCGCAGGACATCACGGCAGGGCTGGATCGTTGCCTGTTGACGGACGCCGAATACGCCGCGGGTCCGTCGGCCTGGCGTGGGTACCCGGATCCGTACCCGCCGTGGCGGCTGGCCACGGGGGAATAGACGCCGGGGGCGTCGCGGCACACCCATGGACCCGCAAAGCATGGACGAATGGTGTCGAACGCGGGGAATCCGGCTGACGACCACGCGCCGCGAGGTGCTCCTGATAATGCACGCGCGGCCCGGACCCATCAGTGCCTATGAGCTCATCCGGGCCCTGTCCGAATCCCGCAAGCGCAAGGTGTTTCCGCCGACCGTCTACCGTGCGCTGGATGCGCTCCGTGACCTGGGCCTGATCGCGCGCATCGAGAGCCGCAACACGTTCCTCGCCCGCGAGTCCCCGGCGGATCATGACTCCAGCCTGATCTACCTCTGCACCCAATGCGGTTCCGCGCAGGAAGTGCTGGATCCGAAGGTAGGGCTGCGCGTCGCGGCCGATGCGACGCGGATCCACTTCCATGTCGCGCGCGAGGTCCATGAGGTCGAGGGTGTGTGCGGCGACTGTGCCGCCGCCGCGGGTGTCAGGGCTTCGGTCTGAACACGGCCATTCGCCCGGGGTGGCACTCGATGAACGCACCCCCGGCCAGATCGACGCAGTAGGGCACGGCCGGGAAAACGGCCTCCAGGTTCTCGCGGATCGCCTTCGGCCGGCCCGGCAGGTTCACGATCAGGCAGCGGCCGCGCAGTCCGGCCGTCTGTCGCGACAGGATCGCCGTCGGGACATGGCGCAGCGACACCGCGCGCATCTGCTCGCCGAAGCCCGGCAGCAGACGCTCGCAGACCGCCACGGTCGCCTCGGGCGTGACGTCGCGCGGCGCCGGTCCGGTGCCACCGGTGGTCACGATCAGACTGCAGCCCGCGTCGTCCGCCATGCTGCGCAGCGCCCCTTCAATCAGATGCTGCTCATCCGGCAGGACCTGGTATTCCTCGCTGAACGGCGTTGCAATCCACTCGCGCAGCAGCTCAAGGCAGGCCCTGCCAGGGGTGTCCTCGTAAACGCCAGCGCTCGCCCTGTCGGAGACGTTGATGACGCCGATGACGAGTCGGCGGGCGCCTGCGTTTCCGCCGATCATTGATACACCTCGAGGCGGCTCCCGGCCATCGCGTACGTGGCGGTTGCAAGCCGTGTCGACTTGCGTGCGACCTGCATGATGCCCGTCACCCAGTAGGCGTCATATATCGTTGCGATGCGCCGCGGCGTGCCGAAAAGCACGTATACCAGCTGGTTCGGGGGTGGCGGCGGCACGTGGATGCATGCACCGTAGTACGGAACCAGGAAAGCCTCCGTGACGTCTGGCAACCGGTTCGAGACCAGTGGCACGATGAATCCAGGGATGCGCAGCAGGCGTCCGTGCAGCGACCGGTTCGCGGCAAAGGAGCCAGACTGCGTCATGGGCGGACCGTCTTCCCCGAGATAGTCGTGAACCTTGACCGGTGGCGGCGGCGATCTGCCCCGCTCTGCCGCGGGGAGCAAGTCGTCCCAGTCGATGGTCTGCGGCGGCGTCTGCGGCGCTGCGCTCAGTGGCCCCACGAGGCCTGCGCCGGCAAGCAGCGCCGCAAAGCACCGCCTGTTCATTCTGCCAGGCAGGTGTAGAAGCCCGAGCTCAGCGCCTCAGTGTCGAGCTTGCGCCCGATGAACACGATCTGGGTGCGTCGCGGGCGGTGGCCCCAGGGGCCTAGTGAAGTGTTGTCGGTCAGCATGTGCACGCCCTGGATCACGATGCGGTCCGCTACCCCCTTGAAGTTCAGGAAGCCCTTCATGCGATAGATGCTCGCGCCCTGGACCTGCAGCTCGCGGCCCAGCCAGTCCGAGAACTTCTTCGGGTCGAGCGGCTGTTCGGCCTCGAGGCTCAGCGAACTGATCTCGTCGTCGTGCGTGTGGCCCGGATCGAAGGCCTGTTCCCGCTGCGCCGTCACGCTCCTGCCTCGCGGGTCGAGCAGCCGCAGCGCGAACTCCTCCGGGAGATGTTCGGTCGCCAGCCAGTAGTCGCCCCGCTCGGCGATGTCGCAGCCGAAGCGCTTCGTTCCAGCGTCACGGAGGTCGAGCTCGACCAGCACGCTGGCCGGCACGATCCGCTGCCCGGGCGGGATCGGCGCAACGTCGTCCGAGAACCACTGGAATGCCCGCTCGGCAGCGTCGCGTGCTGCTTCGTCCGCTCCGCCGACTGCCTTGAACAGGGCGAGTCCCATCGCTGGATCCGGACCGTTCTCGAGCACCAGTTCGTGTGGCCCTGCCTCCAGCCCGAACAGGCCGACCCACTCGAAGGGATACTCCGGCTCGAGGAACGTGGGTTTGTGCTCGAGGGCTCGCGCCAGGTCGAATCCGCCGATGCCGAGCACGCTTTCCATCGGGATCCGGGCGCGCTCGAGGGGATCGGCGCGCACGATGCGTGCCAGCGCATTCATGGCGCGCACCCGTCGCTCCAGGGCGTCGAGCTGCTCGGCCGTGACGAGGTCCGTCTTGTTGAGCACGATCACGTCGGCGAACGCGACCTGCTCGCGAGCCTCCTCGTTGGCGTCGACATGCAGCGCGAAGTGCCGCGCATCGACCATGGTCACGATGCCGTCGAGGGCGAACTGCTCGCGCATGTCGTCGTCGACGAAGAAGGTCTGGGCGACGGGCCCCGGGTTGGCCATGCCGGTCGTCTCGACGATGATGCGGTCGAAACGGTCGCGGCGCTTCATCAGGCTGCCGAGGATCCGGATGAGGTCGCCGCGCACGGTGCAACAGATGCAACCGTTGTTCATCTCGAAGATCTCCTCCTCGGCGTTGATCACCAGTTCCTGGTCGACGCCGATCTCGCCGAACTCGTTCTCTATGACGGCGATCCGCTGGCCATGGTTCTCGGTGAGGATCCGGTTGAGCAGCGTCGTCTTTCCCGATCCGAGGAAACCCGTCAGGACGGTCACCGGGATCTTGTCGTGGTCAGTCATGAGTGTGTTCTCCACATGATGGGTTGCGTTCCCACGCGCCGCGCACGCGGGTTTCGTCGAGTTCGGTGAGGCCACAGTGGATGTGGCACTGGCGCCGCGGCGAGTGCGGCGCGAACACCGCGATGACCACTTCAAGCGGTGGACAGCCGGGTTCGCCGCAGGCGAGCTCCGTCACGACCACCGTCGCCGTGTCGTCCAGCCCCAGGGCCTGTCCGGTCCACTCGCGCACCGCGTCGCGCAGCGCAGCGCGCTGGCGATCCTGGCCGGGTTCGCGATCGAGTCTCAGCAGGTCTGGCATGGACGTGGGGGGTAAGGTCGCCGTTTAGTAAGGCAATGTTATAACATTGCTTATACTCCGGCGACCTGAGCTGCGCGCAGCGGCTCGTTCAGGACTGTTCGGCGCCCACCTGGGCCTCCAGGCCGCGCGCAGCCGGGAGGCTGCAGGCGCGGGTCGCTAGGGTCGCGGCAGGAGGCCCGACTCGCACATCTGCTGGTGGACGCGGCGTTGCACGGCTCCGTTCTCCTGCGATGAACCCATCGGCGCGGCGGCGAAGGCATCGAGCGGCCATCCCTGCGCAGCGGCGTAGATCGGCGCATGCGCCGCGGGACAGAACTCCGTGAGGAATCCGAAACGCGCCCCCGCACGTCGGCGGCGCAGCGCGACGAGGTCGACGGGAGCGGTCACCAGGCATTCTTCGGTCCCGCCGGCGCGATTGAGCGCCCGACCGGTGAAATCGAGGATCTGTGACTCGCCATGGCAGACATTGGGTGGGAGATCTGAATCGAGGTTCGGGCCCGTGTTCGCCATCGCGAGGTAGCACACGTTTTCCCAGGCGCGCGCCTTGCGTACGGCTGACCAGGCCCCGCCGCCTTCCTCGTAGTGCTCCGGCCCGCGGGCCTCGCTGGTGATGTGGAGCAGGATCTCGGCGCCGCGCAACGCCAGGCAGCGCGCGACTTCCGGAAAATGGATGTCGTAGCAGACGAGTGCCCCCAGGCGGCCGAGCGGCGTGTCGAGCACCGGGAACAGCGACTCCGGGCCGCCGAACAGCCTGCAGTATTCGGTGTACACGTCCTGCGGCGTGGTCTTGCCCGTCAGCGAGTACATCTTGCGGTAGCGCAGCGCAATCTCGCCCTGTGGATCGATGATGAACGCTGTATTGAAGAATCGGCCGGGAAACGCCGGGATCCGCTCGTAAGCCATGCCCGCCACATACGCGCCGGTGTCGCGGGCGGCCTGGCACAGCGGTTCGATCTCGGGGCCGGGCAGCGTGATCGCAGCCTCCAGCCAGGCGGCCGTCGGAACCCCCAGTTCGAAGCCGTGCAGGCAGAACTCGGGCAGCACGAACAGCTTGCTGCGAAAGGCCGCAGCGCCCTGCCGTACGAGGCGCGCCGCATGTTCGGCATTGCCGCGCAGCACCTCGGGGCGGAACCGGCCGTCGGCTTTCACGACCGGGCGGACGGATGACTGCACGACCGTGAGGTTGTAAGGTTCCATGGGGCGTTCCTCCGGGGTTTATTGCGTCATGACTGAAGCGCGTCAGGCCAGATCCAGCACCCACGCCTGGTCAATCGTAGCGTTGCTGACGCTGGCCTACATCCTGTCGTTCATCGATCGCCAGATTCTATCGCTGCTGGTCGAGCCGATCCGCCGCGACCTGGGGCTCAGCGATTTCCAGATGGCCTGGGTCGGGCCGCCGGCGTTCGCCACCTTCTTCCTGCTTTTCGGGCTGGTCTTCGGTCGGCTCGCCGATCGGGTCCGGCGCACACGCCTGATCGCCCTGGGTATAGGCATCTGGTGCCTGATGACGACGGCCTGCGCCTTCGCGGACTCGGCCATCGAGATGTTCATCGCGCGGATGGGCGTTGGCCTGGGCGAGGCCGTGCTCACGCCCTGCGCCCTGTCACTGATCAGCGACCTGTTCACGCGTGACCGCGTCGGCAAGCCGATCGGGCTGTACTCGATGGGCGTGTCACTGGGCTCCAGCCTCGCCTTCATCCTCGGCGGTGCGCTGTTCGCCTGGTTGACCACGAGCGGCCACGACCCCTTCGCTGCATTCGGGATCACGGCGCCCTGGCGCGAGACCTTCCTCCTCGTGGGCCTGCCCGGGCTGCTGCTGGTGCCCGTGTTCCTGATGATGCGGGAGCCGGTGCGGCGCGAACGCATCGGTGTTGCGCCACCGTCCATCGGCGACACGGCGCGCTATCTCGGCTCGCGGAGCCGGGTGTTCGTGCCCTTGTTCTGCGGGAAGGCCGTGTTCAACTTCATCGCCTACGCGCATTTCTGGATCGTGCCGCTGTTCCAGCGCAGCTGGGGTTGGGAGCTCAAGGTCACGGGGACCGTCTGGGGCCTGACCTTGCTGGTCTCGGGCATCGTGGGCGTGATGCTCGGCGGCTGGCTGAGCGACCGCTGGTACCGCGCGGGCCGCAAGGATGCAGCGCTGCGTGTGGTCTGGGGCGCGTTGCTGCTGACGCTGCCGCTGCACGCACTGGCGCCATTGATGCCGACCGGTGAACTCGCACTGGCACTGTTTGTGCCGGCTCTCATCGCGCTGGGCGCGGGCAGTGCCGCCGGCTCGACCGCCACCATGCTGGTGACCCCCAACGAATACCGCGGCCAGATGACGGCGCTGTCGCTGCTGATCGCAAGCGGACTCGGCCAGCTGCTCGGTCCGACCAGCGTCGCCTTCCTCACCCAGTTCGTGTTTCGCGACCCGGCTGCGCTGGGTCTGAGCCTGTCGATCGCCGTGCTCGTGTTCAGCCTGCTGGCTTTCGCCGTGCTCCATTGGGGTCTGCGGTACTACCGCGCGGAGGTGCGCGGCCTCGAGGCCCAGGTGGGCGCCGAACGGGCCTGAACGAGCCGCTGCGCGTCGACGAACACGTGGCCATTGGCACCGCCGGAGACGTGTTTCCCGCGAGGCAGTTCCCGTGGGTCCCTTTCCCCGTTCTTCAGGGTGGGAAAACCTCAGTCCGGGAGTTCCTTCGTGTGGCCGTTCGCGGCCAGGCCGCGCATGCGGCGCGGGAGTTCCCTTTCGATCCGATGACGATGGAAGGGCTGCAGCCTCCGCCACTGCCGCGCCTCTTCGAGCGTCCGGCCGCAACCGATGCACCATCCGGTGCGCGGGTCGAAGCGGCAGATGTCGATGCAGGGAGAGGTTCCGCGCGCAGCCTTCGTGTTCATGGGGCGAGCAGCGCCGCCATCAGCGTGTCGAGGTTGTGCCGCATCATCCCCAGGTAGGTCCCGGCCGGCGCCCCGGGCTGTGCCAGCGCGTCGGAGTACAAACGGCCGCCGACGCGCGCACCACCCTCGGCCGCAATCTGCTGGACGAGGCGCGGATCGGTGATGTTCTCGATGAACACGCCATGCACCTGGCCGTCCCGCAGTTGGCGGATCAGCGCCGCGACGTCCTTCGCGGAGGCTTCGTCGTCCGTCGACCACCCCTGTGGTGCCAGGATCGTGAACCCATAGGCCCGCGCGAAGTAGCCGAAGGCGTCATGCGAGGTGACGAACCTGCGACGCGCCGGGGGCAGGGACTCGACGGCGCGGCGTATGTCGGCGTCGAGGGCGAGCAGTTGTCGTCGATACCGCTCTGCATTGACCGCAAACAACGCGGCGTCCGCGGGCCGCAGCGCGGCCAGCGTGGCGGAGATCCGGTTGACGTAGCGGATGACGATGCGCGGATCCTGCCATGCATGCGGGTCGTCATCGCTGCCGGACTGCAGGGGCTTGATGTCGGCTGCCGCCACGACCCACCGTCCCTTGAACGCCGAGGACTCCACCAGCCGGTCCATCCAGCCTTCGAAGCCGAGCCCGTTGGTCAGGAGCAGGTGGGCATTCGCGACCGCCACGACATCCGCCGGTCGCGGCTCGTACACGTGCGCGTCGGCGTCGCGGCCCACGAGCGACTGCACGGTGACCCGGTCGCCGCCGATCTGGCTCGCGAGGTCGGCCAGTATCGAGAAGCTTGCCACGACTCGCAGTGGCGGGTCCTGCGCGGCGGCGGGCGCGGCGTGCAGCACGAGGGCGGACAGCATTGCGAGGATTGCGTGTTTAAGGCTCATCAGGTGCTCCGTTCAGGGTGGCGTCGCGTGCCGGCGATCACCGAGACCAGGTAGATCGCGCCGGCGCAGGTCACGATGGCCGGCCCGCTGGGCAGGTCCGCGTGGAAGCTCAGGAGCAGCCCCGAAACCGCCGCGCAGATGCCGATCAATGTGGTGATCGCGATCAAGGACTCCAGCCGGGTGGCCCAGTGGCGGGCGGCCGCGGACGGCAGCACCAGCAGCCCGACGGCCATCAGCGTGCCGAGGATCTGGAATGCCGCGACGAGGTTCAGCACGACCAGTGCGGCGAAGGTCGCGTGCGCGACGGTACCGATGCGGGTTTCGGCGAAGAACCCCGGCTGCAGCGTCGAGAGCACCAGCGCACGATGGATCACCGCGAGTCCGAGCCATGTGATGGTGGCGACGCCCGCCGCGAGGGCCAACCCGTCGCCGTCCACGGCCAGCACCGAGCCGAACAGCAGATGCGCCAGGTCGACGCGGCCGCCGCTGGCCGACACGCCGATCACCCCGATCGCCAGCGCGATCAGGTACAGGGCCGCAAAGCTCGAGTCCTCGTACTCGCGGGTCCGCCGGGCGATGAGCGTGGCCAGCATCGCCACGGTGATCGCGGCGATGAAGCCGCCGAGCGCCATGGCCCAAATCGAGAAGCCTGCGAGCAGGAAGCCCGCGACGGCGCCCGGCAGCACGGCATGCGCCATCGCATCGCCCACCAGGCTCATGCGCCGGAGGATCAGCATCGTGCCGAGAGGCGCCATGGACACCGCCAGGATCATGCTGCCGGCCAGAGCACGGCGCAGGAACTGGAAGTCGGCCAGCGGCAGGAGCCAGTCGCTCACGCGACATGACGCCAGCGGTGCGCCGCGAGGGCCTGCTCCGTGGGGCCCCAGGCGATGAGCTTGCGGTCGAGCACCAGCGTGGTGGGGCAGAGTTCCCGCGCCAGGTCGCGATCATGCAGTACCACGATGATGGTCCGCTGCTCGCGGTGCCATGCGGCCACCAGTGCCACCAGGTGGGAGGTCGTGGCCTCGTCCATGGACGTGAACGGCTCGTCCAGCAGGATGAGCTGCGGATCATGCACCAGCAACTGCGCGAACCGTGCCCGCTGCAGTTGCCCGGAAGAGAGTTGCGCGAGCAAGCGCCCGGCGCAGTCGAGGAGATCGGTCGCCCGCAGCGCAGCGTGCGTCTGTCTTGCCAGGCGGGCATCGACACCGGCAAAGATCCCGGTGCGCCGCCATGCACCCGCCGCGACGAAATCGAAGACCGTGACCGGCACCCGCAGGTCCAGATGCGACACCTGCGCCAGGTAGGCGATGTCCGACGCCGGAACCGTGCATTCCAGCGTGCCCCCGGACGGACTCAGGCGCCCTGCGATCGCCTCAAGCAGGCTGCTCTTGCCCGCGCCGTTCGGGCCGATCACCGCCGTGAGCGAACCGGCGGCGAACACACCCGTGACATCCCGGACTGCCTCGACATCGCCGCGCCGCACGCACAGGCCGGTCAGCGCCACGCCGCCTGCGGTGACCCGGTCCGCGGCTGAATTCACGAGGACCACCACACGCCCAGCCAGATGAGGGCGCAGACCAGGGCGGCGCCGGCCAGGCGAGTCCGCGCGCCGGTCCGCAGCAGCGAGAAGGGCTGCTGCGGTAACGGGTCAGCTCCGGCCCGACCCGTCTCATGCCGTGCTGGATGCATCAGAGGGCGTCCAGCGTCAGCAGCACGCGGGTCTGGCCCGGGGCGGGAACCGGTGAGCGGTGCAGGCAGGGCGTCGCATCGGCGCCGGTCCAGGATTCGCCTTTGGCCAGCAGCACGTCATGCACCGCGGCGCGGTGCACCTCCTCGCCTTCGAGCCATTCGGTGCCCGGGCCGCGATAAGTCGTCATCAGGCGAACGGTCACGCGGTCCGAATGAAAGCGCGGACAGGTTGCGCAGTCGGTGATCTCCAGTCGCAAGCCCAGGGTGCTTGCGCCGGTGATGGTGGCGAACAGCTCGCAGAGCATCGCCACGTCGGCGGCCAGCGCGGACGCGGGCTCGAGCGACAGTTCGGCGGCCACGGCGGCGGGGGTGGCTGCACCGGATGCGATCGCCCGCATCCGGCGACCGGTCTGCTGCGGCCAGTCGTCGGCCGGGCCGCGCAAGGGAAGGTGCGGTCGCCGCCAGACCACGAGGTTCAGCCGTGGGTCGAACACTGACTCCAGACCCGCGATGTCGTCGGTCCAATGGAAAAGCGGCGCTGCGGGCTGGCGTCGGGCGGTTGCAGTCATCGGTGTTGGCCTCCACTCAAGCGCAGGCGGCTCACTGAGCACGGCTGTAGTGAGATGTTATATCATAACTAAATTGACCGGTGCGCCCGTGACTGGTGGGGATCCGCGCCGGGCGACGCCCGTGTCCACCACTGAACAACCCGGAGATCCAGGCATGAGAATTCCGAATCCCCTGCCAGCCATGGCTTTCGTGCTGCTGTCCCTGACGGCCATGGCAGGCGCCTCGGCGCAGCCCTTCGTCCTCGCACCCTTGCCCTACTCCGCCGATGCGCTGGCGCCGGTCATCGACGAGACCACCGTGCGCATTCATCACGGCAGGCACCATCAGGCTTACGTCGATGGTCTCAATCGTGCTGTGGCGCAGGATGCAGCCCTGGGCGCGCTATCGCTGGAGCAGCTCCTCGCGCAGGTGTCCAGATGGCCGGTGGCGGTCCGTAACAACGGCGGCGGCCACTGGAACCACGCTTTTTTCTGGGCGTCGATGACCCGCCCGGACCAGGGTGGTCAGCCATCCCCCGAGCTGGCCGCGGCGCTGGTGCGCGACTTCGGATCGATCCAGGCGTTCAAGGCAGCGTTCCGTGATGCCGGGACAAAGCGCTTCGGCTCCGGCTGGGCCTGGTTGATCGTCGGGGCCGACGGAAAACTGGCCGTGACCTCCACCCCGAACCAGGACAACCCGCTGATGGACCTCGCCGAGGTGCGCGGCACGCCCCTGCTCGGCAACGACGTCTGGGAGCATGCGTACTACCTGCAATACCAGAACCGCCGCGCCGACTACCTGGATGCGTGGTGGCGCGTGCTGGACTGGCGCGCGGTCTCCGAGCGCTTCAGGGCGGCAACCGCCGGCTGAAGGCGGGCCACCTGGCGCTCAGTGCGCCTCGTCCCAGTTGGCGCCGGACCCGATCCCGACGCCGAGCGGCACCTTGAGCGTGTCGGCGCCGGCGGCCACCATGAGGGAGCGCACCGTGGCGGTGACGGGGGCCACCGCCGCCTCGCGCACCTCGAGGACCAGTTCGTCATGCACCTGCATGATCAGCCGCGCGTCGCCCGCGCTGTCGTGTTCGCACCAGTGGTCGACCGCGATCATCGCGAGCTTGATGATGTCCGCGGCGGTGCCCTGCATCGGCGCGTTGATGGCGCTGCGCTCCGCGTACTGCTGCAGGGCGCGGTTGCGCGAGCGGATCTCGGGCAGGTACAGCCGGCGCCCGAACACCGTCTCGACGAAGCCCGTGTCGCGCGCCCGCGCGCGGGTCTCGTCCATGTAGCGTTTCACGCCGGGGTAGCGGTCGAAGTACAGGTCGACATAGCGCTGCGCCGCGCCGCGCTCGACGCCGAGCTGGCGCGCCAGGCCGAACGCCGACATGCCGTAGATCAGCCCGAAATTGATCGCCTTGGCCGAGCGGCGCTGGTCGGCGGTGACCGCCTCCAGCGGCACGCCGAACACCTCGGCCGCTGTGGCCTGGTGGACGTCGCGCTCCTCGGCGAAAGCGCGCAGCAGGCCCGCGTCGCCCGACAGGTGCGCCATGATGCGCAGCTCGATCTGCGAGTAGTCGGCGGCCAGCAGCACGCAGCCGGGCGGCGCGACGAAGGCCTGGCGGATGCGACGCCCCTCAGGCGTGCGGATCGGGATGTTCTGCAGGTTCGGGTCGGTCGAGGACAGCCGGCCGGTCTGCGCCACAGCCTGGTGATACGACGTATGTACGCGGCCGGTGCGTTCGTTGACCTGCTCGGGGAGCTTCTCGGTGTAGGTGCTGCGCAGCTTGGCGATGCCGCGGTATTCGAGGATCAGCCGCGGCAGCGGATGCACGTCGGCGAGTTCCTCGAGCACGTCCTCCGCGGTGGAGGGCTGCCCGGTCGGCGTCTTGCGCAGCACCGGGATCTGCGCCTTCTCGTACAGGATGACCTGCAGCTGCTTCGGTGAGTCGAGGTTGAAGGGCTGGCCGGCGGCGCGGTGGGCTTCTGCCTGCAGTTCGAGCGCGCGCCGGCCGAGCTCGCCGCTCTGCGTGCGCAGCATCGCGCGGTCGATCAGCACGCCGCGGTGTTCCATGCGCAGCAGCACGGGGACCAGCGGCTGCTCGAATTCCTCGTAGAGCCGCTTCAGCAGTGGCTCGTGCTCGATGGCGGGCCACAGCGTGCGGTGCAGCCGCAGCGTGACGTCCGCGTCCTCGGCCGCGTAGGCGCCGGCGTGTTCGATCGAGACCTGGCTGAAGGGGATCTGCTTCGCGCCCTTGCCGGCGACCTCTTCGTAGGTGGTGGTCTTGAGCCCGAGGTAGCGCTGCGCGACCGAGTCCATGTCGTGGCGCGTGGCGACGCTGTTCCACACGTAGGACTCGAGCATGGTGTCGTAGCGCATGCCGGCGAGCGCGATGCCGTGGTTCGCGAGCACGTGGGCATCGTATTTCAGGTGATGGCCCACCTTGCCGAGCCGCTCGTCCTCGAGCAGTGGCTTGAGCAGGCCGAGCACTTCGTCGCGCGGCAGCTGGTCCGGGGCTCCGGCGTAGTCGTGCGCGAGCGGCACGTAGGCGGCGCGGCCCGGCTCGATGCAGAACGACACGCCGACGATCTGCGCCTGCATGTAGTCGAGGCTGGTGGTCTCGGTGTCGAAGGCGAACAGCCCGGCGCGGCTGAGCTCGTCCAGCCAACGCTGCAGGGCCTCGCGATCAACGATGGTTTCGTAGTCGCGCGGGGCGGCGGTGATCTCGGCGCGGGCCTCGATGCCGCCGGCGGCCAGCTCCGGCGGTGCGGCGCCCGGTGCCTGCGGGGCGCCCGGGCGCTGCGCGCCTTCCGGCGCGGGCGCGCTGCCGGTGTCCGCTGTGGCGCCGTCGCCGCCGGGCAGCGCGCGCAGCAGCGTGCGCAGCTCGAGCCGCGAGTACAGCACCCGCAGCGCGGCGTCGTCCTGCGGGCGACGCTGCAGGTCGTCCGCCTCGGCCGGCAGTTCGACCTCGCACTGGATGGTGGCCAGGCGGCGCGAGAGTTCCAGGGTCTCGAGCCCGGCCCGGAGGTTTTCGCCCACCTTGCCAGGCACCTCGGCGGCATGCGCCACCAGGTTGTCGAGGGTGCCGTACTGACCGAGCCACTTGGCCGCCGTTTTCGGGCCGACCTTGTCGATGCCGGGGATGTTGTCGGAGCTGTCCCCGACGAGCGCGAGGTAGTCGATGATCTGTTCGGGCCAGACGTCGAATTTCGCCTTCACGCCGTCGCGGTCGTAGACGCTGCCGGTCATGGTGTTGACCAGCGTCACCCGCGGACCGACGAGCTGCGCCATGTCCTTGTCGCCGGTGGAGATCAGCACGCTGAGCCCCGACTCGGCGGCACGGCGGGCGAGCGTGCCGATCACGTCGTCGGCCTCGACCCCCGAGTGCCGCAGCAGCGGCAGCCCGAGCGCACGCACGGTGTCGAGCAGGGGCTCGACCTGGGCGCGCAGGTCGTCCGGCATCGGCGGGCGATGCGCCTTGTATTGGGCGAACAGCGCGTCGCGGAAGGTCGGGCCGGGCGCATCGAACACCACGGCGATGCGCGCCGGCTCCTGCTCGCGCAGGAACTTCAGCAGCATGTTGACCACGCCGAGCACCGCGCCGGTGGGTTCGCCGCGCGAGTTGGTGAACGGGGGCAGCGCGTGGAAGGCGCGGTAGAGATAGGAGGAGCCGTCGACCAGCACCAGGTCGGCGCGGTCGGGCATGCGGCTGCCGACGCTCACTCGGCGACGAGCCGGCGCAGGTCGGCGGTGAGTTCCGGGAGCTTGAAGTCCGGCTGGATGACCAGCCGGAGCCGGTTCCCGCGGTCATACGCGTAGATCACGGCGGAGTGGTCGATGGTGTAGCTGTCGCCGGTCGGCGGCGTCCGGACCGCCACGGCGTGGAAGGCCCGTGTCACTGCCTGGAGTTCGGCGGGTTCGGGTCGCAGCGCTTCGAAGCCGGGGCCGAAATTGCCCACATAGGCGCGCAGGAGTTCGGGAGTGTCGCGTTCGGGGTCGACCGACACCAGCACCACCTTTACGCGCGCGGCATCCGGGCCCAGCGCATCGCGGGCCTGCTTGAGGCGCATGAGCGTGGTCGGGCAGACATCGGGGCAGCTGACGAAGCCGAAGAAGACGAGGGCCACGTCGCCGCGGTAGTCCTCGAGGGAACGCAGGCGCGCCTCGGTGTCGGCGATGCGGATGCCCCGTCCGTAGTCGATACCCGACACTTCGGTGGCATGGAAAGGCGGCTGCGGCGAACCGCAGGCCACCAGCAGGGTCGCGAGGCAGGCGGCCAGCAAGGCGCCGGGCAGCGGATGGGATCGTGCTGCCCGGCGCGCTGGCATGCGGATCAGGCGACGCCGGGGGCCTTGATCCAGACCTTGCACCAGCCCGGGTTCTTGACGAGCTTGCCCGGGAACAGGTTGCACTTGGCCTGGGCGACCTTGCGGTCCTTGTCGGCCCACTGCAGGCAGTTGCCGCAGTGCTGGCCGGCCTTGTAGTTCGGGTTCGCCTTGGCGTCGACCTTGGTGGCGTCCTCGATGTAGCCGAGCGCCTTGGCGGCGGGCTCGGTCGGGCTCAGCACCGGCAGCGCGCCGGCGGCGGGCTTGGCGGCCGGTGCTGCGGCGGGCTTGGCCTGGGCGAGCGCGGTCTCGGTCACGACCGGGATGGCCGACAGACCGAGCAGCGAGGCGCCGATCAGGTGGCGACGGGTCAACTTGTTGTCTGGGTTCATGTGCGGAGTTCCTCGGGAGTGGGCAGTTCAGGCAGCGGTTCGGCGCTCGTCCCGTTGGACAGCGGCCTCTCCGGCAGTGCCGTGGCGGAATTATAACCCTGTTCGGGCTCGCCGCCGCCGCCGCGCCTGTCGATCTCTCTGCGACGGGCTTCGCGGTTCCGGGAGCGGGCTCAGGTGGCCGTCGGAACCGGGGGGCCCCGGGCGAACCGGCCGGACCAGGGCGCGTGCCCGGCTGCGGTGCCGGGCGGGACTGCGGACGGCAGGGCCCGCCAGTGCGCGAATGCGAGCAGGATCACGGAGAGAAACGCCAGGGAGCCAGTCTGGCAACCGCTGGCGCAGTGCAGGCAGGCGGGTGGCGCTTCGGTTCCGGGTGCGAGTGGTGTGCCCTGGTCCCCGGCGGACGTACCCCCGGTGAGGCACATCGACGCGGCGATCAGCCTGTCGATGGCGGTGGCCGTGGGGGTGGCAGCGGTGAAGGCGCCGGCCGCCGGGGCACCGTCGTCATGGCAGGGCAGCAGGCTGCGCAGCACCATGACCGTGAGCGCCCCCAGCATCCACCGTGCGCCACGTCGCTGGCGCGAATCGCCCCTCGTGCAGCAGGGGCCTGTGGATGAGTGGTGCAGGGCAGCGGACATCAGCCCGATGATAGCGATCCGAATCCGCGCTCGACCCTCGGAAAACCGCAGCCTGCGGAAGGCCGCAGCCGGTTCGGGCCGGGCGGCCCGGGGTGATGGCCAGCGGGGGCGGCCCGGGGTAGCGTCAGTGCGCCGCCTGGGGGCGGCGCAGCAGGTCGATCCGCATCGGCTGCAGGAACCTGGCCCCTCCAGGCCCCGCGTGCCCGGCGAAGCGCCTGCGCACTTCGTCGAGTACCCCCGGGGCGAGCACGTGCCGGGTATGCGTCACGCCGAGGACCAGCCGCTCGAATTCCGCGCAGTCCTCGAACTTGACCGGCGCGTCGAAGAAAGTCTGCTCGACGAGTTCGAAGCTGCCGTCCGCCACGGCGGACTGCAGGGCGGCGAAGGCCCCGGCACGCACGGCCTCTTCGTCGTTGAAGAGTCGCAGGATCTCGTTGAAGTCGCCGCCGAACACCGGTTCCGAGACATAGAGCAGTCCGCCCGGCTTGAGGACCCGGCGTATCTCGCGCAGCGCCTGCGGCAGCGCTGCGCCGGGGACGTGATGCAGCGATTTGAACATCAGCGCCACGTCGAAGTGCGCATCGGGCGCCGGGATCGCCTCGGCGCCGGCCAGCTGGAAGTCGACGTTGGGCAGGTCGCGGCGCGCCGCGTTGATGCCGTGCTGGATCGCGTCGACCTCGAGCGCGGTGACGTGCCGGCCGCTGCCTTTCTCAGCGATTTTCCGTGTGAGCTCGGCGCGGCCGCAGCCCAGGTCGAGGATGCGCGCGCCGTCGAGCGGCAGCAGGCGCTCGTAGATCGTCCATTCCGCCACGCTGGCGGTGGCGCCGGGGGCGCGCAGTCGCATCGTGCTCGCCGTCATGGCTTCAGCCCTGCGGCGGGGCCTGCGGCGGGGCCGGTGGCGGGAGCTGCGCCGGACGCGTCACGACCTCGCCGTCCGCTTCGGGCAGGTACAGCGGTCCGGTCTGGCCGCAGCCCGAGAGCAGCACGCACAGCAGCAGCAGTCCGGCGCCGCGCGCGCTCATGGGCTGCCCGGCAGCGGCTTGCCGTCGCGCAGCGCGAGCCAGCCGCGGATCACGCGGTACAGCACCCAGAGGCCCACGACCGCAGCCGCGACGAAGAAGGTGACGATGCCGAGGCCGAGCAGCAGCACGAGCGGCGCGGAGATGATCCCGGCGAGGGTGATCCACAGCAGCGCGAACCAGAAGGTGCGGATCTGCCAGCTGAAGTGGGAATCCAGCCAGCTGCCGCGGACGTCGGACCGGCGCACGTAGTTCATGATGACCGCGATGATCGAGGGCAGCCCGAACACGAAGCTGCCGACGATCGTGGCCGGACCGGTCACGCCGATCAGCACCGACAGTGCGTGCAGCGCGTAGATCACGTGGGTGTAGGTGAGCAGCGAGGAATCGGCCGGGGCGGGCTGGTTCATGCGGAGTTCTCCTCAGGCTTGGCGCGCAGGTTGACGACGGCCAGCGTGATGCGCGAGACGCAGACGCCCTGGCCGTGCTCGTTGAAGATCTCGATGCCCCACACCTGGCTGCGCGCGCCGATGTGGAAGGGGCGGGTGATCCCCGTGACGGTGCCACCGACCGACACCGAACGCAGGTGGTTGGCGTTGATCTCCTGGCCCACGACGGCCTGCCGGGTCGGGTCGACCACCGCGTTGGCCGCGAAACTCGCCAGGGTCTCGGCGAACACCACCGATGCGCCACCGTGCAGGATGCGCATCGGCTGGCAGGTGCGCTCGCTGACCGGCATGGTGCCGCGGATGAAATCCGGCCCGAGTTCGACGAGCTCGATCCCGAGGTGCGCCATCATGGTGTTGCGCGAGCGCGCCTGCATCCCCTCCAGGGTGGTGCCGGGGTGCCATACGGGGCTGCTGCGTTCGATCATCGTGCCGGCCTCATTTTTCCGGTTTGGCAGCCGCGAGCTCCGCGCCCACGCGGCGGTAGGCCTCGCGGAACGGAATGCCCTCGCGCACGACCAGTTCGTTGGCGCGCTCGGCGGCGTGGATGGACGGATCGAGGTGGATGTGGTCCGCGCGGAAGCGCATCGCGTCGATCGCGGGCACGAGGATCGAGGTGGTCGCCAGCGCCAGGTCGATGCCGCGGAACAGCGGCAGCTTGAGCAGCTGCAGGTCGCGCTGGTAGCCGGAGGGCAGCTTGGCGAAGATCGCCAGCGCCTCGGTGAGGCAGCCCTGTGCCGTCGCCGTGCGCCCGCGCACCAGCTCGAACACGTCCGGGTTGCGCTTCTGCGGCATGATCGAGGAGCCCGTCGTGAATTCGTCCGGCAGCGCGAGGAACGCGAATTCCTGCGTGTAGAACAGCAGCACGTCGGCGGCGAAGCGGCCGAGGTCCTGCATCAGCAGCGTGATCTCGAACAGCAGCTGGGATTCGGCCTTGCCGCGCGACAGCTGCACTGCGGTGACCGGCTCCTGCACCTCGGCAAAGCCGAGCTCGCGCTGCGTGGCGTGGCGATCGAGCGGCAGCCCGGGCGTGCCGTAACCTGCCGCCGAGCCCAGCGGGCTGCGGCCGGCGCGGCGGTGCACGAGGCGCAGTCCGTGCGCGTCGTCGCGCAGCTCGGAGGCGAAGCCGCCCGCCCACAGTGCCACCGAGCTCGGCATGGCCTGCTGCATGTGCGTGTAGCCCGGCAGCGGGATGCTGCCCTCGCGCTCGCCGAGCCGGTCGAGTGCGTCGGCGACCTCGATCGCGCCCGCGCCCAGCTGCTCGATGGCGTCGCGCAGGTAGAGCCGGATCGCCGTGAGCACCTGGTCGTTGCGCGAGCGGCCGAGGTGCACCCGGCCTCCTGCGGCGCCGATGCGCGCGGTGAGGCGCTTCTCGAGGGCGGTCTGGCCGTCCTCGTCTTCCAGCGCGATGCGCCACTCGCCGCGCCCGTGTTCCGCTGCAACGGCCTCGATACCGGCGTGGATCGCCGAGAAATCCGCGTCCGACAGCAGCTGCCGCTGGTTCAGCATGCGCGCGTGCGCGATCGACGCGCGCGCATCGTAGGCGACCAGCCTTTCGTCGAGCGAGTAGTCCTCGCCCGCGGTGTAGGCGAGGACCCGCGAGTCCAGCGGCGCGCCCTTGTCCCAGAGCCGGGTCATGGAGCCGCGGCGCCCCCGTCCTGCGTGGCGTCGCCGGCGGCAAGCTCTGCAGGCGCCAGCGCATGCACGTCGGCCACCACCAGCGTGCCGGTGCCTTCGTTGGTGAACACCTCGGCGAGGATGCCCTCGGGCGCCTTGTAGGAGATCACGTGCACGCGGCGCACGCCGCCGCGGATCGCCTCTTCGATGGCCTTGGCCTTCGGCAGCATGCCGTCGACGATGCGGCCCTCGTCGCGCAGGCGCTTGAGGCCCTGCAGGTCGGTGTACGAGATGATCGAGGTCGGGTCCTCGACGCGCTCGAGGATGCCGGGAGCGCCCGTGCACAGCACCAGTTTCTCGGCGCCCAGCGCGGCACCGATCGCCGAGGCGACCGTGTCGGCGTTGATGTTCAGCAGCATGCCCGACTCGTCGCAGGACAGCGGGCTCACCACCGGCATCAGGCCGTTGTCGAGCAGCTTGCGGATGACGGTCGCGTCGACCCGGTCGATGTCGCCCACGTGGCCGTAGTCGACCGTCTCGCCCGTGCTGGCAATGCGCACCGGCGGGCGCTTGTGCGCGTGGATCAGCCCGGCGTCGACGCCGCTGATGCCCACGGCGTCGATGTCGAGTTCGCGGCACATGGCGAGGATGCGGGTGTTGATCAGGCCGTTGAGCACCATCGAGGTCACCTCGATGGAACGCTGGTCGGTGACGCGCCGGCCCTCGACCATGCGCGTCGGCACGCCGAGCTGCTCGGTGATCTCGGTGAGCTGCGGGCCGCCGCCGTGCACGAACACGACCTTGACGCCGAAGTAGTGCAGGATCGCGATCTGCTCGATCAGCGCGCGCGTGGCCGCCGCGTCGCCGAACACGCCGCCGCCCGCCTTGACGACGAACACCTTGCCCTTGAACAGGCGGATGTAAGGGGCTGCGCTGCGCAGTGAGCGGATGGCGGCAGCCTGGTCGGTGCGATGCATGATCATCTCTTCGGTTTCTCCGTGGGGAATCAGTGGGCGAGCAGACGGTGCAGGACCGCCATCTGCGCGGTCAGCCGGTTGTGGGCCTCGCGCAGCACGACGCTGCGCGGACCATCGAGTACTTCGTCCGCGACCGCGACGTTGCGGCGCACGGGCAGGCAGTGCATGAAGCGGCAGTTCGGCTCGGCACCGGCGAACCAGTCCTCGCGGACGCACCAGTCGCTGAGCCCGGCGCGCAGCTGCGCGTCCGCCTCGGGCTCGCCGTAGTGGCGGGTGGAGCCCCATTCCTTGGCATAGAGCACATGCGCTCCGGCCAGCGCGTCGGCGCGGTCGTCGGTCTCGCGCAGCGACCCGCCCGAGGCCAGCGCCGCGGCCCGCGCTTTTTCCATGACCTGCGGCGGCAGGGCATAGCCCTCGGGCCGCAGCACCACGACCTCCATGCCGCGATGCGCAGCCATGTGCACCGTGGCCGCCGGCACCGCCAGCGGCGTGATGCGCGGGTGGTTGGCCCAGGACAGCACGAACTTCGCGTGCCGCGGGACCGCGAGGTCCTCGAGGGTCTTCCAGTCGGCCAGCGCCTGGCAGGGATGGTTGATCGCTGATTCCATGTTGATCAGCGGCTTGTGGACGAGGCCGGCCATGGCGTTGAAGCGCGTCTCGGCCAGGTCGGTGGCCAGGTCCCTGCCCTCGGCGAAATCGCGGATGCCGAGCGCGTCGCAATAGGAGGCCAGCACGGGGATGCCCTCGCGCACATGTTCGGCTGCCGCGCCGTTCATGACGGCGCCGAGCCGCGTCTCGAGCTGCCAGGTGCCCTGGCCCGGGGTGATGACGAAAGACGTGCCGCCGAGCCGCGCCATGCCGACCTGGAAGGACGAGAGCGTGCGCAGCGACGGATTGAAGAACACCAGCCCCAGGATCCGGCCGACGAGCGCGCGCGGCTCCGGGTGCGCTTCCAGCCGGTGGGCCAGCTTGATCAGGTCGAGGATCTCCTCGCGGCCGAGGTTCGCGAGATCGAGGAAACGCTTCATAGTGACACCAGTGCCTCGCGCAGGAGTTCCACGTGCTCTTCGCGCAGGATGTAGGGCGGCAGCAGGCGCAGCACCTGCGGGTCGCCGCTGGTGCCGGCGAGGATGTCCTTCGCGAGCAGCGCTTTCTGGACGTCCCGGGCCGGGCGGTCGAGCCGCAGTCCGTGCAGGAAACCGGCGCCCTGGTGGCCGACGACCGGGCCCACCGTGCAGCGTTCGCGGATGCACTGCGAGACCCGGCGGACGTTGTCCATCATGCCTTCGGACTCGATGGCCTCGATCACCGCCTCGATCACCGCACAGGCCATCGGGCCGCCACCGAAGGTGGTGCCGAGCCCCTCCATCTGCAGCGCGGCCGTGACGCGCGGCTGCATGAGCAGCGCGGCGCAGGGGAAGCCGTTGCCGAGCGCCTTGGCGGTGGTGATCATGTCGGGCATAACGTCGTACATGTTGGCGGCGAAAGGCCAGCCGCTGCGGCCCATGCCGATCTGGACCTCGTCGAAGATCAGCAGCGCGCCGACTTCGTCGCAGCGCGCCCGCAGCGCCGCCAGGAACGCGGCGCCCATGTCGAAGGCGCCGCCGACGCCCTGTACGGGCTCGACGATGACCGCGGCGGTGGCGGAGGTCACGTGCTGCGCGATGGCGGCGATGTCGCGCCGCGGGATGTAGGCGACGTCGAAGGGCGCGCGCGGGAACTCGTACCACTTGCGGTCGGCGCCCCAGGTGACGGCGGCCGCGGCGGCCGTCCTGCCGTGGAAGGCGCCCTCGACCGCGACGATCTGCGGGCGGCGCGTCATGCGGAAGGCCATGCGCAGCGCGTTCTCGTTGGCCTCGGCGCCCGAGTTCACGAAGAACACGCTGTCGAAGCCGCCGCCGGCGAACGCCGCCAGGCGCGTCGCGGCGCGGACGCGCACGTCCATGGGCACGGCGTTGCTCTGGAAATTGCAGGCATTCGCCTGTTCGGTGAGCGCGCGCGTCCAGCCCGGATGGCGATAGCCCAGCGCCGCCACGGCGTGGCCACCGTACAGGTCGAGGATGCGGCGGCCGTCCCGCGTGTGCAGCCACACGCCCTCGGCGTCCACGACCTCGATCGGGTACTGCGCGAAGACGGGCGCCAGGTGATCGGCGGGGCTCTGTGCGGCGATGGCGGCTTGGGCGTTCATGGCTTCGGGTCCGTGGGGGTTCAGGTCCAGCCTGGGGCGGGCGCGGTCAGGCCGGCGGTCTCGGGCAGGCCGAGCAGGCGGTTCATCCATTGCATGGCGCCGCCCGCGGCGCCCTTGTTGAGGTTGTCGACCACGCTCATCACGGCGACGGTGCGGCCGTTGGCCGCCGCGGAGAGGTGCGCGTAGTTGCTCGCGACGATGTCCTTGAGCCGCGGTGCCTGGTCGAGCACGCGCACGAACGGTGCGCCTTCGTAGTATTCGCGCAGTTTCGCGAGCACGCCGGCGGTGTCGAGCGGCGCCTCGAGCTGCGCCTGCACCGTGACGTGGATGCCGCGCGCGAACGGGCCGGAATGCGGCACGAAGGCGAAGTCCGCGGTGATGCCGGACGCCGCGGCTGCGCAGGCGGTGATCTCGGGGATGTGCCGGTGCACCAGCGCGTTGTAGGAGTACAGGTCGCTGTGCCGCGTGGGGTGGTGCGTGCCGTCGACGGGCTTGCGGCCCGAGCCGGTGCTGCCGGTGACGCCCGACACGAACAGCGTCGGCTTGACGAGGCCCATCGCGAGCAGCGGCACCGCGGCGAGCAGCGTCGCGGTGGCGAAGCAGCCGGGGTGCGCGACATGCGGCGTCGGCGCGCGCCCGAGGTGCTCGGGCACGGCGCAGCTGAAGTCCGCGAGGCGCGCCGGTGCGCCGTGGGCGTGCTTGTAGACGGCCGCGTAGGCCTCGGGGGTCGAATAGCGGTAGTCCGCCGAGATGTCGACCACGCTGGGCCGGGTGCCCGCTGCTTCTGCGGCGCGCAGCAGGGCGTCGATCAGCGCGGCGCTGACGCCGTGCGGCGCCGCCGAAAACACCGCGCTGCGCGGCAGGGTGGCGACGAGCCGCTCGATGTCGGCCTGGGACTGGAAGCGCGTGTCGCCGAGCACGGCCGCGAGGTGCGGGAAGGCCTTGCACACCGGCTCGCCCGGCTGCGAGTCCGAGAGCACGCCCGCCAGCTCGAGCTCCGGGTGGCCGAGCACGAGGCGGATCACCTCGCCCGCCACGTAGCCCGTGCCGCCGAGCACGAGGGTCGGGATGCGCGCGCTCATCGGGATCAGGCTCCCGCCGCCTTCGGGAAGCGCTGGC
>CAJACZ010000181.1 GCA_903938365.1 uncultured Pseudomonadota bacterium | reverse complement strand
CGTGCCAGCGCGCGAGGTTCGCCTGCGCGGGCTGCAGGCGGATGCCGGCAGGCTTGCCGAACTCGAGCGTGGTGAACCCGACGATGTCGGCGAGGCTGAACCGGTCGCCCGCGATGAACGGGCGGTCCGCGAGCAGCGCGTCCATCCGCTGCCATTCCTCGAGCGCGTCGGCGCGGGCCAGTACGCCGTACTCGGGCACCTGGGTGATGCGGCCCACCCAGAAACGATGGGTATGGCGGAAGGCCTGCGTCGTGGGCACGTAGGCGCGGAACATCAGCCGCAGCACCAGCGACTCGATGCGCGCCTGCTCGAGCGGGCCGTCTCCGAGCAGGCAGGGCTCGGGATGCAGCGCTTCCAGGTAGCGACAGATCGCCAGCGACTCGGTGAGACGCGTGCCGTCGTCCAGTTCGAGGACCGGTACTTCACCCAGCGGGTTGACGGTCAGGAAGTCCTCGCTGCGGTTCGTGCCGCCGGCGATGTCGATCCGCACGGTTTCGACCTGCAGGCCTTTCTCGGCCATGAACATCCGCACGCGACGCGGGCTCGGGGCAAAGGCGTCGTCGAACAGCTTCAATGGGGGTCCTCCGGGAAAGGGAACGGGGAGGGGCGTTCCAGCCCCTGCTCCGGATGCCCGGGCTCGAGCGCAGGCTCCCCCGGGATGGCGCGCTCGCCGTTGAGCCAGGCGCCGAGATCGACCAGCCGACAACGGTCCGAGCAGAAAGGTCGCTCCGGAAAAGTGTCGTTCCAGGCGATGCCGCGGCCGCAGGTGGGGCAGTTCACGTGCAGCAGGTGATGTGGAAGTCGATGTCACCCTCGGCCTGTCGCGGCCGGTCGGGCGGGCCCTGCCAGCTGACGAAGCGCACGCTGGAGCGATAGTGGCTGCCGCTGATCTCCGGGAAGATGCCGAGGTCGCCCGGCAGCGTGATGCGCAGCAACTGCACCGGTGCATCGCGGTCGAAGGTGATGTGGTACACGCCCCCGCGCGCCACTTCGGCGCGCGGCCGGCCGTTCTGGCGCGTGAGCCAGAGGAGTTCGGCGATGGCGTCGCAGAGCGGCCGCAGCATGCCGAGCCAGCGCGTGAAGGTCTCGACCCGCGATTCGCTGGTCTGGCTCAGCCAGTAGAAGAAGTCCGGCAGATCGAATTCGCAGGTGCCGCCGGGGATCGCGCTGCGATGGCGGATGGCGCTGAGGAATTCCGAGTCTTTGATGGGCTGCAGGTAGGCGGAGCCGCAGCCGAGCAGGTCGGAGCGCAGGCGCAGCAGGTTCGACACTACGGAACGCAGCTTGCCGGCATCGACGCCGGGGCGCGTCTGGAACTCGTTGAGCATCGTGATCTGGCGCTCGAGTTCCTTGAGCACGTCGGCGCGTATGTCGACCCGCGCGGTGATCGCCAGGATGTCGAGCAGGCTCGAGACTGCGGCACGACTGCCCCAGTGGCTGGGCGACTGGTTGTGGAACAGGGCCTGGTTGTAGAGGAAGTCCAGGCGCAGGAAAGTCCGCATCCGCTCGTTGAGCGGTTGTTCGAATACCAGGGGCGAGCCCGCCGCAGCCGGCGCGGGCGCCCCGCTGTCGGCGGCTTCCGAGGTCATCCTCCTATTCTGCGACACCGCGTCGCAGACAGTAAACGGCGATCCAGCATCCGGGCTCACGGGCCGCGCTCCGCGGCCGCCGCCCGGTAGCGCCGATGCAGGGTCTCGACATGGTCCCGGAGCGCACCGATGTCCCCGTCGTTGACGATGACGTCGTCAGCCGCCGCCAGCCGCTGTGCCCGGGTCGCCTGCGCGGCCAGCACGGCCCGGGCCGCCGCCGCCGTGACCTGGTCGCGCGCCATGACCCGCAGCACCTGGAGGGCCTCCGGGCAGTCCACGACCAGTACCCGATCGAGGTGGCTGCGTCGGCTGCCCTCCACGAGCAGCGGGATCGCATGGATCTGGTAGGCGCCGTCGGCCTCGGCCGAGCGGCGCGCCATCAATTCGCGGATCGCGGGGTGAGTGATGGCTTCGAGGGCATGGCGTGCCGTGGCGTCCGCGAAGACGATCGCGCGCAGGGCGCGCCGGTCGAGCTGGCCATCGGCGAGGATCACCGCAGGGCCGAAACGTTCGCGGATCGCGGCCAGACCCGGAGTGCCCGGTGCCACGACCTCGCGTGCGATCTCGTCGCTGTCGATCACGGGTACGCCCAGCGCGGCGAACAGCCGGGCGACGGTGGACTTTCCGCTGGCAATGCCCCCGGTCAGGCCCACGCGCAACGGAGTCATGCAGGACGCCTGGGCGCGGTCGGTTTCAGGAGACCGGCCGGAACAGGCCCAGGTACCCGGAGACGATTTCCTGGCCGAACATCAGCATCAGCCATCCGGCTGCGGCCAGATAGGGTCCGAAGGCCATCGGCGCCTGGTGATCCCTGCCGAAACGCAGCATCAGGGCGATGCCCACCACCGCCCCGACCAGGGCCGAGCCCAGCACGATGGGCAGCAGCATCTGCCAGCCCAGCCAGGCGCCCAGTGCCGCCAGAAGCTTGAAGTCGCCGTAGCCCATGCCTTCCTTGCCCGTCACGAGCCGGAACAGGTGGTAGATGCTCCACAGCGACAGGTAGCCCGCGATCGCGCCGATCAGGCTGGTGCGCGGGTCCACGGGTACTGCGGCGCCCGGCACGGCAGTGGCCGCCAGGCTCAGCGCCAGGCCGAGCCACAGCAGCGGCAGGGTGAGACTGTCCGGCAGCAGTTGCGTGTCGATGTCGATGAAGGTCAGCGCGACCAGGAACCAGGTCAGCACGAGCGCCGCAACCATCGGGAAGCCGAAACCGAATTTCCAGGCGACACAGGCCGAGAGCAGCCCGGTCAGCAGTTCCACCAGCGGGTAGCGGGCGCTGATCCGTGTGCCGCACCCCGCGCAGCGACCCCGCAGCGCGAGCCAGCTGAGCACCGGGATGTTCTGCACGGCGGTGATCGGCGCCTTGCAGGACGGGCAGGCCGAGCGGGGCACCACCAGGTTGTAGGGCTCGGTGGCGACGGGCGTGCGGCCGGCCAGCTCGTCGCACTGCGAACGCCATTCGCGGTCGAGCATGATCGGCACGCGGTGGATCACCACGTTGAGGAAGCTGCCGACCAGCAGGCCGAACGCGGTGACGACCGTCATCAGCGCGAGGGGCGAGACCGCCAGGATTTCGAGGATCGAGGTCAACGGCGCGGTACCTGCGGCGGATCAGACCACCGAACCCATCTTGAAGATGGGCAGGTACATCGCGATGACGAGTCCGCCGACCAGCACGCCGAGGATCGCCATGATCAGCGGCTCGAGCAGGCTCGACATGCTGTCCACCGCGTTGTCGACGTCGGCTTCGAAGAAAGTGGCGACCTTGCCCGACATCTCGTCGAGCGAGCCTGATTCCTCGCCCACGGCGATCATCTGGATGACCATGTTCGGGAACATGCCGGTGTTCAGCATGGCCTGCTGCAGGCGCTGGCCCGTGGAGACTTCCTCGCGCATCTTCATCACGGCGTTCGAGTAGACGATGTTGCCGGTTGCGCCCGCGACCGACTCCAGGGCTTCGACCATGGGAACGCCCGCGGCGAACATCGTCGCGAGCGTGCGCGCGAACCGCGCGATCGCCGCCTTTTCCAGGATGGGTCCGATGATGGGGAGCTTGAGCGCCATGCGGTCCAGTGCTTCGCGCATGGCCTTGGAGCGCTTCTTGAAGTAAAGGAACGTGTAGCCCGCCCCGAAGATGCCCGCCGCGAACAGGATGCCCTGGTCCTGCAGGAGCCGCGAGAGGTCGATGACGAACTGCGTGAACGCGGGAAGCTCGGCGCCGAAGCCCTTGAACAGCGCTTCGAACTGCGGGATCACGAAGATGAGCAGGATGATCGTCACGACGATGGCCACGACCATGACGGCCGTCGGGTAGAAGAGTGCCTTCTTGACCTTCTTCTTGAGGGCCTCGGTCTTTTCCTTGTAGGTCGCGATCTTTTCGAGCAACGACTCGAGCGCGCCGGCCTGTTCGCCGGCCTCGACGAGGTTGACGTAGAGATCGTCGAAGTAGAGCGGGTGGCGTGCCAGCGCCTCGTGCAGGGCGCTGCCGCCCTCGACGTCCGCCTTGATGTCGAGGATCAGTTTCTGCATCGCCGGGTTATCGTGGCCGTTGCCGACGATGCTGAAGGACTGCACCAGCGGGATGCCCGCGGCCATCATCGTGGCCAGCTGGCGACTGAACAGCGCGATGTCCTCGGGCTTGACCTTGCCGCCGCCGCTGAAGAGCTTGAGTTCGCGCGAGACCTTGCTGGCGAGGATGCCGCGGCGCCGCAGCTCCGCGCGCAGCGCCTGCTCGTCCACCGCCAGGTCCTTGCCCTTGATGCGGTTGCCGCGCTTGTCCGCGCCCTCCCACTGGAAGGAGGTGTCCTTGCGGACCGGCTTGCGTGCCTTGCTGGTAACTGCGTTGGCCATGGTTCAGTGCTCAGTCAATCGTCACGCTGTTGATTTCCTCGAGGCTGGTCAGCCCCGAGCGGACTTTTTCAAGCCCGGCGCGACGCAGGTCCCACACGCCTTCGGCGCGGGCCTGGTCATTGATGTCGATGGCGTTGCCGCCACCCATGATGATGCGGCCGATCGCATCGGTCACCGGCATGACCTGGTAGAGACCCAGCCGCCCCTTGTAGCCGTCCGTGCAGTTCGAGCAACCCCTGGGCGCATAGATCTTGATGCCCGCGGCGACGTCTTCAGGCTGGAAGCCTTCCTTGAGCAGCGCCTCGTCGGGCACCGTGGTGAGTTCCTTGCAGGTGTTGCAGAGGCGCCGTGCAAGGCGCTGCGCGATGATCAGGCTTACCGAGGTCGCGATGGCGTAGGGCTTGACGCCCATGTCGATCAGGCGTGTCAGCGTCTGTGGCGCGTCGTTCGTGTGCAGCGTCGAGAGCACCAGGTGGCCCGTCTGCGCCGCCTTGATCGCGATCTCGGCGGTCTCGAGGTCGCGGATTTCACCGACCATCACGACGTCCGGGTCCTGGCGCAGGAAGGCGCGCAGCGCTGAGGCGAACGTGAGGCCGACCTTGGCGTTGACGTTGACCTGGTTGACGCCGGGCAGGTTGATTTCCGCCGGGTCCTCCGCGGTCGAGATGTTGGTGTCTTCCTTGTTGAGGATGTTGATCCCCGTGTACAGGGACACCGTCTTGCCCGAGCCGGTCGGGCCGGTCACGAGGATCATGCCCTGGGGCTTGGCCAGGTACTTGAGGTAAAGCACCTTCTGGAAGGGCTCGTACCCGAGCGCATCGATGCCGAGCATGGCCGATGACGGGTCGAGGATGCGCATCACGATCTTTTCGCCGAACAGCGTCGGGCAGCTGCTGACGCGGAAGTCGATGGAGCGCGTCTTCGAGATCTTCATCTTGATGCGGCCGTCCTGCGGCAGGCGCCGCTCGGCGATGTCCAGGCGCGACATGACCTTGATGCGCGCCGAGATCTTCATGGCCAGCTGAACCGGGGGCGAGGCCATTTCCTTCAGGATGCCGTCGACCCGGTAGCGGATCCGGTAGATCTTTTCGTAGGGCTCGAAGTGGACGTCCGAGGCGCCGCGCCGGATCGCATCGAGCAGCACCTTGTTGACGAACTTGACGATAGGCGCGTCGTCGACTTCGCTGCTCGAGTCGTCCTCGAGTTCGGCATCGCCGCCCGAGATCTCGAGGTTCTCGAGGTCTACGCCTTCCTCGTCGCTGAGGTTGGTCATCGCCCGGTCCGACTGCTCGACGGCCTTGTCCACGGCCTTCTGGAGCTTGTCGTCCTCGACGAGGATGGCCTCGACGCTCAATCCGGTGGCGAACTTGATCTCGTCGATCGCCGCCAGCGAAGTCGGGTCGGAGACCGCGATGAACAGGCGCTTGCCGCGCTTGTAGAGGGGCAGGACACGGTGCTTCGCCAGGAGCTTTTCGTTGGCGATCTTGACGATCTCGAGGTCTGTCGGGATCGCGTCGAGATCAAGCAGGGGAACGCCGAATTCGGTGGACGCCGAGATGGCGATGTCGCGTGCCGCGACGATGCCCTTGGCGACCAGGTGGGTGACCACGCTGGTCTTCTGGGCCTTGGCATCGGCCAGGGCCTGCAGCATCGATGACTCGTCGAGCAGCCCATCCTGGACGAGCCGCTGCGGTAGGCCGCCGAGGCCGGAACGGGATGCGCCGCTGACGGCCATGGAAGCTTTGTCGTTCATGGACTTGGGGTTCCAGGTGACCGACCGAGATTGAACATAGTCTACTTCAGGAGGGTGGTGACGGAGAAACTACTGGACCAGTCAAGATTCTGGCATGGCTCCGCTTCCCTGCTGCGTGACCCGGCTCCCAGATAAAGGAAAAGCCCCTCCATGTGGAGGGGCTTTTGGGGGTCGGGCCCGCGGGGGCCCGGATCAGGCCGATCAGACGCGGCAGACGGCCGGGAGGTACTTGGCCAGCACGTCCGTGGTGGCGACCGAGGAGGCGGCCACGACGGTCACGCCGGTCGGCAGGGCCTTGGCACCGCACTGCCAGGACACGTCATTGTTGG
>CAJACZ010000180.1 GCA_903938365.1 uncultured Pseudomonadota bacterium | reverse complement strand
GAAGCGCATTCGGTACTGCAGCGCGAGACGGGTGACGTAGACCACCGCCTCCGGATCGTCGGCGTTGACGTGGAACACCGGGGCTTCGAGGATCTTGGCGACGTCCGAGCAATAGATGGTCGAGCGCGCATCCTCGGGCTTCGAGGTGGTGAAGCCGACCTGGTTGTTGATGACGATATGGACCGAGCCGCCGGTGTAGTAGCCGGGCGCCTGCGACAGCTGCAGGGTCTCCATCACCACGCCCTGGCCCGCGAAGGCCGCGTCGCCGTGGATCAGGATCGGCACGACACGATCACCTGGAGCGTCGCCGCGCCGCTCCTGGCGGGCGCGCACCGAGCCTTCGACCACCGGATTGACCACTTCGAGGTGCGAGGGGTTGAAGGCCAGGCCGACATGGACGTTGCCGCCCGGGGTGCGCAGGTCCGACGAGAAACCCTTGTGGTACTTCACGTCGCCCGAACCCCTGAGGTGCGCCGTGTCGTACTTGCCCTCGAACTCCGAGAACAGCACGGAGGGCGCCTTGCCCAGCACGTTGACCAGCACGTTGAGGCGGCCCCGGTGGGCCATGCCGATCACGAATTCATCGACTCCGACGGCCCCGCCCTGCTGGATCATGTCGTCCAGCATGGGGATCAGGGCATCGCCGCCCTCGAGCGAGAAGCGCTTCTGGCCGACGTACTTCGTGTGGAGATAGCGTTCCAGACCCTCGGCGGCGGTAAGCTGCCAGAGGATGTTGCGCTTCTCTTCGGCGGTGAAAACGTGGTTGAGGCGCCCGACCTGGAACTGGTCCTGCAGCCACAGGCGCTCTTCGGTGTTGGACACGTGCGCGAATTCTGCGCCCACCGTGCCGCAATAGACCTGGGTGAGAGTCGCCATGATCTGGCGCAGCGTGGCGCGCGACTGGATGCGCTCGACGCGACTGCCGGTGAAGAACTCGGTGTCGAGGTCATCCTTGGACAGGCCGAAATACTCGAGGTCCAGAACCTTGGGACGCTCGCGCCGGGTGAGACCGAGCGGATCGAGCCTGGCCACCAGGTGACCGCGGTTCGAGTAGATCTGGATCATGCGTGACACCGCGCCCTGCTTCGCGCTGATGTCGGTCGCCGCCTGCGGGACCGCAACCGCGGTGCGATCCTGTCGCGCGCGTTCGGCGATGGCCGCCTGGATCTGCCGGTGTGAATGCTCCAGGCCAGCCGCAGAGGGCAGCCGACCGAAGTAGTCGCGCCAGTGGGCATCGACACTGGCCGGGTCGCCCAGGAATTGCTCGTAGAGCGCCTCCACGTAGTCCGCGTTGCCGCCGTAAAGCGGAGTGGATTCGAGTTGCTCGCCGCGCGTTGCGCCCATGACTGAGACCGACCTCCAGGGAAGGCTTAAAGTAAAAACGGAGTTTAACGGAATCGGGGGTGCCGAAGCGAAAGCCCGTGCCGCCGCTCAGGGTTCGCCGAAGCTCCCGATCGAATGGGTCTCGAGCAGCCACAGCTCGTAGCTCACCAGGACGATGTAGATCGCGAGCACCCCGTACAGGATCAGACCGACCGGCAGGCGGCCAAAAGCCCGAAAGCGGGACAGCAGCGTCAGGGTGACCACCCCGCTGCAGGTCAGCAACATCTTCGAGATCGCGAAGCTGTGGCCCGAGCCGGTGACGAGGGGTGCCATGAACGGGTTGATCTCGCTGGCGCCCAGTCCGAGCAGCGTCAGGGTCAGGAAGGCGTCAGCCACGGAAAGCAGCACGATCAGCACCGCGACGGCCAGCCATTGCGGGTGGAACCAGTCGATGGCGGCCAGGTGAGGCTCATCACGCCGCCGGGGCACCCTGCGCCGCGGCGAGATGCCCCCGAACAGCACACCCCAGAACGTGCGGATGCGTCGGTCGCGGCCGTTGCGGCGTTCGGGCGCCGCAACCCCGTCAGTCGTCGGAGGCGTACTCGTCACTGTGGCTTGCCTGGCTCGCTGGATGTGCCTCCGGAGCGGTGGCAGCGAGTGATTCTAGTCCGAGCCAGCCGGCCTGCCCTCGCGTACCCCGTGACGCAGGTCGCAGTTCAGCGCAAGGCGCGACGCACGAACACCGAAACCTCCAGTCGGTCGAATTCGAACACCGGCACGTTGGAGGCGTTATCGGTGAAACGCAGTTGCGGCCCAGTGCTCCAGCCCTCCGCCGGCCAGTCACGCGCCTCGACGCCCAGCGTCGCAACCCACTGCCGATCCAGCCGATCGATGCCCTGGAAGCCCCGGGCGCCGTAGAAATCGGAGGTGAGCCAGGACAGTTCACCGTAGACGGCTCGCGCCGGACCGACATCGAGCGCTCCGAAGAGCCGCGCACCATAGCGATCGTTCGAGAACGGCGACGCCGCGTCCCGCGCCGTATCCCGCCCGCCGATCAGCGCCACGCCATAGCTCGGCACACCGGCCGCCCGTCGGCGGCTCTGCAACGCACCACCCCACACATAGCGGCGCACGTCCAGCGGCTGGAACTCCGCCTGTCGGTAGTCGAGTGACAGCATTCGGGCCAGCCCTACCCATTCGAGCGAGCCGAACCCGGGATGCGAGGCCGACAGTTCGACGTAGGGCGCAGAGAAATGCGCGCGCCCATCAAGCAGGCCGCCGGTCAGGTGCGCCGCTGCGCCCAGCTGCCAGTCGCGCCACCGCCCATCCAGCGCCAGCCCGGCATCGACCACGGACTGGTCCAGCTCCCGCGCATCCACGTTGAGCCGATGGCCCGCCCGCAGCAGCGCGCTCGCGCGCAGGGCTCCCGGCACCAGCACACGTTCACCGCGGAGGCTGGCGCCGACCTCGGCGAAGGACGAGGCCTGCCGCCGATCACGCGGATCGAGTATGAAGCCGAAAAAACCCGTTTCAGTGGTCGCGGCATTGGCGTTCGAGTCGTACCCCGCACCTGCGAGCCAGGCCACCTCGACATTGACCGGCCTGGGCTGCGCTGCCGCGGGGCTACGCAAGGCCTCCAGCCCGCGCGCTGCCAGTTCCCGGGTCAGGGGTGAAGCGCCCTCGGCTGCCAGTACCGAAAACTCGTCCCGTGCCGCCTGGGCGTCACCGGCTGCCTGCAGCGCCCGGGCCAGTTCCAGCCGGGCGCCATCGAACCGCGGAGCGACCGCAAGCACGCGGCGGAGTGGCTGCACCGCCGCCGCGGGGCGCTCGCTGGCCATCGCGGCGACGGCGAGCAGGTAGTCGTAGCGGGTGTCGCCAGCGCGGCGAGACTCAAGCGGCGCAAGCAGTTCGTAGGCCGCGACGCCCTGCCCTGAACCCAGCAGAGCTTCGGCCTCGGCGAGCAGGTCCGACGCCGCGCCGACCGCCGCTCCCAGGCTCGCCCACACCAGGACGATCGAAAGCATCCAATGCCTGAGGGGGCTTGCTGGACGGTTGGTTGGCAAATTGGCGCCCCCGGCCGGAGTTGAACCGACGACCTACCGCTTAGGAGGCGGTCGCTCTATCCACTGAGCTACGGGGGCGGAAGCCGTCCCGGACGAGCGGGATTCTAGCAGCGACCGATGCTCCTGTCGGCAAGCTCCCTGCGCACATCCCGAATGAAAGGTTCAAGCCCGAGGCGGTGTCGACGGCGCGGCGCAGGAGCCAGACGGGATGCGAGCGCGGGGCGTCCGGGACCTTCAGTGTCTGAACACACGGGGTGTCAACTAGCCCGGCACCACAGACACCCGCGACACCCACGGCGGCCTCCGCAACGCGGTGCAGAGCTGCAAAAGGGCCGGCACGTCAGCGTCCCGCGCGGCGCCCGATATTCACCGCACAGGGTGCCGCAAGGCCCCGGTTTTTGTCACTTTTGTTAAGTGTGCCGCGTTAAGTCAACAAAGCGACTGCGTCACACTTTGACAAATGATAATCCAACGGACTTCTCACCCCGCCACCGTGCTGAACAATAATGCAGTCCGTTACCCGTCCTCCGCACCCGAAGCGTTTCGCCGGGTTCCGTGCACTGATCTGGTGTGCCGTCGCAGCCTGCGGCCTGCCGCTTGAATCCGTCTTTGCGCAGGCCTCGGGCGCTGTGCAAAGGCATGATCGCGTGCTCGTTCGCTTCAAGCCACTGACCCAGGAAGCCGTGCGCAGTCAGGCACGAGCCTCGGCGGGAACGGAACGTGAAATCGCCTTTACCCTCGTGCCGGACCTCGAGCGCCTCTACCTGAGGCCCGGACGCTCGGTGTCCGAGGCACTCGCCCTGCTGCGCAGGCACCCTCAGGTGCAGTATGCGGAGCCCGATCTGGCTCTGCGCACCAGCAACGCACCGAACGATCCGTCGTACGGCAGCCTCTGGAACATGACCCGGATCCAGGCGCCCGGAGCCTGGTCCGTCTTCAGCGGCGACCAGGATTTCAGCGTGGCAGTCCTGGACACCGGGATCGACCGCACGCACCCGGACCTCCAGGGCAACATGTGGCAGAACCCCAGGGAGACGCTCAACGGCCTGGACGATGATCGCAACGGCTATGTCGACGACCTGAACGGCTGGGACTTCGCCTACAACGACAGCAATCCATCGGATCTGAACGGCCACGGCACCCACGTCGCAGGCATCATCGGGGCGCGGGGCAACAACGGCATTGGACTGTCCGGCATCAAGTGGCGGGCCCGGCTCGTGCCTCTGAAGATCCTCGACGACCAGGGAATCGGTTACACATCCAGCGCCATCCTGGCCCTGCAGTACGCTGCCGGCAGCGGCATTCGCGTCTCGAACAACAGCTGGGGCAGCAGTGGCTACAGCCAGTCGCTCTATGACGCGATTGATGCGATGAAGGACTCCGACCATCTGTTCATCGCCTCGGCCGGAAACGGTGGCACCGATGGCGTGGGCGACAACAACGATGTCACACCGATCTATCCCGCCTCGTTCAACCTCGACAATCTGATCTCCGTTGCCGCGATCACCTCGAGCGATGCGCGCTCCGGCTTTTCCAATTTCGGCAAGACGAGCGTTGATCTCGCGGCTCCGGGAAGCAGCATCCTCAGCACTTCGCCAGGCGGACGCTACACCCTCCAGAGCGGCACCTCCGTCGCCGTGCCGCATGTCGCCGGTGCAGCGGCGCTGATTTCCGGCTTCCGCCCCGGGTGGACCTACCTGCAGGTCCGCAGCGCGATCCTCGGCAGCACCCGTGCCGTGGGCGCCCTGAGCGGCACGTCGGTTTCCGGCGGCGTATTGAATCTGGCCAGCGCGGTGGCCTTCGTGCCCCACGTCAGCTCGTACGCCGTCCAGGCGATGAGCGCGCCCGCCGCCGGGCATCAGGTGCGGCTCAACTGGGGGGACGGATCAGCCAACGAATCCGGGTTCCGGATCGAAGTTTCGCGGAACGGCCTGCCCTTCGCACCCCTCGCCACGGTAGGCCCGGGCATGACGGCGTACACGGCCTCCGGACTATCCGCCGCAACCACCTACGTGTTCCGGGTGCGCGCCTTCAACTCGGCCGGGGACTCCGACCCAAGCAACGACGTGATGGTGCGCGTCCCCGGCGACGGCGAGGCGCCGCAGACGCCCGCCCTGGCAGCGAGCGCCGCACGAGGTGTCGCGACCCTGTCCTGGCGGAACACCGTGGGAGAAACGGGTTTCCAGATCGGACGGGCCAATTACAACGCTGCGCGCAGCAGTTGCGATTCGATGGGCGGCATCCGCACGGTATCTGCCGAGATCACGAGCGCCACGGACACTGTCAGCGCCGGCGGCACGTTCTGCTATGCCGTCCGTGCCTACAACGGCGCCGCCTATTCAGCCTGGTCCAGCGCCGTGGTGCTCACGATCCCGCGCTGAGCGGACAGGGCCACGTCAGCCTGCAGGTCGCACGCGAACGGGTATCGCGCTCATCAGCGGCAGGCCGCTGACCGGATCGTAGTCGTGCTCGTCGTCGACGAGCGCGGCGGTGCTCGCGCCCCCGGAGCCATCTTCGCTGGGTGCAAACCCATGGGCGATCGAGACGACGCCCTCCCTCACATCTTCGGCGAGCTTTGCGATCGCCCTTAACGAACCCACGCTGGACTCGATCAGGATCGATCCCCCATCGGCGATGCCGAGGCGCGCAGCATCTTTCGGATTCAGGTAGGCAGGGTTGAACGGTCGGCGGCGACGCAACGCGGGCAGGTCGTGGCCCACCGAGTTGTACACGGCATGCTCGCGCCGGCTCACCAGCAGCAGGCCAGAGTGCCCGCTCTGGGCGGCATCCGGCTGGGTCAGACCCCGATCGAGCTCGCGCAGCTCGTCCATCATTCCGGCATGGCCGAGTTCCAGCCGATACGGCCAGTCTGCATCGCGGGCGCTCGCCAGCGGCTGCGGATCGGGAAACAGCGCGCCATGGGGATGCTGCCTG
>CAJACZ010000179.1 GCA_903938365.1 uncultured Pseudomonadota bacterium | reverse complement strand
GCGAGGCCGGCGCGCGACAGACAGGCGCGCAGTTCCGCCTCTTCGAGCTTCTGGCCGCTGAGCTCGGCGAAATAGCCCAGGTTCTCCAGGCCGCTCAGCGCCCCGTACAGCATCACCGTCTCGGGGATATAGGCGAGCCGCCGCCGGGCGCCGTTCGGGTCGGCGGCGACGTCGATCCCCGCCACGTGCGCGCTGCCGGAGCTGGGCTCCAGGAACCCCAGCAGCAGGTTGATCGTAGTGGTCTTGCCCGCGCCGTTCGCGCCCAGCAGGCAGTAGATCTCGCCCGGCGGCACGAGCAGGTCGAGTTCGCGCAGTGCCACGACGGCACCATAGGACTTGGACAGCTTGCGGGCCTCGAGCACTCAGGTTCTCCTCGTCATGATCCCGGCGGACAGCGGCATCGGGGGCGCCTCAGACGACCGGGAACCGGCGCAGCCGCCGGACCGACACCGCGCCGAGCAGCAGCGACAGCACCAGCAGTGCCGCCAGCGCCGGCAGCACGCGCGGCAGCGTGCTGACCAGCGGGGGTTCGTCGAACTCGAAGCGCGGCAGCGCCGCGTACGCCACGGGCGTCAGCGTCGCCCCGCTCAGCAGCGGCTCGCGGAAGAACGCCGACCAGCGCTCGTGGAACGCGAGCGTCTGGCCGCGGAACTCGCGGTGGCGCGCGCCGTCGCTGCCCGCGAGGGCGGTCAGCGACTGCCAGGTCATCGTGCCCGGCGACAGGAACTGCAGCACCTCGACCAGACCCTGCTGGCGCCGCGCCTGCACCTCGAACTGCGCCAGCAGCGGCGCCATGGCCGTCGCCACGCTGAGCTCCGACTCGGCGACGCTGCGGAAATAGGCGCTGCGGTCCGGGTCGCCGCCCTGCATCTCCGGGTGATCAAAGAAATACTGGTCGCGCGCGGCCGCCGCGGCGCGATCTGCCGACTCGCTGGCCTCGCGCAGTTCGGTGGTCAGCGCGACCCGCGACGGCGCGGCGAACACCGTGGTCGCGGCGAGGTGGGTCAGCGCCGGCAGCAGCACCACCAGCACCAGCCAGGCGCCGGCCAGCAGGCCCGCGTTCTGGTCCGAGGCGCGGGGCCGCGAATTGACGAACAGCGCCAGCGCGAACCAGAACGCCGCATACAGCGTGGCGCCCGTGAACCACAGCAGCAGCGGCAGCGCGCCGGCGGCGCGCCCCAGCGGCACGCCGGCGGCCAGCGCCGCGGCCAGCAGCGCGAGCCACAGCGACACGAACAGCAGCAGCGCGCGCGCGGCCACCTTGCCGAGGATGAACCCTGCCGGACTCGAGCCCGCCGCCAGCGCGAGTGCCAGTACGCCGCGTTCGCGTTCCGCCGAGACCACGTTGAACGACAGCGCGATCACCACCAGCGGCAGCAGCCAGACGATCACGAAGGCCGCGTCGAAATTGCCGACCGCGAGGCGCAGCGGGTTGTCCGGCTCGTTGCGCGCCAGGAAATGGTGGGGCCCGCGCGCCGTGACCGGGTACCACGCAGGCAGCAGTTCGGCCTGGCCGATCGCCAGCGCGCCCAGCGGCGCCGCCGGCAGCACCACCGGCTTGTTGAGCACGCTGTAGCCCACCACGCCCGGCGAGATCGCGGTCGCCACGCCGCGGCCCGCCTGGGCGGCGAGCGCGAGTGTCGTCTCCGCGGCCTCGGCCTCGAGCGCCGCCGCCGTGCGCGCCTGCACGCCCAGCAGCGCGCGGCCATTCAGCGCGGCGGCTACCAGCAGCAGCGTCAGCGCGATCAGCGCCCACGGCGCCAGCCCTTCGCGGCGCAGCAGCTGCAGTTCCTGGCGCAGCATCGCGGTGCTCATGTCGCCAGCACCTGCAGGCGGCGCGTCGTGGCCACCGACGCGCCCACCAGCACCGCGAACCACAGCACCAGCACCGTCAGCGGCGCCGCGCAGCGCGCCAGCGACGCGCTCAGGGGCTCCGGCTCGAAGCGGTATTCGCCGGTCTGGCGCCACAGCCCCGGCCCCGCGCGATAGTTGGCCTGACCGCTCTTCGAGTTCATGGCGATGTCGCGGTTGAGGATGTCCATCAGCGTGCGGCGGAACGCCTCGGCGCCGCGCTCGAAGTAGCGCTGGTGCTGCAGGCTGGTGCCCGCGACTTCCTGCGAGATCACGCCCAGCGCCATGCGCGGCGAGAGCACGCTGGCGGCTTCGAACACGTCCACCTGCGCATCGATCGCGCGCTCCAGCATGCCGAAATGCTTGTCGTAGACCGCGTTGCTGACTTCATCCTGGATGCCGAACACGATGCCCTGGAAGTTGATCGGCAGGTCCTGCTCGCGCTCCACCTTGTAAAGCTGCAGCAGCTGCGCGCGGCGCTTCTCGACCCGCGCTGCCGGCGATTCGCCGTCGAGCCCGGTGGCGAGGTCGGCCTCGACGCCGCGCTGGAACTCGCCCAGGGTCGGGGTCGGCTGCAGGATGCGGCCGAGGTCCGCCGCGATGCGCGGCACCACGAAGGTGACCACCGCCCAGAACGCCAGCAGCACCAGCAGCGCGCTCTGCGAACTCGAGGCCCGCGCCGACACCGTCAGCGCCAGCAGCAGCACCAGTGCGGCGTAGACGATGCAGGCCCCCAGCAGCACCAGCGCCGCCGGCAGCCAGGTCGTGCCGCTGGTGTACACCAGCGCGCCGAGGCACAGCAGCAGCAGTGGTGCGAGCAGCAGCAGCGCCGCGCCGCCCAGACCGAAGAACTTGCCGGCGAACAGCTGCGCCGGCGTCACGCCCGAGGCCAGCACCTGGCGCAGCGTGCCGCTCTCGCGTTCGCTCGAGAAGGCCGCATAGGTCATCAGCAGCAGGCCCAGCGGCACCAGCGCCTGGAACACGAAGCCCAGCGAGAGCTCGCCGAAGCGCGCGAGCGCCGTCATGTCATCGGCGGGCCGGCCGGCCGGGAAGTTGCGCTTGTGGGCTTCGAGCCAGATCGACACGCCCTCGTAGGCGAGCACGCCCGGGTCGAAGAAGCTCAGCGGCAGCGCCGGCCGGAACGCATAGATGCCGTAGTGCGCGGCGGAGTGCGGGTTCTTGTCGCCCTGCTCGGTCCACTGCTCCTGGATCAGCGCCTGCGCCACCGCGCGCTCGCTGCTCAGGCTGGCGTAGCGTGCGCCCGCGCTCGCCAGCGCGACGAGTCCGAGCAGCAGCAGCACGCAGGCGCCCGCCAGCACGCGCCCGTCGCGCAGCGCCCCGCGGAACTCCTTGCGTGCGACGGTGGCGATCATTTCACCGGCACCGTCCCTTCGAAGTCCAGCTTGTCGAAGTCCGACACGAACGCGCTGACCGAGAAGCGCCAGTCGCCCGGGATGATCAGTTCCGGGATCATGAAGTGGTACATGTCCGGCGGCATCGCCTCGCCGACCTTGGTGATGCCCTCGACCTGCGCGGCGGGCAGCGACACGTCGATGCTGGCGCGCTGCATCGCCACCGGCGCTCCGGCGGCATCCTTGAAGCGCAGCATCACCATGTTCTCGCCGGTGCGTGCCGGCGTGACCTCGACCTCGACGCTGTAGCCCGCGCTGGTCCAGGTCTCCCTGAAGCCATCGCTGGCGGGCATCGCGCCGGCGGCGGTGGCCGCCGCCTGTTCGCCGAGCGCCCGGGGCGGCGTGGGCAGCGTGAGCGAGGCCGCTGCGGCGACCACCAGCAGCATCACCCCCGACTCGATGCGGATCGAGCGCGCCATGTTCGCGCCCGCGGCGGCGCCGCCCCGCGCGAGCGCCGGCGTCAGCCGCGACTTGTTCCAGAACGCCATCGCCAGCACCACCACCACCAGCCCGAGCTTCACCAGCAGCCGCTGGCCGTAGTCCGTGCTCAACAGGTTTGCGGGCGAGCGCACCTGGATCCAGCTGACCACCAGGCCCGAGACCAGCACCAGGCCGACCAGCCACACCGCCCGCGACGAGAACTGGTCCATCACGCGGGCCGCCTCGGGCGCGGCCGAGACTTTCGCGGTCGCCACCAGAGGCGCGAAGGCTGCGAACCAGAACGCGCCGCCGACCAGGTGCAGGCCGACGCTGGTGGCCGCAAGCCACACCGGCACGGCCGTGGCGGCATGGCCGGTCACGAGGAAGCTCCCGACCAGCAGCGCGAAGCCGGTCCACAGTGGCCACTCGGCGCGACGGCCGAAGGCCCAGGCGGCGAGCAGCGCGCCCGGTATGCCGATCGCGGCGCTGACGCTGAGCGTCGAGCCCATCGCCGCCGACCAGGCGGCGCCCGAGAGCAGCGCGCCGGGTCCGCCCGCGACGATGTCGGCGCCACCCACGGCCATGGACACCACGAACGCCACCGCCGCAACCAGCGCCCCGATGCGGCCCTGACGGCGCAGGCCGGGCTCCACGGACGCCGGCCAGCTCATGACCAGCAGCAGCAGCGCCGAGCCCGCGGCGAGCAGCATCGCCGCGTACAGCACGATGCGGTTGAGATAGGTCGGCAATACCCAGAGGCTGGCCGCACTGCCGGAGGCCGCGGCGTCGGCGCCGCTGGCCACCGCTTCCCCGATCGCGAACGCGAACGAGCCGCCCACCGGATGGGTGTCCGCCGAGATCACGCGGTAGGTGACGATGTAGGTGCCGTTGGGCAGCGTCTGGCCGAGCGGCAGGAACACGCTGTTGCCGTCGAGACGCAGTTCGCCGGGCTGGCCGACCTCCTGGCCTGCGCGGTCGAGCAGCTTGAAGAACACTGGGCCGACGTTCTCGTTGAACGCCAGCTCGAGCTCGCGCGGTGTGGCCTCGAGCTGCTGGTTGGCGGCCGGGTTGGCCTTCATCAGCACCGCATGCGCCGCTGCCGGCGGCGTCGAGAGTCCGAAGCAGCCCGCGAGCAACGCCGCGAGCATCCATACCAACCGCTTGTTCATGTCGAGCCCGTCCTGGTTCGCCGATCCGCCTGCCGCCCGGAGGCGTGCAGGGCACAGACACCCGATCGCCGCCGGAGGCGGGCGATCATCAGAGTGGCAATGCTAGACCAGCAGGACGGATTTCTGCAGATGCAGGCGGCGTGGATGCCATCGACCGTCATCCTGCGGTCGTTCGTCGCGACGGGAGACGGGGTGCAGCCCCGGGTCGTGTCCGCGCGCATCGAAGCTGAGCTGCACCTGCACCACGTCGATCGTCAGGGACGGCCGCAGGTCCGGGCCGGCGCGACCGAGGTCGTCGCAGGACATGGAGGATTCGGCCGGCTGCCCGGCGGGATCGGCAACCTGGTGGCAATACACCGTGCGCGCGTCGGTGCCCGTCACCATCGTGGCTGCAGGGCGGGCGTCAGTCGCGCCTGCGACCGCCAGGTTGCAATGGTGCAGCGGCAGCGAGGCCCATACGAGCGCCAGCAGCGGCAGCACTGCTCGCAGGACGGACCGGGTGTGGCGACGCGTCAGGAACACCGCCCGAATATACGCTCCGGCTGCGCGGATCGGCAATCGGGTTCGGCGTACACTGTTAAACCACCCGGACCCCAGGACCCGCGGGGGACCGGACGTATAGAGGAAAGCATGAAGCGTAGAACCCTGCTGCTGGCCGGTCTCGGCACTGCGGGCGCCCTGGTGGTGGGCTGGGGCGTCAGTCCCTTGCCGCAGCGCCTGCGCGGATCCAGACCGCTTCCGCTGCAGCCCGGAGAGGTCGAACTCAACGGCTGGGTGAAGATCGGCACCGACGACTCGGTCACCGTGATCGTGCCGCGCTGCGAGATGGGGCAGGGCATCCACACGGGTCTTGCGATGGTGCTCGCCGAAGAACTCGACTGCGACTGGTCGCGGGTCCGCGTCGAGTCCGCGCCTATCGATCCCATCTACAAGAACTACGTCGTCATCCCGAGCGGCCTGCCGTTCGCGCCCGAAGACCGTGGCGTCGTGCGACGCGCCAGCGAGCACCTGCTGGCCAAGGCCTCGACCTTCCTCGGCGTGATGGTGACGGGCGGTTCCACCAGCATCCCGGAACTCTGGATGCCCTTGCGTCAGGCGGGCGCCACCGCGCGCGCCACGTTGCTCGCGGCCGCCGCCGCCGACTGGGGCGTGCCGGTCGCCGAATGCGCGGTGCAGTCCGGCCGCATCACCCATGCTGACGGCCGGCAGATCAGCTACG